>JANNOM010000060.1:0-27716 GCA_031399065.1 Chitinophagaceae bacterium
AAAAAACCTTATTAAACCACAAAAGGTCGACCCGTATATTTAAAATTATAAAAAACTAACAAACAAAAAAAAAAAGAATTTTTTTTTTCTCATTTAAAATATCCGGGACGACCTTTTCCCGTCAGCAAATTCCATCAACCAACTCATAATACTCAAACCCTCTCCAACCCCGAAAAGAAAAAATCCCCTTCAATAATGGCATTCTCATCACTATCACTCCCGTGAATGGCATTTTCCCCAATAGACGCCGCATATAATTTACGGATGGTACCTTCCGCAGCCTGCGCCGGGTTGGTAGCACCAATTAAAGTCCTGAAATCCGCCACTGCATTTTCCTTCTCCAGGATAGCCGCCACGATAGCCCCGCTACTCATAAACTCCACCAGCTCTCCGTAAAAAGGACGCTCCTTATGAATAGCATAAAACTCGCCCGCTTTATCCGCCGATAATTTAACCATTTTCAAAGCTATCACCTTAAATCCTGCCTTAATAATCTGATCAAGAATAGCCCCTGAATGCCCTTTGGAAAACGCATCCGGCTTTATCATCGTAAATGTCCTGTTAGTCATAAACCTTTTCTTTAGGGTCGCAAAGGTATCGACTTTTTCAATATCTTCGCTCCGTTTTATGAACCCTATAGAAGAAATATTCCCGCAATTAGCTGATCCAAAAAAGGTAATCATCACCATGCACCAGAAGCCTGATCCCGACGCAATGGGTTCGTCGCTGGCACTCTATCATCTGCTGGTGCAACTGGGTCATACCGTTACCATGGTATCACCTACCAACTGGCCGGCTTTTCTCAATTGGATGCCTGGCAGCGAGCTGGTACTCGATTATGAAAACAACCGCCTCCGGGAAAAAATACATGCCGCCGTAACGGAAGCGGAATGGATTTTCTGTCTCGACTTCAACGCGATATCCAGGGCAAAGCATTTTGCCGCACCCATTAGGGCGGCCAGTTGCCTTAAAATACTTATCGACCATCACCAGCAGCCCGAAACGGAGAGCTTTGATTATGGTATCAGCGATATCACTAAAAGCTCCACCAGCGAAATGGTGTACGATTTTATACTTGCATCCGGGTACAGAAACAAGATCAATATTCCCATAGCCGAATGCCTGTACGCCGGAGTAATGGGCGATACCGGCTCGTTCCGCTATGCCTCCGCCACCGAATCCGTACACCTTATGGTCGCTACGCTCAAATCACTCGGATTGCGGCATACACCGGTACACGATAACATATACGATAACTTTCTCGAAAACAGGCTGCGCTTCCTGGGGCATGTACTGTCCAACAGGATGCAGGTATTCTACGAATACAATGCCGCACTGATAAGTATCCCGCGTACCGACCTGCTCAAATATGAGATAAGAACCGGCGATACCGAAGGGCTCGTTAATTTCCCCCTCACCATACAGGGCATAAAAATGGCAGCTATCTGTATAGACAGGGACGAAGAAAGAAAATGGAGCTTCCGGAGCAAAGGGGAATTCGACGTAAACACTTTTGCCCGTAACTATTTCGAGGGGGGCGGCCACTACAATGCGGCAGGCGGTCATTCCAGCGACTCACTCGAAAAAACGGTACATAAATTCAAAGAAGCACTTAAAGAAAACGCATCACAATTACAATAAAAATACACATGACAACATTCTCAGTACGGATTCTTGCAATTGCTTCCATGGCAATATTGGGTGCATGTAACAGCCCCTCGTATAAAAAAACATCCAGCGGCCTGATGTATAAAATCATCCCCGGCAGCGATGCCCCACAGGTAAAACTCGGCCAGATCATTAAAGTACATTACACACAGAAGATCAACGATTCGGTACTCGCTACCTCCTATGGCAAAATGCCGGCATATGCAAAGGTAGACAGTGCCGAGGCGCAATACAACCCTGCTGAAATCTTCCGTTTTCTCCACAAGGGCGACAGTGCCATCGTGGTACAACTGGTAGATACCATCATGAAAAAAGCACCCCCCGGAGCACTTCCTCCCTTTATGAAAAAAGGTGATAAACTCACTATCTCGTTCAAAGTGGTAGACGTATTCGCGAATGAAGAGGCATCCAGAGCAGATACCGATAAAGAAACCGCCAAAGAAAGAAGCCGGCAGGAAGGAGAGAACGTATCCAAGAAAGCCGAATCAGACAAAGAAGTGGAAAACTTCCTGGCCGGCAAAAAGATCAACGCACAGAAAACAGGTAAGGGTACCTTTGTGGAAATTAAAAGTCAGGGTACCGGTGTACAGGCAGACTCCGGCAAATATGTATCCGTGCGTTATACCGGCAAATTGCTTTCCACCGAAAAAGAATTTGAAAATAATGTGACCCCTGATAAACCGGCGTTCAGTTTCGTACTGGGAACAGGTCAGGTGATACCCGGATGGGACGAAGGAATTAAGCTGCTAAAGAAGGGTGCTAAAGCCACGCTTTATATCCCCGGCAGTCTTGCTTACGGACCGCAGCCCGGCCCCGGAGGCAAAACCTTCGAATCGCTGATATTCGACGTGGAACTAGTAGATGTAGCGGATAAAGCTCCTGCACAGCCTCAGATGCAGATGCCGCCACCGCCGGCCGGTCATAAATAAACGGGTAAACTAATATACGAACCTGCTTCTTACATTGGGCATATCCTGCTCATTGAAAGAAGCGGGTTTTATTTTACATTAAGATACAACTGTACCGTCTCCACTGCCTCCTTTACATCATGCACCCTAAGTATGGAAGCCCCGTTAATGAGTGCCACCATGTTAAGAGCCGTAGTGCCGTTCAGTGCTTCTGCGGCAGTAATACCCAGTGTTTTATAAATGGTAGCTTTCCGGGAAATACCTGCGAGTACCGGCTTTTCCAGCAGGCCGAGTAAGCGCAGGTCTTTCAGCAGACGGAAATTATGAACCGTTGTTTTCGCGAATCCGAACCCCGGATCTATGATCATATCCTTTATTCCCGCATCGCGGCATTCGGTTATCTTATGTATGAAATAATCCATCACTTCGCGGATTATATCCTCATACACCGCATGTTGCTGCATCGTTTGCGGGTTGCCTTTAACGTGCATGCATATATAAGGCACCCCTAAACGCCCGGCCGTGGGAATCATGTCCTTATCCAGGCTGCCGCCACCGATATCGTTGATGATGCCCGCACCTGCCTCTACGGCCGATTTAGCCACAACAGCATAATATGTATCAACAGAAATAACCGTTTCCGGGAAATTAAAACGAAGCGATTCAATGGCGGGTATCACCCGTTGCATTTCTTCTTCTGCAGATACCGGCTCACTGCCCGGACGGGTGCTTTGTCCCCCTATATCCAGGATGGCGGCTCCTTCCCGGATCATCTTTTCCGTTTGACGCAGTATTCCATCGCCGCCCTGGAAGCGGCTTCCTTCGTAAAATGAATCGGGAGTGGTATTGATGATGCCCATTACCAGCGGTTTATCGGCCACCAGCAACCGTCCATTACAATTAAGTGTAAACATTATATTATTTTTGACCCAATCTTTACAAATGACAACTACGAATAATCAATACGACACGGCAGTACGATCCTGCAAAGATATCTTTATTAAAAAGACAAAAGATTACGGAACTTCCTGGCGGGTGCTCAGGACTATCTCCGTGATCGACCAGATCTATATCAAAGCCAAACGCATACGAACCATACAGGAAACAAAACAACAGCGGGTAGGGGACGATATCCGGTCGGAGTTTATCGGCATCGTCAACTATTCCGTGATCGGACTGATACAGCTTTCTCTCCAGACCGAAGACCCTGAAGACCTGGAAGCAGGATCTGCAGAAATACTCTACGACCAGCAGATAGAAGCGGCAAGAGAACTGATGCAGGATAAGAACCATGATTATGGGGAAGCCTGGCGCGATATGAGCCAGGAGAGCTTTACCGACCTGGTACTTTCTAAATTGTTGCGGGTAAAACAGATCCTCTTCAACGACGGTAAAACCATCATCAGCGAAGGCATCGATGCCAACTATTACGATATTATCAATTATGCGATCTTTGCACTTATTTTACAGGCAGAAGGAAGGCACTAAACAGGTTTGGCAATGAAATATGTACTTAATATCACAAGGTGGGTTGTGGGACTGCTTTTTATTTTCTCCGGTCTTATAAAAGCCAACGACCCGCTGGGACTTAGCTACAAGATGCAGGAATTCTTTGAAGTATGGAACCTGCCGGTATTCAACGATTATACCCTCGCCCTGTCTGTGCTGATGATCGCCTTCGAGATCATTGCGGGAGTAGCTGTAATAGTGGGTTACCGTATGAAGCTGGTGAGCTGGCTGCTATTGCTGCTGATCATATTCTTCACCTTTCTGACAGCCTATGCTTTATTCTCCGGTAAAATAAAAACCTGCGGCTGCTTTGGCGACTGCATACCGCTTACGGCACAGACTTCTTTTATAAAAGACCTTATTCTGCTTGTGCTGATCCTTGTTCTTTTCAGGTACCGGCAAAAGATGCAGACATCGCTTTCATCGTCGCGTTCCATACTGATACTATCCCTTGCCACCATCTTCTCTTTCGGGCTTCAGTGGTATGTGTTGGTATACCTGCCCGTGCTGGATTGCTTGCCTTACAAAAAAGGCAATAACATAGCGGAAAAAATGAAGATACCGGAAGGAGCCATACCCGACAGCAGCGTGATTAGTTTCGTATACGAAAAGCAGGGACAGCCTATAGAATTTACGGCCGATCAGTTTCCCGCAGACTTTAACGATTCCACTTACCTGTTTGTAAAACGGTATGATAAAATAGTGCGCGAAGGCAATGCGGAACCGCCTATCAAAGACTTTGTACTTAATACAATGGACGGCATCGACTCCACGCAGGAGATACTGGCAACGCCTGGTTATATGTACCTGCTGTTTGTAAAAGACGAATGGAAAGAAGGTGATTTTATGGAGCAGCTTTCGCTTATTTACATCCGCGCGAAAGAAAAAAATATCCCGTTTTATCTTATCACCAATAACAAAAAACTGGCACAGGACTTTTTTATAGCCTACCGCAACATAAAAGCCAAACCTGACAAATCGCTGCTTTGCGATGGGGTAGCCATTAAGACCGCTGCAAGGGCAAATCCCACCCTCTACCTGCTGAATCAGGGCACCATTTTGGATAAATGGAGTTATGCCGACTTCAGAAAAGCAACGGCATTACTTGATAAATTAAAGTAATATTATTGACGGGGAAAGGAACCTGTTCGTTATGCACAACCTGTTATTAACTTATTGTTAAACTCCGTTGTTAAGTTGTTAAACTTGCATGTAAGTACGTCAGAATAACAATCAATACTTTAATTTTTGATCGCGTTATGAGGCTGCATTCTATGTAGCTTAATGGACATTCTGTCGCATAAATTACGGACCCTGATAAAATTTATATATATGAATGAAAATGAAGTCCTGTTAAGGGAAAATAAAGATCGATTCGTCATCCTGCCGATTAACTATCCGCGGATATGGGAAATGTACAAGATGCATGAAGCCAGTTTCTGGACGGCCGAGGAAATAGATCTGAGCAGCGATATGAAGGACTGGTCGGCACTCAACGACGGTGAGCGGCATTTCATCGCGCACGTACTGGCATTCTTTGCTGCCAGCGATGGTATCGTGAACGAGAACCTGGCCGTCAATTTCATGAGCGAGGTACAATTACCGGAAGCCAGGTGCTTTTACGGCTTCCAGATTATGATGGAAAATATTCACTCGGAGACCTATGCCTTACTGATCGATACGTATGTAAAAGATCCGCATGAAAAGACAAGACTTTTCCACGCGATCGATACAGTGCCTGCCGTAAAGAAAAAAGCGGAATGGGCCCTACGCTGGATAGACAATGGCAATTTCGCGGAACGCCTCGTAGCATTTGCCGCGGTGGAAGGCATCTTTTTCAGTGGCAGCTTCTGCTCCATCTTCTGGCTGAAGAAAAGGGGACTGATGCCGGGTCTTACATTCAGCAACGAACTGATCAGCCGCGATGAAGGTTTGCATTGCGAGTTTGCCTGCCTGCTCTACGGCATGCTCAGTACCAAACTTTCTCAGGAAGAAGTATATGGTATTATCGGCGATGCAGTGCGGATCGAGAAAGAATTTGTAACCGATGCATTACCGGTAGACCTGATAGGTATGAATGCCAAGCTGATGCAACAATATATCGAGTTCGTGGCCGACAGGTGGCTGGATGAGCTGGGATATCCCAAAATGTTTCATGCTTCCAATCCGTTCGACTTTATGGAGATGATCTCCCTGCAGGGCAAGACCAACTTCTTCGAGAAGCGGGTGGGTGATTACCAGAAAGCCGGTGTAATGGGCACTAAAGATTCACAGACCTTTTCGTTGGAAGAAGATTTCTAATACCTTTTAAATAATATCAGATGCAGGTAATAAAAAGAAACAGCAAAAAAGAAAGCGTTAAGTTCGATAAGATCACTGCGCGCATTCAGAAACTATCTTACGGACTAAGTCCGCTGGTAGACGTGATCGACGTTGCCAAAAAAGTGGTCGTCGGTATCTTCGATGGTGTTACCACCACGGAGCTGGATAACCTGGCTGCGGAAACGGCAGCATCACTTACCATAAAACACCCGGATTACGCATTACTTGCCTCGCGCATAGCGGTAAGCAATCTGCACAAGAACACCATGAAGTCGTTCAGTGCCACTATGAGGGCATTGTACGATTATACCGATAAAAAAACCGGCCGAAAAATGCCGCTGATCGCCGATGACGTTATCGAAATTGTAGAAGCGAATGCGGAGATACTGGATAGTTCCATTATATACGACCGTGACTTCGGCTTCGATTATTTCGGATTCAAAACGCTTGAAAGGGCGTATTTGCTGCGCATCGATGGTAAGATAGTGGAACGTCCGCAACAGATGTATATGCGGGTGGCCATCGGCATTCATAAAGATGATATAGAAAGTGCCATTAAAACATATAACCTGATGAGCGAGCGCTGGTTTACCCATGCCACGCCTACCTTGTTTAATGCCGCCACTCCCAAGCCACAGATGTCGTCCTGCTTTCTGCTGACGATGAAAGAAGACAGCATTGAAGGAATATACGATACGCTCAAGCAGACGGCCAAGATATCGCAAAGTGCGGGAGGCATTGGCCTGGCTATTCATAACATACGCGCCACCGGAAGTTATATCGGCGGCACGAATGGTACCAGCAACGGCATCATTCCCATGCTGCGGGTGTTTAACGATACCGCGCGGTATGTAGACCAGGGCGGTGGTAAACGCAAAGGTGCATTTGCCGTATACCTGGAGCCCTGGCATGCCGATATATTCGAGTTCCTCGACCTGCGTAAAAATCATGGTAAGGAAGAAATGCGCGCCAGGGATCTGTTCCTGGGTCTGTGGATACCTGACCTGTTCATGAAGCGTGTGGAAGAGAATGGTAGCTGGAGTCTTTTTTGTCCCAACGAAGCTCCCGGCCTTCCTGAGTGCCATGGTGCGGAGTTTGAAGCGCTATATACTAAATACGAAGCCGAAGGACGTGCCCGTAAAGTGGTGAAAGCACAGGAGCTATGGTTTGCCATTATGGAAGCCCAGATAGAAACAGGCAATCCCTATATGTTATATAAGGATGCAGCCAACGGCAAAAGCAACCAGCAAAACCTGGGTACCATCAAGAGCAGCAATCTGTGTACGGAGATTATAGAATATACCAGTCCGGATGAAGTGGCTGTGTGCAACCTTGCTTCGCTGGCGCTGCCCCGCTTCGTGGAGAACGGTAAGTTCGACTTCGATAAATTATACGAGGTTACCTACCAGGCCACCAAAAACCTGAACCTGATCATCGATAATAATTACTACCCGGTTGAAGAAGCATTTAACAGCAATATGCGCCACCGCCCGATAGGGCTGGGAGTGCAGGGACTGGCCGATACATTCATCCTCCTGCGCCTGCCGTTCGAGTGCGAGCTGGCCAAGGTGTTGAACAGGAATATATTCGAGACCATTTACTTTGCGGCTATGACGGCCAGCAAGGACCTGGCAAAACAGGATGGGGCTTACCAGAGCTTCCCCGGTTCGCCATTATCAAAGGGCAAATTCCAGTTCGACCTGTGGAATATAACACCTTCGGACCGGCACGACTGGAATTCGCTGCGTAAAGAAGTGATGGAACATGGTGTACGCAATTCATTGCTGGTAGCACCTATGCCTACCGCGTCCACTTCGCAGATACTCGGTAATAATGAGTGTTTTGAACCGTATACCTCAAACATCTATACAAGACGGGTATTGAGCGGGGAGTTCATCATCGTAAACAAACACCTGCTTAAAGACCTGGTGAACCTGGGGTTATGGAACAACGATATGAAGAACAAGATCATTACCGCCAATGGATCCGTTCAAAACATTAAGGAAATTCCGGAGGATATCAAAGAATTGTATAAAACGGTTTGGGAGATCAAACAGCGTAACCTGATAGACATGGCTGCCGACCGTGGCGCTTATATATGCCAGTCACAATCCCTTAACCTGTTCGTAGATAGTGCCACTTCATCCAAACTGACTTCCATGCACTTTTATGCATGGAAAAAAGGACTGAAGACGGGCATGTATTACCTGCGTTCCCAGGCTGCTACGCAGGCGGTACAGTTTACCGTGGAAAAACAGGGCAGTGTTGCGATGGAGCCGGTGATATCTGTACCGGATGTAAATACGGCGGCTGTGCAAATGAGCGATATAGAAGCGACTGAGATTACGGGACCCAGTTGCAGCATGGACGATGGCTGCGTTACCTGCAGTGCATAACCTTCACATATACGGGAGAACAGTTACCGGAGCGCCGCGTTAAACACGCGGCGTTTCCTTTTTGGCGGCTTCCCATCCTACCAATGCCTTCTTACGGATGCTTCCCCAGCGGTACTCACCCAGTAAACCTTCTTTACGGATAACACGGTGGCAGGGTATCAGGTAGGCGATAGGGTTATCACCTACGGCGGTGCCGACTGCTCTTACGGCTTTAGGGTTACCGATGCTATTGGCGATATGCTGGTAAGTAGTAAGCGCACTTTCCGGGATCGTTAACAATGCTTCCCATACTTTAAGCTGAAAATTGGTACCCTGCACGAGCAGAGGTAATTTATCGGTTTTGTCCCCATGCGGCATAAAAATGCGATCTATATATTGCCGGGTGAGGTCCTGCTCCGCCACTACTTCAGCAAAATGCCATTTGCTAATGAACTTTTGCAAGTCCTGCTCGCGGGAAGCGTCATCCGTAAACGCCATTCCGCAGATGCCTCTTGTTGTTACAGCTATAAAACACTCCCCAAAAGGCGTGGAATGATAACCGTAACCAATCCGAAGCCCCTTGCCGCTGCTTTTGAACTGCTGCGGCGTAACGGCTTCGACGCCTGTGAATAGGTCGTACACACGACTCTGGCTCGATAGGCCCGCTATCTCCGCTGCTTCCAGGAGGCTGGAGGTTTCTTTCAGCGTATGCTTTAAGTAATCAGTGGTAAGAAACTGAAGGAATTTTTTAGGACTTACACCGGCCCATTCCGAGAACACCCGCTGGAAGTGGAACGGACTCATAAACACCTTTTCGGCCACTTCCTCCAGCGTTGGCTGCAGGTGAATATGCTCGCTGATGTACCGGATGGCGGTGGCTATCTTGTCGTAATGATAATGATGATCGTTTTCCATAATTATATTTTCAATAGTACAAATTTCCGCCGAAAGCGGGTGCGGTGCAACCCGATAATTGCGGAAAGGCATTATCTTTAAATATGCTATACCGGCCATTGTTATTTATTACCCGGAAATTTCTTTACAGCAGCCTGGTGATGCTGGGTGTGGTAATAGCCGTCTTCTTCCTGTTCCAGGGCTTTGGCGACCCCAGCCGGCTGGTGATGGGACAAAGAGCCGACGCTTCCACACAGCAGAATATCCGCAAGGAACTCTATCTCGACCAGCCCCGCTGGAAGCAATTTATCTTTTACCTGAACGATGTGTCGCCCATCGCCATCCATACCCGGGAGGACATCCGACAGAAGAACCTGCGCGGTTTGTTTATAGGCGGCAACACCCGGCTCGCTTTTAAAGTGCCTTATCTGCGGCGTTCTTATCAAACCAAAAAAGATGTATGGATATTGCTGATGGAAGCACTTCCCGGCACCCTGATGCTGGCCCTGGCGGCCATGCTGTTCGCCACCATAGCCGGCGTGGCATTGGGCGTAGTGGCTGCGGTAAAGAAAGATACATGGATAGACAGTTCTGCGATCTTCTCCGGTATCCTCGGTATATCTGCGCCTTCTTTTTTTATGGGCATCATCATAGCCTGGATATTCGGGTTTGTGCTTAACCGGTATACCGGTCTGCAGATGACGGGAAGCTGGTTCGACATGGATGAAATTACAGGGGAGCGGTATTTTACTTTTAAAAACCTGCTGCTTCCGGCTCTTACCCTGGGCATTCGTCCGCTGGCCATCATCACCCAGCTTACACGCGGTTCCATGCTGGATACGCTTAACCAGGATTATATACGAACTGCTTACGCGAAAGGACTACCGGCCAGGGTAGTAATATGGAAACATGCACTACGCAATGCGCTCAACCCGGTGATTACCGCCATTACCGGCTGGTTTGCCGAATTACTGGCAGGGGCCTTTTTCGTGGAATACATTTTTGGATGGAAGGGAATTGGCAAAGTGACGGTGGATGCGCTGGAGAAACTGGACTTCCCGGTGGTGATGGGTTCGGTACTGGTATCATCCGCGTTTTTCATATTGATCAATATGCTGGCCGATGTATTGTACCGGCTTGTCGATCCAAGAGTGGAATAAACGACAAGGCTTAAACGATTATAAATTAATCGTACTTTCTGCCTTTCGTAAACCAGAAATCGCGGTAAGAAATAACCAGTGTAAGCTGCACGTAATTCTCTTTTATCAGGTTCTGTTTGGTAGTACCCCTGGTACCTACTTCCAGTGCGGTGTTCAGGTTTATACGTCCACGGCCTACCGGTTTGCCTGCACCGACGGTAAAACCATACTCGGACAATTGCTCTCCGTTTATGCGTATCTGTGAGTTATTATAAAATACCCCGGCCTGAAGGTTAAACACTTCGTACAGGGCATCTTTTTCCGCTCTTAGTTTATTGTAATCGACCCCGGCAGAATAACGCTGACTGCTCACCAGACTTGCATTCTCTCTTTTGTACTTAACGGCATCCCAATCCTGGTATTTAAAGTCCGCAGCAAACGTAAGACTGCGGTTGCGGGTAAGCGACATACCAATACCATAAGTAGCCGGAAGTGTAAAATTGCGGGGATCGATGATTTCATCCCTTACTATTTCTGTCCCGTTACTGATAGCCGTCTTACTGGTTTCCCCTTTGAGTTTATTCTGCGGACTGTATACCAGTCCCAGGTTATAATTCAGTTTACTGTTCAATTTCGCCATGTATTGAAGTCCATATGTAAAGTTGAATTTCTGATAATACGTATTCAGCGTGGTGGCAATAGTACTCTGAGAAGATGCGTCCAATATATTCTCTGTTTGCTTCACCGACCCGAACAGGTAAGCGGTATTAATGCCTACCGATAGGTTTTTAGAAAACTGGTACGAATTGCCAATCAGTATCTGGTTAACGCCGCCGTTGCCATCGATAACCGAAGTAGTACCACCCCCGCCAATGATGTTTTTATTACTGACCACCAGGTAGCTGACATTGCTATAGGGAGACAAAATCACCGATGATCCCCAGCGATTGCTTAGTTTGAACCCTGCTGCCAGTCGCTTGATAGCGAAATCGCCATTGGAGTTTTCATTGGGATCCACATCTGTGCCCTGGTAGGTAACGGTTTTACCCTGCGCGCCGAGTTCGAACGTAAAGAACTGGTTGTCCATCGCACTGTAAGATGCCGGATTGGCCTGGTATAAATTTCTTCCTGAACGCATTGCGTAGCCTGTATTGGCCATACCAGAGTTACGATTAAAATAACTGTTCTCTATGTCGCCAATACCTATGATGGAGTAAGGCATACTGATATTCTGGGAAAATCCTCTTGCCGTAAAGAGAACAGTTAACAATAACAGAGATAATATCCTCGATAAATTTTTCATGCTGATTGATTAGCTAATACAATTATTTAATGACCAGGTAAAATATTCTTACCTGTATCCTTGATCTGCCCGATTTTTCATCTCCTATCACCAACCTGCTGAAATCGGTAGCGGAATTGCTATATATGAGCAATCCCTGCTGATTGACCACGTTTACGGTGATCTGATTTTGCAGGTAAGCGGTGAGGTCGAACGTATACCCTGTATTATCTCCGGTAAGAAAATCAGTAAATAAATTAGCCGTGGCCTGTACCGGGCCTATGGCGTTGGTTCTGTCGGTTAGTGAAAGATTCAATTGAGCTGGCAGCCGGTAAGGCGTAACAAAAGAACGCGGCACCGGTTTTATGATCAGTTCCGCACGTAGTATTCTGCCGGACTTATCGATATTAAGCAGGTTCTGCAGGGAAGGGAAACTTACTCTGCCATAGAGCCCCGAGGCGGATTGCACATAAGCCGCGCTGTCCAGTAAGGAAGAGGGCACTACCGGGAAGCCCGCCGGCAGGTTTTTCAACGGTGTTCCTGAGCGGTTTGCAGTAATCAGATTATGTTGAAGACTGGTATTGATTACCGGGAAGTCGATGTATCTCTTGGCGGAAGTAATGTTTCTTTCCCTGTAATATAGCCGCATTTTCAGCGTGGTATCACCTACGTTGTACCCGGTGATCGCGGCATTGGATGGCGTAGACTTCAGCGTAATGCCCCTGAAATAACGTAAAAAATTCTCCTGGTTCTGCACTTCCGTTGTACGGTCGATCAACTTCTGAAAGAGCTCCGCACCTTTTACGTCGCTCAAACGAATTTCTATACTGTCGGAACGGGAGGGCCTGGGCTTCAAGGACCGCTGCCCCAGCGGCGAGGGACTAGAAGCGAAGGCAGGCCGGTTATTGTAGAACTGAAATCGGCCGGTAGGAAGCGCGATGGTCTGCGTCAGCTCGTGCACGCTGATCTGTTGCGTAACGGTGGTATCGCCGTAATATTCGTTATTAGGAGATAAAATTAACGTGAGCGAATCATACAGGTCTTCCCTGTTGATGGAAAAAGTGGGTAGCCCTATCTGGAAAAATGAAGACGTATTCGTTTGCCCGAACACTGTATCTTTAAAAGAACCTACAAGGAGCGTTCCTGTACCCGAAGTAGGAAAAGAGTCAAGTTTATAAGTAGAAATCACCGGAGTGAGTGTATCTATTATCATAATATCCGTAAAGCTCTCCACAAAATTTTCTCCGAAAGGGATTTCCTTTTTGTTACACGCACCGAGTGCAAAAAATAAAATGGCTCCGAGTCCTATCCAACCCTTTCTTAACCCAACGGTCATATTCATATTACTTTGTTTTGTTAGGCATGCGTATCATCGCAGCTTGCGATATTAAAAGGAAGCACTGTTAGTGTATGGTTATAATGTATGAACGGATACTTTTTACCAATGAGTAGATTCATATTATCTGCCAAAATTAAATCTTACAAACATACGGCATTCACAATAAAGGGTTAAAGTTTTGTAAATAAACAACCCTAAAAATGCAGATATAGATTAAATAAATACATTTGTCGGTATAAAAATATAATTAATCTATTTTAACGAGGGGGCAGGATGCTTATATAATAGCTTCGCCGCCAAAGAATCAAAAATTATGATACTACTTAAAAGATGGACCTTACTGCTTATCGTTCCTGCATTGATTATTACCTCTTCCTGTAATTCCGATTCTTCCGGCGAAGATGAGCTGGTAGGCAATTGGGTGAGTCGTTTTTCTTTTAATGGCAGGGCACGTAGTGAGGCCGTCAATTTTACCATCGGCAATAAAACGTATATAGGTACGGGTATTAATGACGAACTGAAACGACTAAATGATTTCTGGGAATTTGATGCGACAACCAGTCTCTGGAGGCAGGTAAGGCCGCTGCCCGGGGTTGCCAGAAGCGGAGCGGTTGCTTTTAGCGTAGGTGGCAAAGGATATGTGGGAACAGGCTTCGATGATGATCTTAACCGCCTCAAAGACTTTTACGAATATACTCCTCCTACAGGTACTACCGATTCCGGTACCTGGGTAAAAATAGGCGATTTCGCTGGTCTGGCCCGCCAGGATGCCACCGCTTTTTCGCTTGGTAATAAAGGATATGTGATTTCCGGATACTCAGGGAGCTATGAGAAAGACTTTTGGGAGTTTACTCCAGGTGGCAATGGATCATGGGTAGAAAAAACATTTCCCGGTAACAAAAGACAAAGTGCGCTCGTATTCATCGTGAATAATAAAGCCTATTTCGGTACCGGCATTAATAACGGAATAGTGGTAAGCGATTTCTGGGAATTTGACCAGACAGCAGGATGGACACGTAAAAGAGATATAGCGAACACCAGTGATGAATCTTACGACGATGACTACGGTACGATCACGCGCAGCAATGGTTCTGCCTTCAGCATTGGAGCCAGGGGATTTTTGACTACCGGTGAAACGGGAAGTAATGTAAATGAGTGCTGGTCGTACGACCCTGCCACCGATTTATGGGTTGAAAAAACAACGATCGAGTTTGCCGGAAGAACCGGGGCACTGGGACTTACGGTAGCCGGTAAAGGATACATCATGACGGGAAGGAACGGCAACAGCCCCAACGATGATTTATGGGAGTTTTTCCCCGATGCAGTCCAGGTGGATAACGATTAACATTATCTGATCGATAGTTAATAAGGCACAGGTTATATGACTTGTGCCTTATTTATTTATAGACTAAAGGGCCTGGATAAATTGTATTGAGTTTTAAATGCTTATCCGGTTGGATTGGAGTTTACATCATCAAAGCCCACTAAATGTATAGTACCTATTTCATTGAAATAAGCTATTTGATCACCACTTCCTTTATCAGCTTCTCCCCCAGGGCTTCATTCACCCGCTGGATAATGGTTTCTTTCTGGTATAACAGTTCCTGCCGTAAAGGAGCCACGTAGGTAGTGATATATAGTTTGTCACCGTGGATATGTATCTTTTCGGTGTATTTAGCGATGGTTTTACCCATTATCTTCTCCCATACTTCCTCTATCTCCAACGCCTGCACATAGGTTTTCAGCCTGCTTTGTTTCAGGAATATTTTGATGGCATCTCCGATGGAATATTCACCCATACCTGCAATTTAAGAAAGAACGATGAACTGCACCGAGCTAAATGTTTTCAGGTGAAATTCGATACGCTCACTGTGCGTATCGGTAATAAATATCTGTCCGTTATTTTCCCGGCAAACCCAGTTCAACAGATTGTGCATCCGGCTTTCATCCAGTTTTTCAAAAATATCATCCAGCAGCAGTAAGGGAGGAAATCCATTGGTATTCTTCAGCGTTTCGAAAGCGGCCAGTTTAAAGGCAAAAAGCAGGCTTTTACGTTGACCCTGACTCGCGGAAGACTTAAAAGGTGCTCCATTCAGGGAAACCTGGACATCGTCTTTGTGAATACCTCCGTTAGTGCGCTGCAAGAATAAGTCTTTTTCTCTCTGAGATTGTAACAGTTCGCTGAAGGACAGTGCATTTAACTGACTGATATATTCTATATCGACTATATATTCTTCGCCCGATATCAGGCGATAGAAGCGGTGCACTACGGGTATAAATGATTGCAGGAAACTACGCCTTTTTTCAAAAAGCGAAGTGCCCGGCCCGGTGAGTTGTTCATTCAATACCTGCAGGAGGCTTTCATCTATAAGCCGGCTGTCGGCAAACGACTTTAACAGGCTGTTGCGCTGTTGCAGCACCTTGTTATAATTGATCAACTCCATCATATAACCTGGATCGACCTGGCACAACAGTGTATCCAGAAACTGGCGGCGTTCCTCGCTGCCGCCTGTAATGATCAGTACGTCATCGGGTGCTATCATCACACAGGGAAATTTCCCTATATGTGCCGAAAACTTTTCGTACTGTTCATTATTAAGGGCCAGTTCCTTTTTACCTGTTTCGCGCAGAATACAGGTTACCTGTTGCGGATAATCGTTCAGGCTGAAATTACCTTCCAGCCGGAAACCCTGCCTGCCGCCGGATACGTTTTGTCCATCGCTCTTGGTAAAATAACTTCTTGTAAAGCAGCAATAATAGATGGCGTCCAGCAGGTTGGTTTTACCCACCCCGTTTTTACCGCTGATTCCGATGATACGCTCTTTAAAACTGAAATCTGACTGAAGATAATTTTTGAACTGTAAAAGTGATATAGAATGGAGATGCAACAGATTATGCCGGTTTTGAACTTGCAATATATAAATTAAACTTTTACCCTTATTTTTGCCCCTCAAATTTTCGTATGCCGACTAAATTTTCAAAGGAGACTTATTTATATTGGTACGAGCTAATGCAATTGATACGCCAATTTGAGCTGATGGCAGAAGAGAAATATAAAATGGAGGGTAAGATCCGCGGCTTTTTTCACGCTTATGTAGGCCAGGAAGCGATAGCGGCAGGGTGCATGACTGCCACCAAACCAGAAGATGCTTTTATTACCGCCTACCGCGATCATGGCCTGGCACTGGCCAAAGGAGTAGCTGCCAATGCCTGTATGGCAGAACTTTACGGAAAAGCCACCGGCTGCGCCAAAGGAAAAGGCGGAAGCATGCACTTCTTCGATGTTAAAGCACGTTTTTTTGGAGGACATGGAATAGTAGGTGCCCAGATAGGTACGGGTGCTGGACTGGCTTTTGCGGAACAATACAAAGGTACCGATAACGTTTGTCTAACCTTTTTTGGTGACGGTGCTGCCCGTCAGGGTATTCTGCACGAGACCTTTAACCTGGCCATGCTCTGGAAGTTACCCGTAGTGTTCATTTGCGAAAATAACCAGTACGCCATGGGAACTTCCGTTGGGCGTACCTCCAATGTAGTGGATATTTACAAACTGGCCGATGCATATGAAATGCCGGGCGATGCGGTAGACGGCATGAGTCCCGAAGCCGTGCACGAAGCGGTGGCGCGGGCCGTAAAGCGGGCCAGGGAAGCCGGCGGCCCTACACTACTCGAAATAAAAACCTATCGCTATAAAGGCCATTCCATTTCCGATCCTCAGAAATACCGTACCAAGGAAGAAGTGGAAGAGTACCGCCAGAAAGACCCCATAGAAATGATACTTAAAACGATCAGAGATAACAACTACGCTTCGCAGGAAGAGTTGGACGGTATTAACAAAAGAGTGGAGGACAGCGTAAACGAATCGGTTAAATTTGCGGAAGAAAGCCCATGGCCCAATGAAGACGAAGTACTGAAAGACGTATACGTGGATAAGAACTATCCATTTATTGTCGACTAAATTATAGTGAGAACGATCGCATATTCATTTAATACAAATAAACAGTTATAATGACGGATAATAAGCCAGAACTGGTTAAAGAAAGCGTTCCAGCGGACCGGAGACTAGAGGGATTCTGGGACGCCAACGGAAAGAAGATCATCATAGCACTTGTTGCCATCCTGGTTATTGCAGGAGGTGCGTTCGCGTATAGGCAATATGTATCAGGCCCTGCCGAAGGGAAGGCTTCCGAAGCATTATTCAGGGCGGAAACGTATTACCGGCAGGACTCGCTGAAACTGGCACTGAACGGCGATAAACTGAACCCGGGATTTCTGAAAGTAATATCCAAACATAAAGGTACCAAAGCCGCTAACCTTGCCCGTTTTTATGCAGCCAGTTGCTACATAAAACTGGGCGACTTTAACAACGCGGTAAAACAACTGGAAGGTTTCTCCACCGGCTCCCTGCAGGTGCAGGCGCGCGCTAATTCGTTACTGGGGGATGCTTACAGCGAACTGGGTAAAAGAGAAGAAGCTGCCGCAGAATATAAGAAGGCCGGTACCTTATTTGAGAAGGACGATTTTAACTCTCCCGAGTATCTTTTTCGTGCAGGGTATTTATATGAAAGCCTGGGGAAAAACAAAGAAGCCATCGAGATGTACAAAATCATCAAGGAAAAATATGCCCGCAGTGAAAGAGGCTTTACGATCGATAAATACCTGGCAAGACTGGGAGAAATCAGTGAGTAAATATGGCACAAGTAACCAATAGTAATTTGCTACAGATAGACGCAGGCATTCTTAATAAGGATGCCTGCATTGTTATAGTACGTACGGAGTGGAATGAAGAAATAGTGGGCGAACTGGAAGCGGGTTGCAGAAAGATAATGGATGTGTATGAGTTGCGCCGGGTAAAAACGGTCACCGTTCCCGGTGCTTTTGAGATACCCTTCGGGATAAAAGCTTACTGGGATTTCACCGGCAACCGCGGTCATCGTCCGGATGCATTCATTGCACTGGGTTGCGTGCTGAGAGGCGACACACCTCATTTCGATTACGTATGCAAAGCAGTAACTGATGGAGTGGTTCAGTTGAACCTTAGTTTGCCCGTTCCTACTATTTTCGGCGTACTCACCGTCGACAACCGCCAGCAGGCAGATGAGCGGATAGGAGGTATACATGGCCACAAGGGAGAAGAAGCGGCTATAACCGCATTGAAAATGATCAACCTAAAATTTTGACGACGGTACAACTATTCATCCCCTGCTTTGTGGATCAACTGTTTCCGCAAACGGCTTTTAACATGGTGACCGTGCTGGAACGCGCCGGATGCAAAGTAACGTATAATACCAGCCAGACCTGTTGCGGACAGCCCGCCTTTAACGCCGGTTACTGGGAAGAAGCCAAAACGGTATGTCATAAATTTATAAAAGACTTTGAGGGGACCGATTATATCGTGGCACCCAGTGCCTCCTGCGTGGGGTTTGTCCGTAACTATTATCCCAAACTATTCGACAATTCTTCCCTGCACAACGATGTAAAAGAGATGGGCAAAAGAACGTTCGAACTCTCGGAGTTTATCGTAAACACACTTGGTATTACCGACCTGGGAGCTAAACTTTCCGGCAAAGCCACTTACCATGATTCCTGCGCAGGACTAAGGGAATGCAGGATAAAAAAAGAACCCCGGGCGTTGCTTTCGCAGGTAAAAGGACTTCAATTACTGGAAATGAACGATGTGGAAACCTGTTGCGGATTCGGCGGTACTTTCGCCGTTAAGTTCGATGCTATAGCGGCCGGTATGGCCGACCAGAAAGTGACCAATGCTATAGCCACCGGAGCGGATTATATGATTTCCACCGATCTATCCTGCCTGATGCATCTGGATGGTTATATAAAACACAAAAAGTTGAGTTTGAAGACATTGCACATTGCCGATGTGCTTGCGGGGCGGGAATAAAGCGGATTTTAAGCAGAAATAATCCCGTATAAGGTAAAAAAATAGGCCAGCCATAAAAATGAGCCGGCCTGTTTTGAAAATCCCACTATACACCATATCTATGTACGATACCAGGGAAAGACTGGATTTACCTTTTTTTATTATTTTTTTATTGATACTTTCCTTATCGTAAAACCAGGAGAAAAAAACGGTATTAAAACCGTTTTTTCACGGTGAAAAATGCCGGGAGGACTTTTATATTTGGGAAATAATATCATAAGCATGCAGAAAAACAAACTGGTAGTACTTACGGGGGCTGGCATCAGCGCGGAGAGCGGACTTAAAACATTCCGGGACAGTGATGGTCTTTGGGAAGGATTTGACGTTAACGAGGTGGCTACCCCGGGTGCCTGGAAGAAAGACCCCGCCAAAGTACTGGATTTTTATAATATGCGCCGCCGGAATGTAATGGATGCCTTACCAAACGCGGCGCATTATGGCCTGGCCTCGCTGGAAAATGACTTCGAAGTGATCATTGTAACCCAGAACATCGACGACCTGCACGAAAGGGCAGGGTCTACCCGGGTAGTGCACCTGCATGGCGAGATTATAAAAATGAGAAGCGAAAAAAGCGATCAAAACATTTACCCGATTACCGGAGACATCCGTTTAGGGGACAAAGCACCGGATGGAGGCCAGCTTCGTCCGCATATTGTATGGTTTGAAGAACCCGTTCCTATGATTGAAGAAGCTATCAATATAGTGGGAGATTCGGATGTTTTTGTGATAGTAGGTACTTCATTACAGGTATATCCTGCCGCGGGCCTGGTAAATTATGCGCCGAAATCTATACCCAAATACATAGTGGATAAAACAGTGCCTTTTACCAATTCGGTTCACAATCTGCGGGTGATCGAAAAAAAGGCCACGGAAGGTATTAAAGACCTGGCCGAAATACTAAGAAATGAGTACCGGTCGAAACACTAGGGCTTTTTACCCTTTTTCATGTTTTTCTCAGACTGCTCTATCAGCTTTTTTTCATCCGTGCTGCCATCAGTGCCTTTTATGGTAGCTTCCTGTGGGAACTCGCCTTCTTTGAGCTTGAAGTTGAAGACCTGGTCTACGTGCACCCACTGACCGTTCTGCCATTTAAACCCTTCAAAATCTCCGTCCGGTATATAGGATTCTTTTCTTTCCGGCTGCTCCGTTTCAGAAATAAGGTGATCGTAAATAACGAGGTCCAGTTCGGGATTGTAATTAAACGTAGTACGGGCCTCTTTTTTGTATTCTATACTGAACCGGTTATAAACGGGTTTTAATTTAGCCGTATCGTCCTTAAAAGTGATCAATGCTTCACCAAATAAGGGTTCTCCTTCATTATTGAACGTGAGGGACTCCATCCATTTTTTATTACTCGCTACGGAAAAATCATCGTACCCGAGCAGGGTATAGAATTTTTTACCATTGTATTCTTTCTGGATGATATTGTAATAAATAGCTCCTATCCAGTTATTCTTCCCCCGTACCGAATCGTAGGGTTTAGCCGAAAACATAGACGCGTCGAACAACGGGAAAAGTTTTAGCGATCCGTCTGCGGTACGCATCTGGATAACCCCTTTCTGAAGATACATATATTCATCCTTCTTCAGTTGCCAGGTAAAAATGCGGAAAGAGCTATCTGGCGGGCAGAGCCTGGAAATGGATTGAAGGGAATCGAACGGGAAGAAAAAGGAATTTTTTACTTTAAGAGCCCTTACAAGTGTTTTTACAAAATGACTGTCTGCCAGAAAGCGCCGGTCGTTATAAACGCCATTGATCATGCTGTCCGAAAACCGTTGTAAAGAATCCTGTTTTACTGTGAGTACTTTACGGTCGGCGGGAGAAATGCGTTGCGCCAGTAAATACTTGCCGTTAAAAACAAGCTGGATGATCACCGAACAGATAAAAAGTTTTTTCATAGTTCACCAAGTTAACAGCATTCCGGTAATAACAACGAATCGTTTGTCAGTTTAATGCTTAACGTATTGTTAATCCCCTATATTATCCGGCAGTTCATGTTGTGCACGTTCAAAATCTTCCGGGATACCGATATCTATAAAATATTCTTCCTGAACCAGACCGTATAATGTATGATCTTCCCTGGTTGCAGCCGCTTCAAGAAAGGCAGTCTCGAAGGAAAACCGGACAGGTAAACGCTCTTTTTCAAATGCTTTTTTATTTAAGGCATACACGCCTCCATTGATGAGCCCTTGATCGTAGAACTGTTTTTCTTTGAAACTTCTTACTGAATCATTATCGTTCAGCTCCACCACACCATAGCGGTCGAAGCTATGCATAGGCTTCAAACAGATTGTACAGCCCGCATTGTTTTTCGTATGACGCGCTGCCAGCAGTTGATTATCTATTTTAAAAAATGTATCCCCGTTCAGTATTAATACGTTTTCCTGCAAGGCTTTACTTATTGCCAGCTTAATGGCACCTCCGGTACCCAGGGGCTCTTCTTCTACGGAAAAAGTCTTATCCAACAACGGGTAGTGATCTGCTATAAAACCTTCGATCGTTTCATGTTTGTAACCCAGCGAGAAGATAAAACGCTCTACCCCTTTGCGGATGTAATAATCCAGCAGGTAAGCCAGAAAAGGCCTGCCGGCCACCGGGGCCATGCATTTGGGAAGGTCGGGTACTGCGGAACGCAGCCTGGTTCCCAATCCTCCTGCTAAAACAATGGCCTCTTTTATACGCATTCCATATCGTTGATTTAGTAAGGCCGTTACGAGGCGGCGAAATATTCTTTCTCTACGAGTTCGCAAATAATATGACCGACCAGGATATGCGATTCCTGTATACGCGGAGTATTTGTGGAGGGAACGTTGAATAAATAATCACTCAGGACTTTTAACGCTCCACCGGTATAACCGGTAAAACCGACCGTAACCATATCCCTCTCACGTGCTACCTCGAAAGCCTTTATAATATTTACGGAGTTACCGGAGGTGGAAAGTCCTACCAGTACATCCCCCTTTTTTCCGATACCCCTGATAAGCCGGGCATAGATCACGTCGAAGCTATAATCGTTGGCCACGGCGGTAAGATATGAGGTATTGCAATGGAGTGCTTCGGCGGGTAATGCATCCCTGTCTTTATAAAACCGCCCGCTAAACTCCGCTGCCAGGTGTTGCGCGTCTGCGGCACTTCCCCCGTTGCCACAGAAATACACATGATTACCATCACGGAATGCCTGCGTGATGCGGGATACAACTTCCTGTATGGTCTTAAGCCAAACTTCATCCTTTAGGATAGATAACTTGACTTCTATGGATTCTTCTATTATTTTCTTTACGTGCTCCATATAAACGTTGTTTAAATACTCCAGGATGTAAGGCCATGATCGGTAAACTGGTAAGGCTTACAATACCCGCCGAATTTACTCAATGCCTCCGTAACCTGGTATTTGGTGATATCCGGACAATAAAAAATCATAAAACCGCCGCCCCCTGCGCCGGATATCTTGCCTCCCGTGGCACCGGCTTTTTTGGCGGAAATATAGATATCTTCCATTAACCCGTTAGAAATGCCATCGGCCATTTTCCTTTTTTGCTGAAAGCCGAAATCGAGGATCTCGCCTATTTCGTGCAGTTTGCCCTTTAGCAATGCCTCCTTCATCCGTTGCGCCTGGTGCTTCAACTGGTGCATGGCTTCTATGGACTGCTCTTTTTTGTCCGTAACATTCCTGCTTTGCTTTTGTATGATGGCTGCCGATTCGCGGCTGGTACTGGTGTAGTATAAAAGCAGGTTATTTTCCAGCTCGAATAGGTATTGTTGTTTGATTCGAAGCGGGTTTACAATTACTTTATCCTCTCCCGAAAATTCCATAAAGTTGACGCCCCCGAACGTAGCCGCATACTGATCCTGCCTTCCGCCGGCCATATCCAGGTCTTTTCTTTCTATTTCGAAGGCTAGGTGTGCCATATCGTATTCCCCCAGCGGAAGCCGCAGCATTTCCGCAAAAGCACCTATAATAGCTACTACCAGCGTTGACGAAGTACCCAGGCCGCTGCCCGCAGGCGCATCTACAAACGTACTTAACCGGAACCCGGCTTCCGGAAACCCATACTCTTTGCGCATCCGGTTATATACCCCTTTCAGTAGATCAAGGGTGCCGTCGAGGGGAAGCTGATCGGCAAATGCGTACCGCTTTTCTTCTTTCCTGTCCAATGCCTGTAAAATGATCAGTTTTTCGGCAAGCGGCTCAATGTTGGCGTAGGCGTATAGATTGACCGTGGCGTTTAATATAGCCCCGCCATAAAGATCGCTGTACGGACTTACATCTGTACCTCCCCCCGCTAACCCGATGCGAAGGGGCGCTTTACTGCGATATATCATTCGATTTTTGTTTAACAAACATGGGATTGGATATAATCCGTTTACGCTATCCTGCCAGCTCCAAAAGGGCGGCGGTCAGCTTCTTCCAGGAATATTTGATTTTTTCTTCGCGAAGATGCGGAATAAAATGTTGCTCACCTAATTGAAAATAGGCGGCTATCGCCGCCGCAATAGCAGCGGGTTCCGGCTCACACACCAGGCCCGCTTTCATGTGCGGCACCAGGTCGGGCAAACTGCCCACGTTGGTAACGATCATGGGTTTCTCGAAGTGATAGGCGAGGGGAGTAACACCGCTCTGCGTGGCACTCCGGTAAGGCTGTACCACCGCATCTGCCGCACACAGGTAATAACGCACTTCGCTATCGGGTATAAAATGGGTTCTGAGTATCACTTTTTCTTCCAGATGCAGTGTGCGCACCTGTTCCAGGTAGGGTTTATCATCTTCATAAAACTCGCCGGCTACCAGCAACCGAACCCCTGATGCGCCCGGAAGATGCATCGCTTCCAGCAAAATATCGAGGCCTTTGTAGTTGCGTATAAATCCAAAGAATAATACCAGCTTCTCCGTTGCGGGAAGAGACAGATGCTGCCGGGCCACTTCTTTGGATATACTTTCCCCGAAGGTATCGTATAGCGGGTGAAGCACCTGGATGGCAGGTTTCGTTTTTTCGAAACTCCTGAGATCGGTCATCACTTTTTCACTCATAGTTACAAAGGCATCGCAGGTTTCCAGGAAGTAGCGGGTAAACAGTTCATCCCCCGGTCTTTTTTCGTGGGGAATAATATTATCCGTAATGGCCACCACTCTTGTATGCCTGTTCTTTTTCACCCTTCTTAAAATGGTACCGAGGGCAGGACCCATTACCGGCAGCCAGTAACGTACGATAATAATATCGGGGTTCAATTTCTTCAGCCTGTTGCCCACCTGCAGCCAGTTAAGCGGATTCACCGAATTGACCACCGAATGTATTTCCATACTTTCCGGTGCAGGGTCGGATGAATACTGGGTGGTGCCCGGGAACATGAAAGACGGGTATTGCAGCGAGAACGAATAAATGCTGCAGGTATGACCTTCATCGATAAACTGCCTGCATAAACGCTGATTGAAAGTGGCCAGTCCCCCCCGCAGCGGATGTGCGGGCCCCAGTATCACTATAGTTGCCATAACCTTTTCGTTGAAATATTACTATACAATACCTATCTTTTTTTCGATCAGGTACGCATTCCTGTTGGGAGCATTACGGGATATCAGTTCTCCCAGGAAGCCTGCCAGGAATAACTGGGTACCCATCAGCATGGCAGTAAGTGCTATATAAAAAGGAGGGCGGTTGCTTAAGCCAGTATGCGGGTCCATTAACCGGCCGACTACCAGCACAACTATCAGCACAAATCCAAGCAGGAAGCAGAACGTACCCATCAGGCCAAAAAAATGCATCGGCCTTTTGCCATATCTGGCTACAAACGTAATGGACGCAAGGTCAAGGAAACCATTGATAAAACGCTCGAAGCCAAACTTGGTAACGCCATACTTTCTCGGGCGGTGCTCCACCACTTTTTCCCCTATCTTACGGAAGCCTGCCCATTTGGCCAGCACCGGGATATAGCGGTGCATTTCACCGTAAACTTCTATACTTTTTACTACTTTTCGTTTATATGCTTTCAGTCCACAATTAAAATCGTGCAACTGAATACCGGACACTTTCCTGGTAGCCCTGTTAAAAAAACGAGAGGGAATATTTTTAGTGAGGGTGTTATCGTACCGCACCTTTTTCCATCCGCTTATGAGATCATACCCTTCTTCACTGATCATCCGGTAAAGAGAAGGAATTTCATCCGGACTGTCCTGCATATCGGCATCCATAGTAATTACCACATTGCCAATTGCGGCGCGGAAGCCTTCGTTCAGGGCCGCGGATTTGCCGTAATTGCGCTGGAACCGGATACCTTTAATATTATCATTTGCTGCGCAGAGTGCTTCAACGACGCTCCAGGAATTATCTGTGCTGCCGTCATCTACCAGGATGATCTCATAACTGTAATTATTTGTATTCACCACCCGTTTGATCCATTCGCAAAGTTCGGGTAGCGATTCGTCTTCATTATAAAGAGGTATAACCAGGGATAGATCCATTCTGTTGACTTATACTTGACGTTGAATAGTTGAAACGGGATTCTTTTTGGTAACCACCGCACCGATAAGAGAAGCGATAAGACCCATAAATAAATAGCCAAACAAGGCACCGGCTATTAAAAAAACAGTAAATGATTTCGTAGACATTGAAATGGCATCATCTATCATCTTTTGTGTCATTTTTGGATTCTGACTCATTTGCTCGCGGGCGGTTTCTAATGCCCTTTCTTTCATCTCGGGAAAAATAAAGGAAAATAATAATAAAAAAACTATAAGCAATACTGTTACTACGGCACTTACTTTAAAGCCGTGGGCGAACGTATTTCCGAAACTGACATCGCCATTTAATTGTCGCCCATAAATAATGCAACTCCATATAATGCCGCCCATAAATACGCCGGAAATAAGATACTGCGTCCAGCTCTGGGCATCTAAACCACTGAAAAAGTTAATAATGCTTAATACGATAATCACCAGGGCAATAATGACTCCTTTGGTTACATTGGATGTGGGAACCTGTTCCATATAAATAATATTTATTTTTCTTCGTTTAAAATTACGGCACTCTTATTAATTATTCCTATTACTTTTCCCAGCAATTCCTTACTGATAAAAGGCGAGTTCCTGGATCTGGAGCGTATATGCCGTTCCGTGAATGTAAAAAATGTATCCGGATTAAACAACGTGATGGATGCAGGCTGATCTTTTATTATAGAAGGCTTTTCAAGTCCGAAGATGGCGGCTGCATTCAGTGAAAGCAATTGCACCCATTTCTCTTCCGCTACTTCAGGAAGAATGGTTTTAAGGGCGGCGTAGGCTGTTTCCAGGCCAATCATACCGTTACGGGCATATTCGAATTCAAGGACTTTACTGTCGTACTCATGGGGGAAATGGTGCGTGGCGATACAATCGATCACTCCCTCTGATATAGCATGTCGCAGGGCCAGCATATTTTCCCGGGTGCGGAGCGGGGGATTTACTTTCAGATTGGTATCATAATTCAACAGATCCTCATCGCAGAAAAACAGGTGATAAGGAGTAACCGAGCAGGTAATATCGATGCCGCTTTCTTTGGCCCTTTTGATGTATTCCAATGATTTGACGGAAGTAACCGCGGTAAAATGCAGCCGCGATCCGGTATAGCGGGCCAGCTTGATATCCCTTGCCACTATCAGTTCTTCTGCCAATGCCGGTTTACCGGGCAAACCCAAGCGGGTGGACACGATTCCTTCATTGATCAGTCCCTGGGGAGCAATGCTTTTATCATCCGGCACCTGGATAATCACACCGTTAAACGTTTTCACATATTGCAGGGCTTTTACCAGGATACCGGCCGATTGTACCGGGTTGATTCCATCACTAAAAGCCACTGCGCCGCTGTTGCGCATATCGTACATTTCCGCCAGGTCTTTTCCCTCAGCGTTACGGGTAATGGCACCAATGGGCATAATATTAACGGGAAGTGGTTTAGCGCGCTGTACCACATATTCCACCATGGATTTTATATCGATTACGGGTTTCGTATTCGGTATCACCATTACATCCGTAAAGCCGCCTGCGGCCGCTGCGCCGGCACCGGATTCCAGCGTTTCTTTATACTCGTGACCGGGATCATTAAAACTGGCAAACACATCTATCCATCCGGGGGAGAGATGAAGTCCGGGTTCTTCGATCACCATGGTATCTTCCACCGGCAGGTTATCTTCTACTGCTGCAATAATTCCATCGGAAACAAGAATATCTTTAACCGCCAGGTGATGAGGAGAGGACGGATCGATGATCCGGGCTTTTTTTATGGTAACCTTCATTGAAATTGAGTTGCGCGAAGATAAAGTTTGTAATGGATTTCCGAAAAAATGAATTTAATCATACATTTGCCGTCCCTTAA
>JANNOM010000096.1:0-94312 GCA_031399065.1 Chitinophagaceae bacterium
GGTAAACATTTGCATGCCTGGCTTCGTTGTCCAGTTCCATGCTGGTAATTTTGGCCGGCGTTAATGACCGCTGTATTAATAACTGAATATTACTTGTCCAGTTGATAACGTCAATATTTTCATTTTTCAATTCACGGACAATGCCATGAATACGGCTACCCTTCATACCTACACAAGCACCTACCGGATCAATACGATCATCATAAGATTCCACCGCCACTTTTGCTCTTTCTCCGGGATCTCTTACAATTTTCTTTATTACTATCAGGCCATCAAAAATTTCAGGCACTTCTATTTCCAATAATTTAGCCAAAAAGTCGGGTGATGTTCTGGAAAGAATGATTACCGGGCTGTTGTTTTTCATGTCCACTTTTCGTACTACGGCCCGGATGCTTTCTCCTTTTTTAAAATAATCCTGGGGTATCTGTTCACTTTTTGGCAGAATCAGTTCGCTTCCGTCTTCATCCAGCAACAGGATTTCTTTTTTCCATACCTGGTATACTTCTGCGCTGATTATTTCGCCCACACGGTCGTTGTATTTTTTAACCAGCACATTCTTTTTAAGGTCGCTGATACGGCTGGCCAGTGTTTGTTTGGCAGCCAGTATGGCCCGGCGGCCGAAATCCATGATATCCACTTCCTGGTATAATTCCTCTCCCACTTCAAAATCGGGTTCAATTTTAGTAGCGTCTTTATAGGCGATTTCCGCCAGCGGGTCGTTTACTTCGCCGTCTGTGACGATCATACGCCTGCGGACGATTTCAAGGTCGCCTTTTTCCGCATTTACGATTACATCGAAATTATCATCGCTGCCGTACTTTTTGCGAAGGAGTGTTTTAAATACGTCTTCTACTACTTTCATCAGTGTAGGGCGGTCAATGTTTTCCGCATCTTTAAATTCCTGGAAAGCTTCGATCAGATTAATACTTGCCATAGCTCATTCAGTTTAAAAAAACCTCTTTTTAATAAAGCGGTGTTGTTAAAAAACTACTTGAATTTTAGTTGTTTTTATGTTGTCAAATAAAATATTATGCAGAACCAGTTCTGTTTTTTTACTTCTGCCTTTTTTTTCTTCTACTATAATGTGCCCGGGTTCTACTTCGGCCAGTTTTCCTTCCAGTTTCGATCCGTCGTTCATCACTATTTCCACCATCCTGCCTTTGTTCTTTTGATATTGTCTAAGCAGTTTCACGGGCTCTCCTAATCCGGGCGACGATACTTCCAGCGCGAAGTCATTTCCCGGGAAGAGGGTCATTTCTTCGAGTTGTTTGTATAGTGCCCGGTTAATGGCCACGCATTTTTCGATGGTTATCCCTTCATCTCCATCCACAAAGATCTTAATATTATTGGCTGGCGTCATTTTCAAGTCCACCAGGTAAAAAGCAGGGTCTGCCGCCAGTTGTTCTTCCACCAAGCCTGTGAGCGTTTGTATCAGAGTCTCGTTTGCCATATAAAATGAAAGAAGGGAACGGATGCCGTTCCCTTTCTCTTGATTCTTTTGCCTGTGCAAAGGTAAAACAGAATATTCAGAATTGAACACAATATTTATAAATCTCTGATTATTTTATATTTATACCCGTGTTTAACCTCCCCCGGCTGAACCAAAAAAGGGGTGACACAGTTATAACTTAGTCACATTTATCCTGATTCTGTTAATTTTCAGAATCAGCAGAAGGCAGCCGCACATTTTTATTATTTTTACGCTCAATATGATACGTACGATTTTATACATATTCAGTATATATTTTTTATACAAATTTATTTTTGAATTTCTAGTGCCTGTTTTCAGGACTACCAGCAAGATACAGCGGGACATGCGATCCATGCACCAGCGAATGGAAGAACAGATGAATGCCCAGCGCGGCCAGGGTGCCGCTGCCCCCAAAGCAACTGCCCAGGAAGATTCCACCGCTCCGCCGCACGAGTATATTGAGTTTGAAGAAGTGAAAAAATAAATATAAGGCTTTATCTCCGGCGTATATCGGCAATCTTCATTTTCATTTCGATCAGTTCATTTTTACGCATAACGAGCATTTTAACAGTTTTACCTGTTTCCATCAGCATGGATTTATAATCCTGGATTTCACCGTTAAGAATATTGTTTATGCCTATAATTACATCCCCTTCCGTTAAGCCGGCCTTGTCGCCCGGGGAATCTTTCATGATATCCGTAATTTCAACTACCCCATTGATGAAGTAAAATCCCAGACCGGTATACGAATAATCGAATTTTTCCCGGTAGCGTTTGTTCGGAAGCAGGTGAATCTCTTTCGCCGGGTAATTGAACACAGTATTAAATCGGCGCAGCAGGTCGTTACCGATCAGCCCCCCAAGATGCGGGTATTCAGTAACATTGTAGGTATCATCAAAAATGAATGCCGGCACATTTTTAAGCCGGTAAGGGCCCAGTTTAAACTCCTTAACAGTGGTTACCATCATGCGCGCCTTGCCTCCTATGCCTTCGGCCTGGGTTTCAAACATTTTTTTACCGGGAATAAAATCGATACTATCCGCCGCGAATTCGCTGGAAAGCACCAGGCACATGCCTGCCCCGATATCCAGGTAAAACCTCGAATGGCTGGCTGCCGTTTCGGTGAGCCGGCCGGGCTGCACCGGAATGCTTCTCCATTGTGGCTTTAGTAAATGTCCTCCTCTGGGGTAACGGATGGTTCCCGGAGCATAAATATGAATCCGGTTGCTATCGTAATTCACTTTTACAATATAACGGCTGAAAAAGGTTTGCCCAATGATGCCATCGATATGTTCGCCGTACACATTGGTAAGAATCTCGTAGTCGTTGATGTGAAAGTTAAGACTGTCGACCCTTAAACCCGGAAGCCGGAGCGTATTGTTATTGGCGAAACTGACTTTCCTTGCACCTGCAATACCCCGGATGACTACATCGCTGGGCACTGTGGCGAGTCCGAGCCTTGCGCAGGTAACCGAGTCCATGGATATACCCCCGCAGCCCGTATCCAGTATAAAATTGAGGGAATCAGAGAAATCGTTGACGGTGGCTTTTAGTAAAATAACCCCCCCGCTGAACTGACGGAAAGAAAAACTCGTGATATACTTTGCCCTCGGCACTTCAGTGGTTACCGTAGCGGAAACGTTGAAGCATAATAAAGCATTCAGCAGGCAGGCACTAATAAATTTTGTAAGCATAGTCTCTCTTAAAGTTAACCATTCCTTCCGTAAATTTGTTAATTAGTAAAAAGGTACACATGCAATTAGCGGAACTTTACAAAAAAGCCCTCGACTTCGAATTTCTTACAGTAGAAGAAGGGGTTTTTCTATTTGAAAATGCCCCCCTTGCAGAGCTGATGCATGTAGCCAATGAATTAAGAAAAATACAGGTTCCGCACAATAAAGTTACCTGGATAATCGACCGGAACCTGAATACCACCAATGTATGCCTGGCTAATTGTAAGTTTTGCAATTTTTACCGGATCCCCGGCCATAAAGAAGCCTATATTACCGACATAGCTACTTACCGTAAAAAGATCGATGAAACCATCCGGTACGGGGGAGAGCAGTTACTGCTACAGGGCGGTCACCATCCCGATCTTGGACTTTCCTATTATACCAACCTGTTCCGGGAACTGAAAAAACTGTACCCCAATATAAAACTACATGCCCTTGGTCCGCCGGAAGTAGCCCATATTACCAAACTCGAAAAGTCCACTCACCGCGCGGTGCTGGAAGCATTAAAGGAAGCGGGCATGGACTCGCTGCCAGGGCCTGGTGCAGAGATATTGGTAGACAGGGTAAGGAGGCTTATCTCCAAAGGGAAATGCGGATCGCAGGAGTGGCTGGATATTATGCACGAAGCGCACCGGCTCGATCTTACCACTTCGGCCACCATGATGTTCGGCCATGTGGAGACTATTACCGAACGGTTCGAGCACCTGGCAAAACTAAGAGAGGTACAGTCCCGCAAACCGGCCAACTCGAAAGGATTTATTGCCTTTATCCCCTGGACTTTCCAGGATGCGGACACTTTGCTGGCGCGTATACGGGGAGTGCATAACCTTACCACGCCGGAAGAATATATCCGGATAATTGCCATGAGCCGTATCATGCTGCCTAATATAAAAAACATCCAGGCATCCTGGCTCACGGTGGGTAAAGAAGTAGCGCAGATTTGTCTGCATGCCGGAGCCAACGATTTTGGATCCATCATGATAGAGGAAAACGTGGTAAGCGCCGCAGGCGCGCCGCACCGGTTTACCAGTAAGGGCATTCAGCAGGCTATACAGGAAGCCGGCTTCGAACCCATGCTCCGTAACCAACAATACGAGTTCCGCGCAATGCCGGAAATGGAAGAACAGGTGATCGATTACTGATCTGGCGTTTTACCCCATACTAATAAACCACCTTTTACAGGCTGTCTTTTACCGCTTAAATAAAAGCCGGCAGCCGGCAAAAGTTTACCCGGTTTACAGCGTCTTATCGCTCACTTAAGACTTTTTAACCCTCACATGAATAAAAAGCTAGCATTGATATTAACCCTCCTGGTAACAACGGCCTGCCTGTTTGCACAAAAGAAATTTTCAGGTACGGTTAAGGGAAGCCTTTCAGATACTGCTTACCGGGAAATACTGGCAGATGCTACCATTTCAGTATTTAATAGCAACATAGACGATTCTTCCGTAGTGTCTTATACACGCGCCGACGAAAAAGGAATTTTCCAGATAAAAAATTTACCTGCAGGCGGGTACCGCCTTGTTATTTCATACCAGGGATATACGAGCTTAACACGCAATTTTACCATTTCGGCTACCTCGCCGGAAGCTGATATGGGTGCCATTAACATGACCCGTGCCGACGGCATGCTGGAAGAAGTAATCGTTCAAAGACCTCCCATAACCATCAAAGGAGACACGGTAGAATTTTCCGCAGGTGCTTTTACAACAAAGCCCAATGCGAAAGCAGAAGATCTTTTTAAAAAACTCCCTGGAGTGGAGGTAGATAAAGATGGTGCCGTAACGGCGCAAGGGCAAGCCATTCAAAAGATCTATGTGGATGGTAAAGAGTTTTTTGGCACTGACCCTAAAATGGCCACCAAAAATATAACGGCAGACATGATAGAGTCGGTGCAGGTATTCGACGACATGAGCGAGCAGGCAAAATTTACCCGTATAGACGATGGCAGCCGGTCTAAGACCATAAACATCAAACTTAAAAAGAATATGCGACAGGGTTATTTCGGAAGGGCCACCCTGGGCTATGGAACAAACGACAGATATGCCGGCAACATTATAGCCAACCGCTTCAACAACGACCGCCGCATCAGCCTGATAGCAGCTTCCAATAACCTTAATAAACAAAGCTTTAATCCCAGGGATATAGTAGGCGGCATGGGTGGTTATGCCGCAGGGGGAAGAGGCGGCAGAGGGGGCGGACTGGGCGGAGGCATTAATACCTCCACAGCAGGGGGTATTAATTATACCGATATCATAGGCGGAAAGTTGCAGGTGCAGGGCAGTTATTTGTTTGGCGAAACGCGCAACAAGACCAACCAGACCAGTTTTCAGCAAACCTCTTTTAACCTTAAAGATTCCATCTCTTCGGAAAGCGAACAAAGCGTTTCTTCCGGTATTAACCGTAATCATAATTTCAACCTCCGGCTCGAATACGAGATCGACTCTATGAATTCTTTGCTATACACTCCCAGCCTCACCCTACAAAACTCAGACGATAATAGCCTTGATACCTCCAGTACAGTTATACGCAAGCCGGGGCTCGAATACCTGGGCATCACCGGCATCAGCAGGAAGAACACCCAACGGAGCGGCCTCACATTAAACAATGAATTGCTGTACCGGCGAAGGTTTAGTAAGTACGGACGTACATTTACACTGGGATTTAAAAATGGCATTAACAACAGCGATGGCAGCGGCTTTACGTATTCGCCACTCGTATTCTACCATCCGAATGGTGCAATAGACAGTACCCGCGAACAGGACTTTATCTCCCGGCAGGAAACACAGTCTTCCAACTACGTAGTGAGCACTTCTTATACAGAGCCAATCGGTAAGAACAAGATCCTCGAACTTAACTATGCTTACACCAACAACTCCAGCACCAGCGATCGCAATGCGTTAAGCTATAACAGCAATACCAAACAATACGATAGCATCAATGCACAGCAGACCAACTATTTTGAAAATAGCTTCCTGGCGCATCGGCTAGGTCTTAACTTCAGATACAATACCAAAACATATGGCTTCCAGGTGGGAGGTGCCATGCAGGCGGCCAGCCTGGATAACAGCAGTATCAGGGGTATTTACTCAACCATCGGGAAAGACACCGTAATAAAAACCAACCAGGACTATATCAACTTTTTCCCCACCGCCAACTTCCGGTACGACTTTAACCGGCGTAAAAACCTGAGGGTCGAATACCAGGGACGAACCAATCAACCCACGGTAAGGCAGTTGCAGGATGTAAGAGACGAATCGAACCCCTTAAGAACCAATGTAGGTAATCCGAACCTGAAGCAGGAGTTTAACAACCGGATGAATTTTTCTTATAAAACGTTTAATGAAACCACTTTTCGATACCTGAATGTTAATGTAAACTATACCCAGACCACCAACAAAATAGTTAACAGTACGGGCACTGACACCGCCCGGGGATATAATGTACAATTGATAAAACCCATCAACCTTAATGGTGCTTATGATGCATCTTACGATGTCAGTTTTGGTTTGCCTTTACGAAAAGCAGTGAAAGGTAGCAGTATCAACCTGGGCAACAGGATGCGGTACAGCCGCGACGTAAGCCAGCAGTATGCCCAGAATAATTTTACCAGGAGTTTTTCCGTTTCCCAGTCTGCCGGTTTAAATCTGGATATAAAAGAAAAGTTCAACCTCGAATTAAGGGCGCGTTATTCTTATAACAACGTTGAATACACCAACAATCCCGCCCTCAATTCCGAATATTTTACCCAGAGCTATTCCACAGATATCAGTTACTTTATTCTGAAAGATATGTTCGTTTCCACCGACTTCGACTATGCCATTAACAGCGGACTCTCTGCCGGATTTAACAGGAACATTCCACTTTGGAACGGGAGCCTGGCTTACCAGTTGTTTCCCAAGAAGAACGGTGAAATCAAATTGTCGGTGAACGATATCCTGAACCAGAACAGCAATATAGACCGGAGAATAGGCGACAACTCCATACAGGATACCCGAACGGTTATACTGCAGCGCTATTTCATGCTTGCTTTTACTTATAACTTCAACCGCTTTGGTGCGAAGGGCTTTGGAAAAGGAGAGGGTGAATTCCGTGTGCCCGGAGAACGGGGTGGAATGAGGGGCGGCGGGTTTGGCGGGGAAAGAAGGAACCGGGGAGATTTTTAACGAACAGAGTAGCCTATAACAAAAAACCCCGCTTCTCAGCGGGGCCAAAGCACATACAATGGTGGTTTCAGAGGTAAGTGCTAAAGAGATCTCTTATGATAATGATTGATGTTTAACTTAGTTATTAATGGGACTACGACCCATTAATATGATACTCCAGACAGCTTTTAAGAAACGGGGGAAACTGGTAGAAGGACGGTAATCATTCTGGTAAATCCTTACTTTTCTAACATTAAATTGCATGTTATAGTTTTCCATCCTGGTATTGGTTATAGTTAAAAATGATACCACCGACTTATGTAACGTACATCCGCCTACTTTATTGCGAGGACCGGCTTACCGAGCTGATGTCCGCTTTTTTGCGGGAATAATACTGCCAGATCCATGTTATGGTAAAAGTGGGTATAAAGTCCGTGAAGGGCAATATTTCTTCCGCAAAGTTAAAAAGACCGCCGAGGGCTCCCTTCTTTCCACCAAAGCTGAAATAGAAGATAAGTCCGGATAAAGGTGCCCATATTATATCGCTGAATTCTCCCAGTAAAGGTACCGTATAAGTAGCATACCCTATAAAATCCATTAATATGCAAAATAGCAAAGAGGGCTGTTTTTTCATTGTATAATGTAATTATTTACTTCCATCCCACAAAACACGCACCAATTTATGCCATCAGCATATACTCTTTTAACACCGATTCTATTTCATCGAGGCGAAATGGTTTAGAGATAAAGCCATCCATACCGGAAGCGAGGCAACGTTCTTTATCTTCCTTCATGGCATCTGCGGTAAGTGCTATAATGGGTATATTGCATATAGGATCGGGCATTTTACGTATAATGCCGGTGGCCGTATATCCATCCATTTCAGGCATATTAACGTCCATAAAAATAAGCACTGGTTCGCAGCCAGGTATTTTATCGATAGCTTCTTTTCCATTAACTGCCTTAATTACTTCAAAGCCCATTTTTCTCATTACTTCCGATATCAGCAGCATGTTGATAGGGTCGTCTTCTACCACCATTATGCTGGCGGTTTCTGTAAGCCGCCTGATGCTATGAATATCCTGGTCGGGCACGGCATGAGTGTTCTGCTTTTCGAATATAGATAATAGGGTTTCATAAAGTTCGTACAGCTTCACCGGTTTGGAAAGGAATTGCTGAATGCCTGCACTTTCCGCCTCCCGTTTATAAAGATCCTTTTCCAGCGACGATAACATCAGCACGAACGGATTACGCAATTCGCCGGAACTGTTTTTTATTTTCTTTATCAGCGTAATGCCATCCATTTCAGGCATGTGATGGTCGGTGATAATCAGATCGAACGCTTGTTTTCGGTCAGCAGCTTCTTTCATTATATGAAGTGCTTCGCTGCCCTTGCTGGCCAGCGTACAATCTATCTGGAAATATTTAAAGATGCCGCTCATCAGCTGCAGATTACTTAGGTTATCATCCACAACCAGAACGCGTTGCAACAGGGGCTTTTGAGATGGCAGCATCATGGGTGCTTCATTTTCCACTTCCAACGGTAAATGCAGTGTAAATGTGCTGCCGGATCCATCTTCACTCACTACCGTCAGGTCTCCCCCCATCAGTTCTGCCAGGCTGCGGGAGATGGTGAGTCCCAGCCCTGTACCGCCGTATTTACGCGTGGTAGAAGAATCTGCCTGCGTAAAACTTTCGAATATTTTTTTAAGCTTAGACCGGTCGATGCCGATACCTGTATCTTTTATACAAATGGACACATTCAGAAACCTGAGGTCGTTCTTTTGGTACACCGTACCTGTTTTGTTAACGGCCACTGCTATTTCGCCGGAAGTGGTGAATTTAACGGCATTACCCAGCAGGTTTACCAATACCTGCCTGATGCGCGCGGCATCTCCTTTAAACTGGGAGGGTATTTCCGGATCGAACGAATAGATCATTTCCAGTTTTTTCTCGAAGGCTTTTACCGTCAGCAGGTTTACCGTTTCTTCCACCAGTTCATCTAAATTAAAAGGAGTAGAATCTATCATCAGCTTACCTGCTTCCAGCTTCGAGAAATCAAGTATGTCGTTGATAATATCCAGTAGGCCGTAGGCCGATTTACGTACGTTCTCCAGGTATTCCCGTTGCGGCCGTTGCAGTTCCGTAGTAAGTACCAGGTCGTTGAATCCGATGATCCCGTTCATGGGTGTGCGCAGTTCATGACTCATATTGGCCATAAACTCGCTTTTGGCGTTACTGGCCTGCTCTGCCTGTTCTTTTGCTTCTATCAGTTCCAGTTGAATATTGTTCCTCATAATTGCCCCGGCCATAGAAGATGCAAAAGACTGCAGAATGGAAAATTCAGCTTCCTGCCAGATGCGCTTTTCTTTCCGCTCATCGAAGCCCACAAAGCCCCAGAACTGGTCTTTTACGAAAATGGGCAATGCCAGTAAAGAAACGATTCCTTTCGCCGTATACCTTTCGTTCAGATAGGGGTCGGGTGACAGATTGCCTGCCGACCAGGTATAAGGCTCGTTTTGCTGTAGCGGTTCAATAAAACTCTGGATCCGGGCAAAGGGAATATCGCTCATATGCGGAAGACCCATGGTAACGTTTGCCGGGTTCTCTGTCCATTCATTAATCTGCGAGGTCTTCCAAACATTTTCCAGGCTGTCAAAATGATTTTTAAAAACATATACCCGGTCTATCGCAAGATCGTTCCCCAGCACTTCTATAGCTTGCCCAATGGCTTCGTCTATTTCGGTATTAACCAGCAACGAATGGGTTGCTTTGGCGGCGGCACGTAATAAATGATCTTTCTTGATCACTTTCTCTTCGGCCTCCACACGATCCGTTACATTTAAACCGATAGCCTGTATTTCCGACACTTCCGGGGTGTCGTTGAGCAGTGCCAGGAATTCCCACTCCGTCCAGAGAAATTTTGCGGAGCCGGCAATGGGTTTTCTAAGCAGCAGTTTATTTACTTTGCCTGGGTGCCGCCAGCAGTCTTCCGCCACTTCGCGGCAATGCGGGATATCTTTGGGATAAATAGTAGTGTAAAAAGGAATGCCCAGCAGCTCTTCGGGGGTATGGACAAATGTTTCGTAAAAAGCCTCATTGGCATAGGTAAAATCTCCTTTTTTGTTGATCCTTACTACGTAGTTGGTTTGGGAGCTTAATATCGAAGTGAGGTATTGCTTTTCTTTTAGTAACTGGTTGCGTGCTACCTGCAACTCTCCATAATTGGATTTATTGCTGCGGAACAGCGGCTCCAATACCAGGATGCTTAATAGTATCAGGATAAAGATAAAGCATACGAATTTACCGGTGTTTATGGCCGAAGCTTTTTCCAGTTCTTCATCCATCACGGAAGTATAGTGCGCTGTTAGTGTTCCCATGATGCCGTACAGTCTTTCCCCATTGGCAAGAAAATTAGTATCGTTATAGGCACGTTCATTATTGGCCGCCCCGGGAGCAGCCAGCCGGCTGGCGGTATTTATAAAGTTATCGTAAAGAGGCTGGCTTTTTTCCATCAGGTTATTAGCCTGAGAAGTGTTAAAGCCAATAGGCAATACAACCACTGTACTTTTTCCGTGAAGAATACGATAACCCTCGGCAAGCGTAGTAAGGGACTTTCTCAATTTTAATTGAATAAGCAGTCTTTGTGAGGGGCGGGGTAACGGGCTGCTTAGCAACAGGGCCTGCTTGGTGATCTGCTCCAGCAGCATACACTGGTTGCTGGATATACTGGTAATGTATAGCATTTTCTTATGCTCCTGCCCTTTAACCCTTACGAGATAATAACCAAAAAAGCTGGACATTAAAACAATCGCCACCAGTACAACGGATATCCGCAAAAGCTTCCCGAACGGTTTAGTCATGATGTATAAGCAGATTTCGATACAAATAACTGCAAAACAGGTATTTATATTGTAGAGTGCTTAATTATATGAACGGCTTACCCATTATCATTCAACTCTTCCGGTAACTCTTTTATTCCACGGAAATCGTGCGGCATTGCCCCGCTATTTAGTCTTTTATAAAACGCTGTACCGAAAGATAGTTGTCACCGGTTATTTTCAGCATATAAACTCCTCTGCCGAGGGTTCCTATATCGATGGTCTTACGGAGAAACCTGTCCGGTTTAGAAAACACATTGGATCTTAGTATTTTTCCATCGGGGCTAATAACTGTTGCATTCAGAACACCGGTCAGGTTGTTAGCGACTTCCAACACCAGGAAATCGCTGACCGGATTGGGATAAATTTTCAGGCTTTCCGCAAGTCCTGCTGTAGAAAACGAAACCGGTTTTGCATCAAAGTATTTAACCGTTCCGTCCAGGTCCGTTTGTGAAAGCCGGTAATAGCTCGACCCGTCCAGTGGGGAAAAATCGGTGTATGTATAGCTGTTCCCACGGCCCTGTGCGGCGGCAGGCACTTTGCCAATCGTACTGAACCTGCTTCCATCCGGTGAACGTTCGATAGTGAAAAACGCATTATTTTGCTCGTACGATGTCGACCAGGTTATGGTTGCTTTTCTTGTACTTGTACTGGTGCTACTTGCAGTAACCTTATATTCTTCCAGAACAACCGGCAATATGGCGCCGACGCGTTGCTGAGATAACATCCATTGGTAAATATTTCTTCCCGGAACGAATTGATAGTCAAGCGCACTATAGGGAGGATACTCCCAGAAAGCATGATTATTTCCGGGAAGGGTCACGAGCCTCGCAGCTGTATCGGGAAGGATGGGGCTGGCGTTTATAGCGTCAACATAGGGTTTAGAAACTTCGGTATGCCATCCATCATCCTGACTGCTAATTGCAAGTACCGGCAGGTTAGCAGTCGCCATATTATTTGCATACTCAACGCTATCCTTTCCTGCTGCCGACAACGTCACTATACCTGCAAGTCGTCTGGCGTAACTTACAGAATGCCCGGCACCCCAGAATGTAAATCCTCCTCCCATACTGATTCCCATAAGGTATATCCTGGTGGTATCGACAGAGTAGCGTGCAAGAGCGTAATTGATTGCATTATTAACTAATACGTGAGCGCGAAAATCATTTCCACCTGAGGCGGCGCCATCAGTTGTTTGTGGAATAAATACTATCGGCTCGAGGTATTCCCCATTCACGGTGAAACCATCAGGGAAAAGACCCTGGGCAATCAATTGCGGCAGGGAAGCCTGCAAAAGGCCCCTGTTCTCATTACCAGGCCCCGACACTCTCTGTAGCCCCGCCAGGCTGCCATCACCCCATTGGTTGGCCCCATGAAAAAAGACGATAAGCGGATATCTTTTGGTTGTGGTGTAATTGTTGGGAAGGGACTCATAAAAGGCTTTTATTATAATGTCTATATTAACGTTAGGAACTGGAGTAAGTGTTCTTTGAGCAAATAAATTACCTGCATACATAAGAAGCAGGAAAGTCAGGATAATAGTTGGTTTTGCGTAAGCGTAAAAACGTTTCATACTAACTCATTGTGTGGATAATGTAAAGGAGCTGAAAAGTTACAACTTTATATGCATAAATGATCAATCGCACCTGGATTTCGAATACGGTAGAGATAGCTGATTTCGTGGGCTGGCTTCACTCTCATGCCATCTATCATCAGCTGAATAGGTATAGCACGTCTTCCTTTGTCAGGTTCTTAACGAACCCGTCGTCGTCTGCTATCAGTTCTCGTGCCAGGGAGCGTTTTCGATCCTGGAGCTGCAGTATTTTGTCTTCGATGGTGTCTTTGCAAATCATGCGATAGGCAAAAATACTTTTGGTTTGCCCGATACGGTGTGTCCGGTCAATGGCCTGCTGTTCTACGGCAGGGTTCCACCACGGGTCTACGATGTATACATAGTCGGCGGCTGTAAGGTTAAGACCCACCCCACCCGCTTTTAACGATATCAGGAAAACCCTGCATTCATCATTATTCTGGAAGCTCTGTATCGCTTTCTCCCGATCGGTGGCGGAAGTGCTGCCATCGAAATATTCGTACCTGATATCGAGTTCCTTCAGTTTCTGGCGTATTAACGCCAGCATACCCAGGAACTGGGAGAACACCAGTGCTTTGTGATTGCCTATATTTTCAGCGATTTCCCGGGTAAGTTCTTCCAGCTTGATAGATACGTTGGGGTAAGGTTCCGGTTCGTTGAGTATAGACGGCGAATCGCAGATTTGCCGCAACTTCATAAGACCCTGCAGAATGGTAAGCTGCGATTTTTGTATACCCTGCGTATCGATCACACCGAGTATCTTGTCGCGGTAATCGTTCCGATAAGCATCATAGATGTTACGCTGTTCTTCCTCCATTTCGCAAAACAGAATGGTTTCCGTTTTGGCGGGCAGGTCTTTGGCCACCTGTTCTTTAGTGCGCCTTAGTATAAAAGGAAAAAGCAACTTGCGCAGGTGATCCTTTCGTTCGGAGTCTCCGAATTTGTCGATGGGTATGGCAAATTCCTGGCGGAAAAACTCCAGGCTGCCCAGCATCCCCGGGTTGAGAAAGTTCATCTGAGCAAATATGTCGAAGGTATTATTCTGCAATGGAGTACCGCTCATGCACAACCGCTGCTTGGCCCTTAACAGTCCTGCAGCCTTGGTCACCTTACTCGCCGGATTCTTGATGGCCTGCGATTCGTCCAGCACCACGCAATCGAATTCACCTTCCACCATTAGCTTGATATCGCTTCTAAGGGTGCCGTAGGTCGTGATCACGATATTATGACCCTGTATCACTTCCCGGTCGCGCGTGCGATCGCCACCATGGTGTATATAACGCGTAAGAGCAGGCGTAAACTTCTTTATTTCATTTTCCCAGTTGAACATCAGCGTGGTAGGACAAACGACCAGGGCGTTCAGTCTGCCGTTTTTATCGTGGTAGTTTTGTAGGAAAGAAAGTGCCTGCACCGTTTTTCCCAAACCCATATCGTCTGCCAGTATGCCTCCCCAATGCACTTCGCTCAGGTAATTGAGCCATTGAAAACCAAACACCTGGTAAGGTCTTAAAATAGGCTGCAGATGCTCGGGTGCAGGTATATGCGAAATGCTTTTAAACCCGCGGAGGCGGTCGTATTTTTGTTCCAGTTGTACAAAAAGCTCTTCTTCGTTCCTGTTTTCATACAGCTCGTCGATTACGCTCATGTGAAACTTGGAGAGCTTCATATCGCTGTTCTTTCCTTCGCCCACCCGGAACAGCAGCGAGTACTTTTTGATCCATTCTTCCGGAAGTATGCCGAGGCTGCCGTCGTTTAACTGTACAAACTGCTGCTTGTTGCCCAGGGCTCTTTTTACTTCGGCGATCGTTACTTTCTGATCTCCGAAAAGAATATCCACTTTAGCATCGAACCAATCGGTATTGCTGCTGATATGAATACGGGTTTGTGGTTTCTCGGTATTGAACCGGAAGTTCTTCAGTGCCTCGAAACCGTAAACGGGCACTTTCATATCTTTCATGGCGTCCACAAACAGGAAAAACCAATTGTTTTTCAGCACATCTCCGCCTTTCAGTACCAGGTTGTGCGAGCCTTCCGGCTTTATAAAATTAGAGTGAAGCGCTTCCAGCCTTTCTATAAACTGGCTCTCCACTTCCCGGTTACGGTGAACGATCAGTACTTTTTCCCCGTCAGGTATAATGATCTCTGCCTTATCGCCGGCTTTTGTTTCAAAACCTTTATAGGAGAATATCGGCTGAAATACCAGGTAGTCTCCTTTTTCCTGCAACAGCAGTCTTTTTTCCGGTTCCCCGTCTTTTACTTCTTTTACCAGCACCGGGTCAAATTCTACGTCGTACATTTTTGCCAGGGGCAGAATAAACGACTTCAGTTGCCGGGGCCACTCTTCCTTGTTGACGACCATCCTGTTCTTACCCGCAAACTTCTCTACGTTGGTTACATCCTCAATATTATTCCACAGATATAGATTTTCGTCCTGAAAAAAAAGCAGACTGCTGTTTAGTTCATTGCCCGTTACTTCCATATTATTGCCATTGATGCTTACCCAGCAGGATATTTCATACTTGTCTTTTTTTACCTGTACTTTAAAATGCGGGATAATAAAATCCGGCACGATGCCCAGAGTTTTGAGGTTGTCCGTTTTAAAGGGTTTATGTCCCTGCAAATAAAACACGAAGGGATTAGAAGCAACATCCTGGAAGATCTTCTTCAGCCTGGGATGAAGGTATTCTATCATCAGGTGCCTGGTTTCTTCGGGCAGTTCGTCCGTTTCCTGGTGAATGATGTTCTCCCATATTCCACTGAAGGGAGAGTTGCGATTCAGGTACTTGGTAACTTCTGATTCCTGCATGCGGCGAAGGGAGGGTAGTAACTGCCTGTCTTCTTCCGTAAGTACATCGGTATTTACAAACTTGGAGAGATCTATTTTTTCCGTTTTACCTATAAATGCTTTTTGCTCATCGTCTGTTTCTGCCTGCACGGCTTCTACCAGGAAGAAGGGGTAGGATTTATGGTTGAAATTGAACACTACACCCAGCCTGAGCGCCGACCTGGCGGCCGCGGGTGCCATTGGCAGCCTGTCTTCCTGCACGGCTACTTCCACTTCCACGGGTCGCGGCTTATTTACGGCAACGGGGTTGATCCGTTTTATAGACAAATCCAGCACTCTCAGAAAGGGCTTACCTTCTTTGTAAGCAAATTCGAATTTGCCTTTCAGATCGTCGTTCAACGAATAGCCGTACGCTTCCAGCAGTTTGTTCTTTTCTTTGTCCCAGTTGCGGATAGAGTCGAAATAATGGGGCCCGTGCGTTTGGAGCAGCTGTACCAGTATGATCACTTTGGGGAGACAAAGGGGGTGTTCCGTATCTTCGTAATCGCAGCTTGTATCGAAGTTTCGCTCTTCGTTTTTACGTATCACCACGGGATATACCTTATTGTCCAACTCCACATTTGCCTTTACCATCTCATCCTGCGCATAATCTATCTTCACTTTTTGAGCTCTCAGATATTCATCAGCCAGGGTATATGTTTCGGGCGAGCAAAGCAGTTTGATGGTTTTAAGATCGATGAACTTCATCTTTACCACCGTATGCCGCTGATCGTAACTTGTTTTTTCCGCTTTCAGCATATTCTTATCCAGCAGTTCCTGCAAATGGATAAGCGCGGCCGATTCGTGCCGGCATATATCCCCCAGGTTATAGGGGCAACTGCAGCGAAGAGAGAGTGTTTTGGGATCTTTAAACTTCTGCACGTTCACTTTATAATATGTAGCATAGCTATCGTCTTTTACCCGGAAGGTAACAGATCCCAGCAGTTCATCATATTCTATCAGTTCTACGAATCCGTTAGCATGAATTTTTTTTCCTCTACGGATCACTTCATCCGTTCCGTTCGTGTATACATATTTGATAAGGTGCGGTAGCGCCATTCCTTTTGATTTACTATTTAAACCGGCCCGGGTGCCTGTAAACCGACCCGTTCAGAAAAAGCCAATCTGCAAAAGTAACGGAAAAAAGACGAGGTGTGGAAATACAAATTCGTTTTTCACAACATTTAATCCGGGAATATAATAGGACACTATACCTTTGCATCATAATCAACGAATTGTAAACAACAGACCATGAATTCCCGGATCAGCCTTTTCCTCTTGTCACTCGTGACAGTATTCACCGCGGCACCACTCAACGCTCAGAAATTAAAAAAATCGGATAAGGCTATCATTGCCCATCTTTCCACCCACGTAACCCATTTGTCTTATGATAAAGCACCCGGTCAGCAACCTGGCGAACAGGCGGCTATCGACTATATAAGTTCCCAGTTCAAGCTAACCGGAATAGAACCTAAGGGAGATAACGGAACCTATGTTCATACGTTCGAGATTGCTGAAGGGATAGAAATAAGTTCCAACACACATTTATTCATCAATGGCGACGAGATTGCCAGGGGGACTTATTTTCCCTTGCTTATGTCACCTTCTGTTCATTTGGAAGCCGCTCCCTCTTTATCACTCCACGAATCCGGGGAGCCCTGGTTTATGGATCTCAAAGAAATATTAACTGACAGCATTTCAGAAAACGCCGGACAGCTGAATTCCATTATTGCTGCCCGGGCAAAGGAGGTGAAAGGAAAAGGATGTACCGCTCTTTTCATATACAATACGTCCGATGTGGAAGACGGCATAACATTCGACGGAAAACAAACGCCCGATTCACTGGCATTGCCCGTGATTTATATTTCCCGTTCGGTGGCACAAAAACACTTCAGCGACGAAACGGCTATGCTGGATATTAAATTGAATGTGTCGTTTACAGAAAAAAAACATACCGGCAGATATGTTATTGGTTTTATTAACAACAATGCCGCCAAGACGATTATGATAGGCACAAATGAAAGTGCCGACAACGCGGCCACGCTGATAGAGATCGGGAGTCTGCTTAAAAATAGCCGCTCTAAAAACAATAACTTCTTACTGGTGGCATTTTTCGATAAACAGCCTGCGAAGCCTGGTGTTGTCGCAAGCGGAAAATACTCCGCATCAGAATCACCCAAAGAAAATTACATGATCAATGTAAGCGGTACGCCCGACACGGAGAAGCTGAATTATATTTATACCATCGTGGAAAAAGCGAAATGATTTTGCTATTTTAGCACCTATGAAGTTTAAGCTGGATACCGGCGGTATGGAGGAAGAATTCTTTGAAGGCACGCGCTTGCTGGGCATTGTAGCTCCTGTAAAGGATTACCAGTTATGCTGGCAACTGAACCAGATCTTTCGGTTTAAATTCAGGATCAATAACGGTATAGAAATACAGCTCAATAAAAAACAGCGTAACTATTTTTTCACCGTATATGAATACTGCGAACCGCATTGTTCGCTTAATCATTATCTGTACAATAATGAACACGATGGGGAGTTTCTTCTCCCTGAATTTAAACACCTCGATTATTTATGGCTAATGAAGGGAGATCCTGTAGAGGACGATGCCATTTCACATATCATCAGCAGTATAAAGAATATTAACGGGGTGCAGCTGGTAACCGAACTTACCAATGAAAAGATAAAAAACAAAGGGCACCTTATATTTTAACTCCGGGGTGTTTATTAACAGTCATCGCCCTTCGATCCGGGACAGCTATCGTCGCAAGAATAACAGAAAATTTATTTTACCTGTTCATACTCGCCAGGAACTCCTCGTTATCCTTCGTTCCGCGCATGCGCCTTAATAGCTCATTCATGGCTTCTTCGGCGTTCATATCGCTGAGGAATACACGAAGCAGGTTCATACGTTGCAGTACATCCTTATCCAGCAGCAGATCATCTCTGCGGGTAGAAGAAGATACCAGGTCGATAGCAGGGTATACACGACGGTTACTAAGCCTCCTGTCAAGCTGAAGCTCCATATTACCGGTACCTTTAAATTCTTCAAAAATCACTTCATCCATCTTGGAACCGGTATCTATAAGAGCCGTGGCAAGTATGGTGAGCGAGCCACCATTCTCTATCTTACGGGCAGCACCAAAGAACTGCTTGGGCTTCTGCATGGCGTTTGCTTCCACACCGCCAGACAATACCTTTCCGCTGGCAGGAGCCACCGTATTGTGAGCACGTGCAAGACGGGTGATAGAATCCAGCAGTATTACCACATCGTGCCCGCATTCTACCAAACGTTTTGCTTTCTGAAGCGCCATCGTACTTACTTTCACGTGTTTTTCGGCAGGTTCGTCGAAGGTAGAGGCAATCACTTCAGCCCGTACGCTTCTTTCCATATCTGTTACCTCTTCCGGACGTTCATCCACCAGCACTATCATAAGATAACACTCCGGGTGATTTTCAGCAATGGCGTTGGCTACTGCTTTCAGAAGCATCGTTTTCCCCGTTTTAGGCTGCGATACGATCAGTCCGCGCTGGCCTTTACCGATAGGCGTAAACAGGTCCATTATCCGGGTGCTGAAATTGGTAGGACTGGTAAATAGGTTCATCTTCTGAAAAGGGAAAAGCGGGGTCAGGTAATCGAAGGGCACGCGGTCGCGCACTTCTTCGGGGCCTTTGCCGTTAATGGTTTCCACTTTCAGTAATGCAAAATATTTTTCACCTTCTTTTGGCGGACGGACAGACCCGTGTACCGTATCGCCTGTTTTTAAACCAAACAATTTGATCTGTGAGGGAGATACATATACATCATCCGGTGAAGAAAGATAATTATAATCGCTGCTTCTTAAAAAGCCGTACCCATCGGGCATCATTTCCAATACGCCTTCCGCCAGTATAATGCCGTCAAACTCTATATTAAACACTTCCGGCTTGGGTTCGTTCCTGCGCTGTTGGGGAAAGTTGCGGGGGCCGCTTTCGTGTGGAAGGGTTTGCTCCGACTGATCGCCTCTCGAATTGTTATTACCGATATGAATATTCACGTTACTGGCCGCAGAGCGGAATATCTCTCCCAGTTCCTGATCGTCAATGCTGGATATGCTGGGCATTTGATCTTCTTCCTCTTCGTCCTCGTCTTCCTCATCCCGTGCAGATGCAGGCAACGGTTGTTTTTTATCTTTAGTAGCGGCTTTGGGTGGTACGGGTGCTTCTTCTTTTCTTTTTACTGTAAGTCTTTTGGGCGCCGATTTATCTTCTTTCACCACTTCAGCAACGGGGGCCGCTTCAGCAACGGGCACCGGTACAGGTTTTTCTTCCTTTTTCTTCGTCTCCTTCTTAACATCCGCTTTTTTCGCAGAAGTGCCGCCACTCAACACTTCCGCTTCTTCTGTTGAATTGGAAGTAGTTGTTTTAACCATGCGTTTACGCTTGGGTTTTTCTTCTTGGGCAGCGTTTTTCTCAGGAGATACCAGAGCCTGGCGATCCAATATTTTATAAATCAATTCCTGCTTATCCAGCTTTTTAGCGCCGGTTATTTTTAATTGTTCCGCAATATCTAGCAGCTCAGGAACGAGCATGTCGTTCAGTTGGAGAATGTCGTACATAAAATCACTTGAAGTAGTAAAATCAACAAACCACGCTTAATGAGTGAAAAATTGAGTTGAAAAAATCTTGAATGGAACTTAAAAGCCTTGAAAAGTTATGAAGAAAAATCAACTAATCAGCCTGATTCCTGCACAATGATAAGCCAAAAAATGAAAATAAAAAATTTTTTATAGGTAAATATGATAGCCGGCAATCTATCTTTGCCGTCCAAAATCAACCAACATGTTCAATAAACGGGTGAAAGTAAAAGAATTACTATCAGGCGAGAACTATGGTACCCAGGTAACCGTAATGGGATGGGTACGTTCTTTCCGCAACAACCAGTTTATTGCATTGAATGACGGAAGCACCAACAATAATATACAGATAGTGGCAGAGTTAGGAACCTTCGACGATACCCTGCTAAAGCGCGTTACCAATGGTGCATCGTTAAAGGTAACGGGAGAGGTGGTTGCCTCCCTGGGCAAAGGACAGAAAACAGAGATAAGGGCCAGTACGATAGAGGTATTGGGCGATTGTGATGGTGATAAATACCCACTGCAATTAAAGAACCGCCCAAGCCTGGAATACCTTCGCGAAATTGCGCACCTGCGCTTTCGCACCAATACATTCGGAGCAGTGTTCCGCGTGCGACATGCGCTCGCTTTTGCCGTGCACCGGTTTTTTAACGAAAAAGGATTTGTATATCTCCATACCCCTATCATCACTGCTTCCGATGCGGAAGGCGCGGGAGAAATGTTTCGTGTCACTACGTTTTCTCCCGATAATGCACCCCGTACCAAAGAAGGGCATATCGATTATAAAGAAGACTTTTTTGGCCGTGCTACCAACCTTACCGTAAGTGGCCAGCTCGAAGGCGAATTGGGCGCTATGGCTTTCAGTGAGATCTATACGTTCGGACCTACTTTTCGTGCGGAAAATTCCAATACGGCACGTCACCTGGCGGAGTTCTGGATGATTGAGCCGGAAATGGCGTTCAATGACATCGAAGATAATATGAACCTGGCAGAAGCGTTTATCAAATACATCATCCGGTACGCTATGGACAATAACAGGGAAGACCTGGAATTCCTTGCACAGCGGCTGGCGGAGGAAGAAAAACAAAAGCCTCAACAGGAACGATCCGAATTGGGCCTGATCGAAAAGCTGGAATTCGTAATTAATAACGACTTTGAACGTATCACCTATACGGAGGCGATCGACATACTCGTAAATTCACCCGCATACAAGAAAAAGAAATTCCAGTACGAGGTAAAATGGGGAATAGACATGCAAAGCGAGCATGAACGCTACCTAGTGGAAAAACACTTTAAGAAACCGGTGATCGTAACCGGGTATCCTAAAGACATCAAGTCGTTTTACATGCGCCTGAATGAAGATGGTAAAACGGTAGCAGCTATGGACATACTGGCCCCGGGCATCGGCGAGATAGTAGGCGGCTCCCAGCGGGAAGAGCGCCTCGACCGGCTGGAAGCACGTATGAAAGAGATGAACATACCCGCCGAAGAACTGTGGTGGTATCTCGATACGCGCCGATTCGGCTCCGTGCCACATGCAGGGTTCGGGTTGGGTTTTGAACGTATGGTTTTGTTTGTAACAGGTATGACGAATATCCGGGACGTAATTGCGTTTCCGAGAACGCCTAAGAGTGCGGAGTTTTAGTTGGACTTATATGGCTAACCTATTGCCGCAACGATATATTTTCCTGGTAACGAATCGATGAATCAATAGTATTCTTAGTGGTACTCTTTATTAATTTCACTTATTATTTTACCCGCTTTATTAATGCAGCTATCATACCTTGCCAGCACTTCGTCTAGACCGACCAGGGTCATGGAGTAACTCTGGCTCACATCGCTCATTAATAACGAGCTGATATTTGTGCTAATGGTGGAATCGTTCGATCGTTTGATGTTGTTAATGAAATAGTCGAAGAATTTTTCTTTTCTTGCAGAGTAATAATTGTTGGTTAATACAAGTGTCTTTATATTTTCCTGGTAAAAATCGACTATATCGTTTTGCAGTGCCGCATTTTCTATATTACCTATATTCCCGGAAGACTTAAATCCTTCATAACGCCCATCGTTCGGCACAAACTGTACGGATATAAAAATTCCGCCCTGGTGCCGTTTTAAGCTATCCTGGTCCATCGTTTTCGATTTTGCTGAATTCAGTACATACTTAAAGGCTGCCTGGCTTTGCCGGTAGTTTTCTTTATCCGTTTTCATTTCCTTAATATCGTTCTCCAGGTCGCTTCGAAGTCCGGTAAGAAATTGCTTTACTACCTGCTGCTGGTGAGCGTGTTCGCTTCTATCATGCAGCCAGATAGACAGTGTAACGGCAAAAACGATAATGCAAATTTCGATCAAAAACTCTTTTATTTTACTCCATAAACCATGTTCCTTATTGCTCCAGATTTTATATACCTTTTTGGTATGTTTAATTACTTCCTGGTCTGCCATTTTATTTTATTTTCTTTAGTTCAATTGTTGCTGCCGTTATATCATACTTATACCTTACCTCGTATTTTATGAAAACTGCTGCCTTACAGCAAGTAATGGTAAAACTAAAGATATTATTTCCGGGGAAATAATCGTTCATTTTATTTAGCGGAGATCTATCCTGGCAGCCAGGATGGGGAGATTCCGGAATAGGGGCAACGAGTCAGACAGAAAAGATTGAGCAGGACGAAGCTCATTGCTTATACTGACCCATTTTGCTAAGTGTTTCTTTAAGTTCCTCCGGTTTATTGGTGCCAATCAGTAATCTTTGCCTGTCAGTAATTCAAGCTGTAATCCTTTGTCGCCGGAAATATTCATGGCTTTCCCTTTAAAAGAAAAATCCCACTTCACACCCCACCCCCCAAATTCACCCATGGCGGAATATTTTCTAACGAACGATTTTGATAAGCTTTCCCAGGCATATCGTTTAAAAGACCGGTTGAATGGAAGAAACCGTACATAAACGCCATCTTTTTTTATATGTGTATCCAGTCGCAGGTTAAAAAATAAAATGGTGAGTAATAAACTAATTCCCAAAGTGATTAAAAGCCACGCGTCGTCACCGGGTTGATCACCGCTGACTATCTGATAAAACACAGCAACCCCCAGTAGAACGTTTATACCCAGAAGGATAAGCCAAAGCCACCATTGTTTAAATTTTTGCGATTCGGAGAATAATATTTTCTTGTCCATGTTATTGTATATTTCGTTTTTACTCATAAACTGCAGCGATTGCCTGTTTACCAAACGGCCAATTTTACTCTTTAAAACCGGACTTTGTAATGACTTGTTATGAGCAGACAATGAACGCGTAAAGCTACTATTTTCCGTTTAAATTATTTAGTGGGTGATTCCCTTACCAGCCGCTTTGAAGATCAAAAAGCATTTCAGTATAGAAAATAAAAATTATCCCATCTACCCGGCAAAAGCCCGGAGCGGATGGGATAATAACACAGCAAAAACCATGAATGGTTAGGCTAACTATGATACGATTTCAAAGTCACTCGGATCGACCTCGCCGGGCTGAATAAAAAGCACCCGACACCCGTTTTTTGTGCTATGCGGTCTATGTACCTGATCTTTATCATGACAAAAGAAAGACCCTGGGCCCTACGTGATGGCATCGGTAATAAAGTCGCCTTCCTGAACATAATGCTGCTTTTCGGTTTTGTGGTGAACATGGGCGGGTATAAAAGCACCTGCATCCATTTTCAATTCAGCAAAAGCGGGTCCGTACTTTGTATCCACATTCAATAACTTGACGAAAAGCTTTTTCGCTGGCAGCTCCCGGAATGGGAAAGGGTGCATATTGCAATTCGCCTGAAATGGTAATATTTTCCATCGCGTGTTTGTGTTTTTATAATTAAAAAATGTCTTGATAAATGTAGTAAGCTTATAATGACTTCAGCTGGAGCAAATCTCTATCAAGAGGCAGGTGAAGGAACTATCAAATATGCAGTTAAAACATTCAATAAACTATTCATCCACCCAAGCGGTCTTTTTGTATTCAGTTGGTGTAATTTTTTCGTAGTGCTTAAAAAGCGCATGAAGTTATGAGGTTCATCAAAATGTAATTCATACGCTATTTCTGATATGTCTAACCTGGTATGCAGAAGTAAACATTTTGCTTTCAGAATGATTCGTTCTTTTATAATCGAACTGGCTGTTTTGCCTGTTTGTTTCTTGATTACCTGGTTAAGGTATTTCGAGTTGATATTTAATTCCTGCGCATACTCATATACCGCTTTTTTTTCCGTTGAAAAACCTGTTCACGAATGCTTGAAAATTGTAAACGATATCATCCTGCCTTTTGAGAAAAACGTTATCATTCAACTTCCCGTTAATTCTTTGTGCATGAATCAGCAAAATCAGCGTTTACCGGCCAAATGGCGATCTTATGATACTATACTGTTAAGACGGAGCTAGGCCCAGCACCAGACCGTTACTCCTAATATCCAATATTGGGTGCTTCTTGTCCGGCTCCTTAAAGAAATTGTGTATTGTGGCAAATAATAACAGAATAAAAATAAACTTTAAATTATTTAGTACTATGTTTTGCATAGTACTAAATAATAGCTATCTTTGTATTGTAATTAAAATAGAAGGCAATATGAATATAGAAAATACGCAGAGCCAGATGAGAAAGGGAATACTGGAATTCTGCATTCTAAGTATTATCCGCCGGTCGGAAGCCTACCCCAGCGATATTGTGGAGGAAACCAAGATTGCTGGTCTCAACCTGCTGGAGGGTACGCTTTATCCCCTGCTGACTCGCCTGAAAAATGCCGGCATGCTTACTTACAGGTGGGTAGAAAGCAATTCGGGGCCGCCACGTAAATATTTTTCCCTGACCCCCGAAGGTGAAGTATTTTATAAAGAACTGGAAGCCACCTGGCAGGAATTATCCAACGCAGTAAGCCTGCTTACTAACCCGGCCCCGGCTCCCGGATCAGAAAACAACCCAACTACCAATAACATTTAAATCGACTGTAATGAAAAAAATGATCAATATAAATTTCCAGGGACGCATCATTCCCATAGAGGAAACATCTTTCGACATTCTTAAACACTATACGGAATCCCTTCGCGTATATTTTGCCCAGGAAGAAGGGAAGGATGAGATTATCAACGATATTGAAAGCAGGATCGCCGAGCTTTTTTCCGAGCGGCTGAAAAATACGGCCTGTATTACAGATGAAGACGTTAACAATGTGATTGGCAGTATGGGTCGTCCGGAGGACTTTGAGGAAGCCGAATCTACCGGCAACTACAATGTATCCGGAACACCCCCCGATGCCTCCCGGCAACAACCTCCTGCTCCGGAGCCCGTTCGGTTATGGCGGAGGTCGCTCAACGAAAAAATACTGGGTGGAGTTTGCGGGGGCATTGCCAATTATTTAAGAATCGACCCTGCCATCGTGCGTATCCTTTTTGCCATTATTACCGTAGGCTCGTTCGGGTTTTGGGTGTTGGTATACCTGCTGCTATGGATCATATTGCCCGGCCAAGTGCAAACGCCCAATGCGCGGAAGCGTTTTTACCGGAGTAAGGAGCACCGCGTGCTGGGAGGTGTAGCCGGTGGATTGTCCGCTTATTTCAGTACCGATATATGGGTGCCCCGCCTCATTTTTGCTGCGCCGCTATTATGTAATATTCTTTCCGGAATACTGGATGTAGACGGCCTTACTGCTTTTTTCGGTGGACTCACCGGAACCTTTGTAATCGTTTATATCATATTATGGATCATACTTCCCGAGGCGCGTACAGCCTCTGCCAAGCTGGAAATGAAAGGTGAAAAGGTAAACCTGCAGTCCATTAAACATACGGTACAGGAAGATCCTGGCGTAATTATACAACCGAGAACCGGTGGATTGGCCAGGGCCATCGGGATCATCTTTAAAGCGTTCTTTTTGTTTATAGCCGGCGTTATTTCCCTGGCTTTTATAACCGCTTTTATGGCCCTTCTATTTGGAGGCGTCGTGGGGGGTACTGGGTTTTATCCGTTCAAGGATTTTATTATCGAAAACCCGGGGCAGGAAGCCCTGTTATGGAGCAGCCTTATCCTGTTCCTGGCGGTGCCTGCCATAGCATTGCTTACCTGGTTTATCCGCAGGCTTATGGGCATCCGTTCCAGGCGGCACTATCTGGGTTATGTATTCGGGTCGCTGTGGATTGTTGGGCTTATCTGCGCCATCATACTTACCATATTGGTTACCAAAAACTACCGGGTAAAGGAAAACATGGAGGAGGCTGTGCCGGTATACTATCCTATAAACGGTAAACTTTATGTAAATGTAAAAACCGACACCTATTCCAACATATATAGAGTAAGGCCCAAAAGAGGCTTTCCGTCCATTCTTAGAGGGGGTGACAGCCTGCTGTTGAACAGTGTGCGTATCGACATTGCTAAAAGCAACGATACTCTTTTTCACGTTCATAAACTTTCCTGGGCCGCCGGAGCAGACAGTAAAGCCGCTACCGACCGGGCTTCGCGTATCCATTTTCCCGTTACACAAAGCGATAGCATTCTCCTGCTTCCCAAAGGGTTTACGATAAGCAGCGGGGATAAGTTCCGCAACCAGCAGGTTCAACTGGTGATCGAAGTGCCAGTGGGCAAAAAAATAGTAATCAACGACAAATACTCGTTCAACTGGATCAACATCGGCATCAACAGCAGCGACTGGGATGACGAATGGAACGAAGACGGGCTCCGCCAGTATCGTTGGAAGTCAGGAGTAGAATATATTATGACGGAGGAAGGACTCAGGAAAACAGAGCAGGAAGAGAACCCGGAACCCAGGCACAAGGAACGCAGAAAAGCCAGTTTAACCATAGAATTGGATAGCCTCTGACAATAGCCGGGCCTGCTCCTGTAAGCAGCATCCAACCTTAATTTGAAATTGGCGGCCTTGTTCACATCCTTTACTTTTGCGGGCTAAATACGCAATATGAAGAACACCCCTTTTACAGACAAACACATTGCACTGGGCGCTAAAATGGCGGAATTTGCAGGGTACAACATGCCTATCAGCTATAGTGGAATCAACGATGAGCATGCAGCTGTAAGAAATAACGCCGGTGTATTCGATGTGAGTCATATGGGTGAGTTCATTATTAAAGGAGAGCACGCGCTCGACCTGATACAGAGAGTAACTACCAACGATGCCGCCAAACTGAGTGCAGGCAAAGCCCAGTATAGTTGCCTTCCCAATGAAACGGGCGGTATTGTCGACGATCTCCTGGTATATTGCCTGGAAGAAAACAAGAGTTACATGATCGTAGTAAATGCCTCCAACATTGATAAAGACTGGTCATGGATAAGCCGGTTTAACACCACTGGCGCAGAAATGCACAATATCTCTGATAAAACCTGCCTGCTGGCCGTGCAGGGGCCTAATGCCACTAAGATACTGCAGCCCCTGACAGATATGGATATTATGAACCTGAAGTATTACACGTTTACGAGAGGCCTTTTTGCCGGTGTGTCCAACGTTATCATAAGCGCTACCGGCTATACCGGTTCCGGGGGAGTTGAAATATACTTTGAAGACAAAGACGATAATGCGGATAAAATATGGACGGCTATTTTCGGTGCCGGCGAGGCTTCGGGTTTAAAGCCGATTGGACTAGGAGCCAGGGACACCCTGCGTCTCGAAATGGGCTACTGCCTTTACGGAAATGATATTGATGACAGCACCAGTCCCCTGGAGGCCGGCCTCGGCTGGATCACCAGGTTCACCAAGCACTTTACCGCCCGCGAAATACTCGAACAGCAAAAAGCCGATGGCATCCACCGCAAACTGGTGGGCCTAGAAATGATAGAGAAAGGGATACCCCGGCATAACTATGAAATCAAGAATATCCATGGTGCCGTTATCGGTAATATCACTTCGGGTACCCAGGCACCCTCCCTGGGGAAAGGGGTTGCCATGGGTTATGTAGATGCCGGTTACGCGGCGATTGATACCCGGGTACTGGTGAAAGTAAGAGATAAATTATTGCAGGCCAAAATAGTAAAAATGCCTTTTGCCTGATAGCCCCTGCGATCCTTTTACGCTAATGACAACCACATTCATTTCAACGTATCATGACTAATAACAAGCCCGCCTTACATACTTCCCTTTCTCCTTCGCTGCTGCATTTATACGATCTCACGGACACTATCGTAGTGGTTATAGACGTATTAAGGGCCACGTCAACAATCGCTACTGCCCTGTACAACGGGGCACGGTGCGTAATACCGGTAGACAGCGTGCCCAAGTGCATAGAACTGGGCCGGCAGCTCGGCGGCATTACGGCGGGGGAACGAGATGGACGCATAGCGGAAGGACTTGAATACGGTAACTCGCCTTTTGAATACCCGGCTTCTTTTGTACATGGCAAAACCCTGGTACTTACTACCACCAACGGCACTATGCTGCTGCACATGGCCCTGGAGAAAGGGGCCAACCGCATTATCACCGGCTCTTTTCCTAATCTCTCTGCCGTATGCGACTACCTGCTTGCGCAAAATAAAAATGTACTGCTTGCCTGCGCAGCCTGGAAGGGCAGGGTTAACCAGGAAGACATGTTGTTTGCCGGTGCCGTTATTTCCCGTATAAAAGACAAGTTTCATATCAATTGCGATTCTTCGCAGGTGGCAGAGCTCCTCTATCTGCATGCAGGGAAAGATCTGTATACGTTTATGGCCACTCATCATGCTTCGCACTATTACCGCCTGATGAATTACGGATTGGAAAAAGATATCCGCTATTGCCTTACTCCCGACCTGGCTAATGTACTGCCGGTTTACAGCGAAGGAAGACTTATAACGGGCAAAGGCGTTTAAAAAATGAATATCCAGCGGGCGATATAGCTCCCGATTTCGTAAACAAGTTCTCTTATTGGGGCGTACCTTTGCACACTGATTTAAAAAATTGCAGAGATCTGACCTACATATCGCGTTAATAGGCAACCCCAATTGCGGAAAAAGCTCCCTGTTTAATTCGCTTACCGGTTTAAACCAGAAAGTAGGTAATTTTCCCGGTGTTACGGTCGATAAAAAAAGTGGGGTCGCTTCCATTTCGCCCGACTTAAAAGCTACTATTCTCGACCTTCCGGGTACTTATAGCCTGTATCCGAAAAGAGCCGATGAATGGGTTACATACCACGTACTGCTTAACCAGGACGTAGAAGTAAAAGCCGATATGGTGATTATACTGGCAGATGCCAGCAACCTCAAAAGAAACCTGCTGTTTGTTTCCCAGATTATTGACCTTAAAACACCCGCTGTAGTCGCCCTCACCATGCTGGATCTGGCAAAAAAGAAAGGCATCGAAATAGACCTCGACGGACTGGAAAGAGAGTTGGGTGTACCCGTGGTGCCTGTAAACCCGCGCCGCGACAAAGGCATTCCGCAATTAAAAAAGGCCATTGAGCAAACGGCCCAAAACCTCTATAAAGCACCGGCTTTCGATTTTATAGGTAATAAAGACCTGGCTCCGCAGGCCGTAGAAAGTATAAAAAAACTCTTTCCTGCTATCAGCGACTATACGGCCATCCACTACCTTATCAACCACGAAGATTTTTTACTGTCGCCGGAGATGCAGCATAGTATTGAAGGGATCGAGAAGGAATACCAGTTCAATGCGACCCGGGCCCAGGCCGACGAGATTATGCAGCGGTATGCGCGCATCAAACAGATCATGATGCAGACCATGTCTGAACCGGACCCGCTTCAAAAAACATTGTTTACGGAGCGGCTGGATAACCTGCTGCTGCATCGCCGCTGGGGTTACCTGATACTGATTTCCGTTCTATTCCTATTGTTCCAGAGTGTCTTTTGGATAGCCGATTATCCCATGACCGCCATCGAATGGACATTCGCGGAACTTGGCAGCCGCCTCGGCAACTTGTTGCCGCAGGTATGGTGGAGCGATCTTTTGATAAATGGTTTAATAGCCGGGCTGGGCGGTATTATTGTATTCGTTCCGCAGATCATGATCCTATTTGGACTCGTTACGCTGCTGGAAGATACCGGATATATGGCACGTATCAGTTTTTTGACCGATAAACTGATGCGAAAAGTAGGGCTGAACGGTAAAAGTGTGATGCCCATGATCAGCGGCTTTGCCTGCGCGGTACCGGCCATCATGAGTGCACGCAGTATCGAAAACCGAAAAGAGCGGCTGCTAACGATCATGGTTACGCCACTTATGAGCTGCTCCGCCCGGCTCCCTATTTATACCATCATCATTGCGCTCGTAATACCCAGGCAAAGCCTGTGGGGTATTTTTAGTCTGCAGGGATTGGTTATGATGGCTATGTACCTGCTGGGTACGGTGATGGCACTGGTAGTAGCTTATGTAATGAAGTGGTTTATAAACATTAAAGAAAAAAGTTTTTTTATACTGGAACTGCCCACTTACAGATCGCCGCGCTGGAAAAACGTAGGCGTTACCATGCTGGAGAAGGCCAGGATTTTCGTGAAAGATGCAGGTAAAGTAATCATCGTAATCAGCATTATTTTATGGGCCCTCAGCACTTACGGACCCGAAAAAAATATGCAGGCCATCAAGCAGCAATATGAGCAGCAAAAAGCCGCCCGGCCCGGTGAAGCCGCAGGGTTGGAACGGCAAAAGAATGCCGCACTTCTCCAGCATTCCTACGCGGGCATCCTGGGCAGATCGATAGAACCGGCCATAGAGCCTCTTGGCTTCGACTGGAAAATAGGTATCGCCTTAATCACTTCTTTCGCCGCGCGGGAAGTGTTTGTAGGCACTATGGCCACCCTTTACAGCGTAGGAGAGGAGGAGGACAGCGGGCTACTGCTGCGCGAAAAAATGCATGCCGCCACCAAAGAAAACGGATCGCCCGTATATACGGTGGCTTCGGGCATGTCGCTGATGGTTTTTTATGTGCTGGCCATGCAGTGTATGAGTACGCTCGCCATCGTAAAGCGCGAAACGCGCAGTTGGAAATGGCCTGTTATACAATTCGTTTATATGACGGTACTCGCTTATATCATGAGCTTTATCGTATACCAGTTGCTTAAATAATACATTACAGGTTATATTTATCCAGTGCAAGCACTTACCCCGTTAAACAGGCATTTAAAGAAGATCGTCGTGATAGGCCCCGAATCTACCGGCAAAAGCACCTTATGCGAGCAACTGGCCGCATATTACGATACCGCCTGGTGTCCGGAATATTCGAGGGAATACCTGCTGCAAAATGGTATCACCTATGCTTACGAGGATCTGCTTACCATTGCCAGGGGCCAAACGAAGCTGGAAGACGCCACCTGCCTGCAGGCAAAGAACGGACTTGTGTTTATCGACACTGACCTGTACGTAATGAAGGTTTGGAGTGAATTCATTTTTGGCCGTTGTGATACCTGGATACTGAACGAGATCGTTAACCGCAGGTACGACTTTTACTTACTTTGCGATATCGATATCCCCTGGAAAAAAGATGCGCTGAGGGAACATCCGGATCTTATCAACCGGAAAAAACTTTACCATATCTACCGCGATCTGCTGGTTAATCAATCCACTCCCTGGGCAGGAGTCAGCGGCAGTTCGGAAGAGGAGCGCTTACATAAGGCAATAGAAGCGCTGGATGGGCAATTGTTTTAATTGACTATTTTACGTACATCCGGATCTCCCCCCAGGTTATTCATCTGCACCATTATCCACGGAGCGCGGGACGTTACGTACCGCGAAGCGGGCTTTACGGTGTATTTTTTGGGGTTGGGGAGACTGGCGGCTATCAGCGCAGCTTCCCTGCGGGTGAGTTTGGCGGCTGATTTTTTAAAATATTTGTAGGCGGCGGCTTCGATGCCAAAAACACCTTTGCCCATTTCGGCTACATTGAGATACATGTCGAGTATTCTTTTTTTACCCCATATCAGTTCAATCATAAAGGTAAAATATACTTCCAGCCCTTTACGCACCCAGCTTCTGCCCTGCCAGAGAAATACATTTTTAGCCACCTGCTGGCTGATAGTGCTGGCACCTTTCACCCGGTTGGGTTTTCGCTTATTATAGGCCATCGCTTTTTCTATGCTCTTCCAGTCGAAGCCGCTATGGTCCGCAAACAACTGATCTTCCGAAGCCATCACAGCCAGCCGTGCATGGGGAGAAACGTCGGCATGGTCTACATAGTCTCTTTTTAATCCATTGCCTGCTATCCATTCGGAAAGCTGTGTAATGGTGACCGGCGGGTTCACCCACTTCAATAAAACGATATATAAAAGGTGGGAAATAAGTATAAAAAGAAAGAGTCGCTTCAGGAAGCGGAACAAACGGGAGCCCGGACCGGTTTTCTCTTTTTTCATGCTGCAAATATAATGGGGTTCCTTAACTGGCTTACCTGGTGTCCATAATAAAGTATGCGCCCCATAATAACGCAATCCCAAATACGACAAGTATGGATCCCGATATTTTATTTATGATCGAAATATTATGAACCGTGAGCCGCGAACGCAGTTTCTCTGCCAGGAACACTTTACCGATATCGGCTATTATATTTATTAAAAGACAGATAGAAAAAATGATGATGCGCTGGTGAAGGTTATGCGTAACGGAGAAAGCCGTGGCACTGGTGAGCCAGAATAATAATATACTTGGATTAAGGGTATTGATCAGGAAGCCGGACAGGGCAATTTTTATGAATTGTCTTTTACTAACTTTTATAACAGTAGTGCCCAGTTCGCGGATAACGATCTTTTTTAAAAAAACATAATACAGTCCCATGCCAATAAGAAAGCCGCTTCCTATATAACCGATCACCTGTTTAAATTCGAGTAAAGCAGCTACCCACTCGGAGAAGGCGTTGGAAACGGCTATCAGAAAGAAGTCGCTGATCCACACGCCCATAACGAAGGCCAGTCCCCCTTCTTTGCCATTGTTGATGCTTTGCTTAATAACGGTGAAAATGACCGGCCCTACGGATAAGATAAGGAAAAAACCGAGGCCCAATCCTTTAATGACTGCTTCTAACATGTATAGACGTTGCTTGCTTATAGATATCGCCGGAGCTAATGCGTTTCCGACAAAGTGAAAGATCCCTTTTTTACAAAATTAACCCAATCCTCGTACATTTTGCCTTTCAGCACACGGGGGAATTTATGCTGGCCGCCTACTTTGCCCTTTAAACGCATAAACTCCATAAACTGGTCTTCTTTCAATACGGTTACGGTTACCTGTTTCAGGGCGCTTTTCCTTTCCACAGCGTAATCATCATTCAATGCCTTCAGGTGGGTATCGATGCTTCTGCAAAGCAGGTTGCTATCTACCGCGTCATCACAGGCCACATACCATTCGTGGGCGAAGAAACTTTCGCAGGGCACCCCTGCCACGGTAAACTCTGGTATGGATATATTCAACGCTTCGCTGCTAAGCTGCACTGCTTTTGTCATATTCTCCACACTCAGGTGTTCGCCTACCAGGCTCAGGTAATGTTTGGTTCTGCCGGTAATGATGATCTCGCTGTTTTCTTTATCCACAAACCGTACCGTGTCGCCTATCAAGTATCGCCAGGCACCGGCACTGGTACTCAGCAGAATAGCATAGTCTTTCCCTTCTTCCACTTCGTGTATCATCAGGGCTTCGGGGTTATCCACCATATTACCTTCGTTGTCGAAGTTCTTACTGTCGAAAGGTATAAATTCAAAAAAGATATGCTGGTTGGTTACCAGCTTCATCCCTTTGGCATATTGCCGGTCCTGGTAAGCGATGAACCCTTCCGAGGCCAGGTAGGTTTCGATATAGGTGAGCGGACGGGCCAGTAATTTCTGTACGCCCTTTCTGTATGGTTCAAACGAAACGCCTCCGTGTACGAAGAAAGTGAGGTTCGGCCAGATGTCGTGAATGGTTTTAACCTGGTACCGCTCTATTATTTTTTCCATGCATAACTGCAGCCATGCGGGCACACCTACTATAAAACTGATATCCCAGTTAGGTGCCTGCTCCACGATCTCCTCCATTTTTTTATTCCAGTCTTTTTGCCTGGCTATCTTTTTACCCGGCTTGTAAAAAGGAGAGAACCAGAAAGGAACCCTTTTAGCGGTGATGCCGCTTAGGTCTCCGGAATAATAACCGGCTTCTTTCTGCAGATCCGTACTTCCCCCGATCATCAGCCAGCCCTTACTGAGAGAGCGTACCTGGATATTTTCGTAATTGCGTAAACTGATTAGCTGTTTTATCATCACCATCCGGTTGCCCCGCAAAAGGTCGTTGGTGATCGGAAGAAATTTACTGGCCGACTCGGAAGTGCCGGAAGACAGCGCGTAGTATTTTATTTTACCCGGCCAGCATACGTCCTGCTTACCTTCCAGCGAGCGATGCCACCATCTTTTATAAATGGAATTATAATTATAGGTAGGTACCAGTTCCTGGAAGCGTTTACCGACGTGTTTACTCATCATGATCTCATCGAACCGGAACTCCTGGCCAAACTCGGTAAACCTTGCTTTCTTAAGTAAATTTTTTAGCACCCGAAGTTGCTGACTGCGGGGTGAGCTCACAGGTAACCTGAGGGCTTTAGCAAGCGATTTCGGAAGAGAGAGATGAATCAACGCCATGGAGCTGTATCACTTATTTTGTCGATTTGTAAAAGTACGTTTTTTAATTTGCCTGAATAAATTTCCTATACCGGCCACCCCTGCACGAACGCCTATCCCTGCCTGTATCAGTGCAATAAACAAGAACGAGCGACTACCTGAATAATGTTTTTTAACAAACTGGTTCATGGCTTTATAAAACAGCCGCGTGTAGCGAAGGCTATCGTGGTTGGTGCTTTCTCCTTTGAAGTGGGTGATACTGCTTCCTGCGAAATAGTAATTTTTATAGCCCGCCTGTTGTATGCGGTAACTAAGGTCTATATCTTCAGCATACATAAAGAACCGCTCGTCGAACCCACCCGTTTTATCGAGTATTGTTTTAGGGACCATCAGGAATGCACCCGAAAGCACGTCTACCTCTTGTGTATGGTTTTCATCCAGGTGTCCAAGGTAATAAGGGGCCAGCAAACGGCTCCTGGGGAATAATGCTGTAATACCGGTTAGTTTCAAAAAAGCTGCTGAAGGCGAAGGGAAGCCGCGTTTCGATTCCGGGAGATAATACCCACTGCCATCAACCATCCTTATACCTATTGCTCCCGCATCAGGGTGTGATGATAAAAAATCGACACATTTACCCAAGCTGTCTTCTTCTAAAATGGTATCAGGATTAAGAAAAAGAATATACCTCCCATGCGCCAGGTGCAGGCCGGTATTGTTAGCACGTGCATACCCGGTATTCTCCTTATTTACCACGAACCTGACCCAGGGAAAGAGGGGGGGAAGATAAGCTATGCTGTCATCCGAAGAAGCGTTGTCCACCACAATTACTTCCGCATCCATCGATGCCATTGATTTCTGAACCGATAACAGGCATTGCTCCAGGAAATGCCTGACATTGTAATTAACTATTATGACAGATAATACCATTAAAAGGGAAGATCATCCGGCGGCTCGTTATCGATGGGACCCTGCATGGAAGCAGGCGGCATATCTGAACTGCTGCCCGTGCCGGCACCTGCTATTGATACAGCGTACGCTTTAAGGTCGGTATACCACCGCCCGTTGTACTCCCTGCTTTCCGCGTCGAAGTTTACTTTAAGGCTTTGTCCTATTACAAATTTACTGGTATCAATTTTATCTCCCCAGGCGGCCAGGCATACTTTTTTGGGGTATGCATCCGTTGTTTCCACCACAAATTCCTGTTTTTTCCAGGTTCCGTTTTTACCCTGCCCGCTTTGCGGTGACAGTATATGAATAAGCGTACCGGTAATTTCCATATATCATTTTTTTATTTCCAACAGGGCCGAAGATAATAATAATTTGCTTGTCCTCATTTCTCTGCCGGAAGTATCAGCTTTATCCGGTGATGGAGAATGCGGGCTTCTATATGTTTTATCTTTCCCATATATTCTCCGTCGATCTGGAAATGAACGTTCCGATGTGTATGGATTGAAATAGAGCGGGCGCTGAAGCATTGTATATTGCGCGGATTGAAAGGCCGTGGCCTGAACAGCATCTTGAGCAGCTCTGCAAAAGCCAGTCGTTTTACCACTATTACTTCAAAGTACCCATCGTTTATGGAGCCGTGCGGATTGATGACGGCACCGGTACCATATTTACTGGCATTGGCAAGCACCACCATAAAGGCGGTACGCCTGATCTCTTCGGTCTCCGTTTGTATCACCACGCGCATCCGCTGTTTATTCCACAGCGTTTTAAGTACCACAAGGGCGTAACCCAGTTTGCCCCTTAGTTTCCCTTCATCGAAGTATTTGATCAGTTGCGCATTAAGGCCGATATCGCTGAGGTGCAGGCATAGCTCTTTACCATTTATTTCTATAAGGTCGCCATTGGAAAGCTGCCCGTTCACTACTATATCCAAAGCGCCCTGCGCATTTTCCGGTATATTCAGTTCTTTGGCCATTCCGTTGGCAGATCCTGCAGGCAGTATTCCCATGGCTATCCGGGTACCTGCTAACTGCTTAGCCACCAGGGTTACCGTTCCGTCGCCCCCTACGGCTATTACCCTGTCTGGCCCTGTTTTTTCTATCTCCTTTCCTAATGCCTCCGCAGGATTGTTTCCGTTTATCTTGAAAAGAGATATGGTATGCGGAAGGTCTTTAAAGTATTCGTTAATAGCATTTTCCCATAGTGGTTTTGTTTGGGTGCCGGCACCCGGATTGATAACGAATAATATTTTGAGCGGTGCAAACGGGGACATCGTTATATTTATTACGAAAGATATGCCATTATCAATATTGATGTAAAAAATTACGCTGGTTATGAGCAAGCTCAAAAGTAAATTATTCGCCCTTTTTAAACTAACCGACCGGCCGGTGGTAAAAGTGTATAGTGGATATGGGAACCAGGAGCATTGTATCGTATTTGGTCATGTGCTGGGGATGAGTCCATTGACGCGTAAGCGCTATAGGCAAAATATCTTCATTAATGCCATAGCACTACTAAGGCTTTTTATGGTAAAGCCCATATCCGGTGCCCATGTAACAATGGAATGGGAAGGAGTAACATATAATACCAAGACGGAAACCGACGGGTTTTTCCGTTTCGAATGGAAACCTGTTACTGCCCTGCATCCGGGATGGCATTCTATCCAGATAACACTTGCTGGCCCTGGAAGTAAAAGTGAATGGATATACGGGGAAGGACACCTATTTATTCCGTTCAAAAACCAGTACGCTTTTATATCAGACATAGACGACACCTTTCTTATCTCTCATTCTTCAAAGCTACGCAAACGGCTTTTGCTGTTGCTTACCAAAAACGCTCATAGCCGCAAGCCTTTCGAGGGAGTAGTAAACCACTACCGGCTTCTATCACTTGCTCATGCGCCGGATAAAACGACCAATCCGTTTTTTTATGTTTCCAGCAGCGAATGGAATCTTTATCATTACATAAAGACTTTCTCCTCCAACAACGGTTTGCCGGACGGCATCTTGCTACTAAGCCAGATCAAAAAATTTAAAGACGTATTTAATACGGGGCAAAATAAACATGCTACCAAGTTTATGCGTATCGCCCGGGTACTGGAAGCATACCCTGATCAGCGCTTTGTTTTGCTGGGAGATGATACGCAGGAAGACCCGTCGATCTATGCGTCTGTTTCCGAGCATTTTCAAAACAGGATCGTAGCGGTGTACATCCGGCATGTAGAGAAAAAAAACCGGGAAGCCGTCTTAACTAAAATAGCCGCTATAGAAAACAGCGGTGTCAGTTGCTGCTACTTTACCCACAGCTCCGAAGCAGTAATACACTCTAAAACAATCGGGCTGATCGCTTAGGTTTCCTGGCTTTTTGCAGACTGCTGCTGTCTTTGCAGGTAGTTCATCACTGCCCTTATTTCACCATAAGAATAGGATTCTCCCAATAATTCCTTTACCGGGCTGGCCGCCGCGCCACCTGTTTTACGGATTGCTTCTTCTATACAGGTATATCTTTCCGCAGGCACCAGGTCGTATATGTCCAGGTCGCCGGTATACACTCCAAAAGCCAGGTGGCCTTCAATGGTGCCGGTGGACAAATTCCGGATGCCCGCAATTTCCGTGATGGAATTTCCCTGCCGGAACATGTCGAGCGTGATGCGTTTTGTGTCATTGGGCTTTTCTTTCCCGGCCTTCGCTCTCCCGGCCGGGGCCTGTTTCAACCCTATGCGGGAAGAAAGATGATGCTGTATGCAGTAACGCTGCAGAAGGTTTAAAAATGCCGCTCCGTACTTGGCCAGTTTCACATCGCCAAACCCGGAGATAAGTGAAATATCTTTTTCCGTAAGCGGCAGGTAATTGGAAAGCTCCATCAGGGTGGCATCCGAGAAGATAAGATATGCCGGTACGTTCTCCTGGGTAGACAGTTCGTACCTCAGTTCTTTCAGTTCCTTTAACAGGTAGGGATGCTCCGAAAGAAGAGTAGGTTCTTTTTTAGGTGGCTCCTGCCTTGCCGGGGCGGGCCGCAGCAATTGTACCTTTTCTTCCCCTTTGAGTACTTTGGCACTGGCATCGGTGAGCTGCAATACAGGATATTCGCCTGTTGTCTGTTTCAGGTAATTGAGCTGGATCATTTGCCGCACATATTGTTTCCATTGCTCCTTATTAATATTTCTTCCTATGCCATAGGTCTTCAGCTCGCGGTGTTCTTCTTTTACCACATTGCTTCCTCTTAAAAAATCAATTACGTAGTTGGTGCCGTATCGTTGTTGAAGTCTGGCCACTGCGCTTAGTATTTTCTGGGCTTCTTCGGTTGCATCGGTTCGCTCTTCGTTGCTCAGGCACCGGTCGCAGTTACCGCATTCTGCCGGTGCTTCTTCGCCGAAATAATTCAGCAGGTATTTTCGGCGGCAAAGAACTGTTTCGCAAAGACCGGTCATTTGTTCCAGCTTCTTCAGCATTATTTTCGTCTGCTCCGGATTGTTTTCTACGGTGGCAAAACTTTTCAGCTTGAATACGTCCCCTGCGCCATAAAAAAGGATGGCTTCGCCCGGCAGGCCGTCGCGGCCCGCGCGCCCTGTTTCCTGGTAATAACCTTCTATGTTTTTGGGCAGGTCGGTATGAATAACGAACCGTACATTACTTTTATTAATGCCCATGCCAAAGGCAATGGTAGCGACCATGATCTTAATTTCATCCCGTAGAAATTTTTCCTGATGGTCGTCCTTTACCTGTTTATCAAGCCCAGCATGATATGCGGCCGCCTCAAAGCCGGCTTCTTTCAGCTCTCCTGCCAGCTTTTCGGTTGAGGCCCGCGACAGGCAGTAGATGATACCACTATCGTCCCGGTGACCGGCCAGGTATTCGATCAGTTGCTGATAATAATTGTACTTGGGGCGGATACTATAAAACAGGTTAGGCCTGTTAAAAGAGTTTTCGAACAACTGGTAATCAGTAAGAGCAAGTTTCTGGATAATGTCTTTACACGTAATATCGTCTGCCGTTGCAGTAAGGGCAATTACCGGGATGGCGGGAAAATATTGTTTCAACTGGCCCAGTACCAGGTATTCCGGCCTGAAGTCGTGCCCCCATTGGCTGATGCAATGTGCTTCGTCGATAGCAAACATAGATACCTGGATATCTTTCAGAAAGTGCAAAAAGTGATTATCATTTCCCATCAGCCTTTCCGGGGCGATATACAGCAGCTTAAGCGAATTGCTGCTCACTGGCTTATGTTTGGCAGGCAGGTGTTGCAAAATGGCCTGCTGTTCCCCGGCAGAAATGGACGAATTAATAAAAGCCGCCCGGATACCATTCTGCCGAAGCGCGTCTACCTGGTCTTTCATCAGCGCAATAAGTGGTGATACCACGATAGCAACGCCATTGAAGATTAGAGCGGGAAGCTGGTAACAGATAGACTTGCCGCCACCGGTAGGCATCAGTACAACGGTATCCCTGCCATCAAGTATATTCTTAATAACGGCTTCCTGGTTGTGCCGGAAGGAGTCGTAGCCAAAATAATGTTGAAGTGTGTCTTGTATGTTTTGCATCTGGTACCGAAGGTAGGCACGATTGAGCCGCAGACAATGAGGAAAACACCCGTAAAAAGGTGTTAAATCACCCTTTTTACATTATAGTTTTTCTTCCCATCGTTCGGGTTAGCAATACTTCATTAAAACGGATACCCGATGGCTATGTTAAGAATCAGATTGTCCCGCCTCCAGGGACCGCTTCCAAAATCTATCTCATCCAATACCCATCGATCGTTTTCCGGCAGCCAGGGTTTACGCAGCGGAAATGCGAGGTCAAAGCGCACTACCAGGATAGAAGCATCCACACGCAGACCTGCCCCGGCACCCACGCCCATTTCGCTAAGCGCTCTAGACAAGCTGAATTTTCCACCTCCTTTTCCTGTCTTAACATCATCGCGCGTAAGCCATATATTACCTGCATCCATAAAAACTGCCCCGTGCACTATACTGAACAACTTTGTGCGGAGTTCGGTATTGAGCTCGATCTTGATATCGCCCGCCTGGTTGGCAAACAAAAAACTGCTGGTATCACGAAAAGTTCCGGGACCGAGCGTACGCGAGCGGAATGCGCGCACGCTGTTGCTTCCCCCGATAAAAAACTGCTTCACGAAAGGCAGGGTGGTAGAATTGCCATAGGGTATTCCATAACCAATAAGCGCCCGTGATACCCATTGTGCAGTGCCCGGACTATTCAGTTTCCAGTAATGCCTGGCTTCTCCGGTTAGCCGGAGGTACTGCGCGAAAGGGGTTCCTAATACATTCTTGGTTCCGTTCTTTTCCTTTATAAACAGGCCAAATAAATTACCGGATACGTCCGCATTACCACTCAGGTAATTACTGTGTTTACGTCTTGCCGTTTGATTATTATAGGTAATCGTGTAATTGCTGCCCAGTATAAACTGTTTTTCCAGTGATTGTCTTAAGGTAGGGTCGCGATTGAGGATAGAATCAAACAAAGGTGTTATACCAGACGGAAGCACAAGGGATACGGATACGGGACTCAGATTATGTTCGGTATATCGTTTGGGTTTCCAGATATAACCAAGGTCAAACTTGAACCCGTTGAGCCGGTACAGGTTTCTCCTGGTCAGCAGTTCATAATCGAGACTGAATCTTGTTTTGGGCGCAAAAGCACTGTTAAGATTATACTCGAAGGGCGGAAAGAAGAAGCGGGGTATGGTAAGTGAAATACCGGTATTGACGCTATAGCCGGCCGTGGATGACAATTGCTGCTGCCCGCCGCCCACCTGGGTTTCAAAACCGCCCCCCAATTTTATATCCAGTTGATTGGCCGCTCTTAAAAAATTCCTGTTCCTGGCAATCACCTGTATTTCCGAACCCACGAAGTTGTTCGATTTGGAAGTGCCCGTTACCTGGAATTGCAGGGAGCGTTTAGGGTAGGGGGTTAGGAAGAAATTGGCATAAAGGGTGCCTGTATCGCTGCGGCTGGGCCGAAACTGTGCCCGCACATATTTAAATGTGCCGAGTCCTACAAGACGCTGCAGCGTAATATTATGCGTCCTTAGCCGGTAAAGACTATCGGGACGCAGGAAGATGGCATGGTCAAATACACTCGGCCGGAACAGGCTGTCCGGATCCACGATGTTAAGGTCTTTATATGGTAGTCCTACTAATTTCAGTTGCGAACTATCTTCCAGGGAATAATTGGTAAAAATCATCACCTTTTTGATCCGGTACGTCTGGCGGGCACGGTTGGATGTACTTGGCTTCAATTTGATGAATACGTTCGCTTTTCCGTTTAGGGTGGTATCCACTTCGGCAATCAGGTCATCCACATCAAAATAATAATATCCCCGCTGCTTCAGCCGGTCAAAAATCCGGTCTCTTTCCAGTTTAATATTATCGAGGCTGAAATAATCGTCTTTTTTCAACAGGCTTCTTCCTGTAGTGCGAGCTATATCCTTTCCAATGGTTGTACTGCTGTCTACTTCAAACTTTACGCTATTGATAAGGTATCTTACCCGGGGGGTTATTTTGTATACTATGGAGGCTTTTTTATCTCCTTTGTTAATAATATCCGGAGTAACGATCGCCTGGAAAAGGCCGTTGTCTCCCAGGTAAGAAGATAACACTTCGGAGGTATAAGTCGGTTTTACCGTACTGAATAAAACCGGGGCTTCGCCTGTCTTACGCAAAAGCTTGCTTAGGCCTTTTTCCTTTTTAGGATTGGCCATATTATAAATCCACAATTTGAAAGGCATTCCTAATAATTTTTTATTAGGCTTGGGGCGGATACGATCGCTAAGGCCGCTACTCAGCTCCTTCGCATCTTTCTTTCTTTTTTCTTCCCATTTAATCTCGGCCCCGGTATACAGCCTGTCGCCGTCCGGGATATTTTTGGTTGTATTGCATCCAATCAGTCCGAGTAATAAAATAAATACGCTATAAACAACTTTTTTTGCCATGCTTATTACTTTCCGTTCTTTCCCGTAGACGTATCCGTTGGTGCAGGTTTTATGGATGATTTTGTTGGTTTTTGTTTTTTGCGGTGAAATAATTCACGGAATTCATCGTAGTCGATTACATAGATAAAGGACGCTCCCGTTTCAATAATCTGTCCTTCCACGATGGCATCCGTTTCATTCTGCCGGTAACCCCTGATGCGGTACCTGCCATCGGCCGTTATCTTATAATCAACACTTACATCACCTATCAGTGTGCTTGCCTGCTGTGTTTGCTGCGGACCTTCGATGTTTACACTTGAACCCACGGAAACGGACACACGATCCTTAAAGAGCGATTTGGAAACCCCCACGTTCAGGTTGGTACTGTTTTCCAGTTTACCGGTAGAATAATCGTCTTCCGACTGAAGATCGAAATTGACATCAAAGCCTTTAAACAGATCGCCTGCAAAATTATTAAGTTGCTGAGAGATTAGTTTGCTGGCACTCTTGCGGGCCGTTCCTTCCACACCGCTGCCGCCGCCACCGCGATCATTTACCAGGGCTAATGGATTTTCTGGGATAAAGCTGTTAAGTACCAGCAAGCCCATTACCTGTTTATTAAGTTCCGATTCCACTTCATTGATCTGCTTTATACGATTATATACCACTCCGTTCAGTGCATTTCTATCCCTTTCCGGCATATCCAGCCGGAAACTGATTTCCGGCTTCAGCAGGCTGTTCCTGATTTCCAGGTATACGTCGATCGGCAGTTTTTGCCGGAACTGGTTTCGTTTGGTATCGGTGGCTCCTGCCAACTGGTCTGCCACCAGGTCGGCAGCGGATGCTTCCACGCGGTAGCGGGCGGTAATATTTACCAGCGCATTCATAGGGTCGCCCTGCATCGTAATAGTACTTCCTTTTTCTATATTGAATTTTCGTTTAATCAGGTTGTTCAACGACATATTATAAGAACCTTCGTCTATCTCATAGCGGCCCGTCAGGCTCAGATCGGAAGAAGGTGTCATGCTTGCATCCAAGTTGGCCTTTCCTTTCACTTCCAGGTAATCGCCGTTTTGCTGGTCGATAATAACACGAAGCGTGGAGCTGGGCGTCACCTCTATCTGCGCTGTTAGAGCCATGCCTTTTGTCCCTTCTTTTCCCTGCAGGGAGTCACTCACGGCTTTTAGTCTTAACAGGGAGGAATCCAACTGGTTGTTCCTGTCTACAAACACCATCACCCCTTCACGTTCCGCGATACCCGGTTCGCTCTCCGGCACCACAAGGGTGAAGTTGGAAGAGTCTTTCAATATTAATTTAAGATCTACCCGGGGAACATCCATCGTGCCCCTTATTTTAGCGTCGGCATCGATAAACGCAGGTCCATATACCAGTTGATCCGGCGATTGTTTTGGACCCGCGGCCATAAACTTGTCTGCTTTTACGTCCAGTTGAAAGCGGTAGTCTTTGTAATCTTTGGTAAGTATGCGACCGTTTACCATCATCTTATTATTGAGACTGTCGGATATCGCGAACTGGTTGAAGTTTATACCGCGTTCATCAAAAACCATTTGTTCCTTATTCATTTTAATATAGGTACCTATTGCAGTAATATTAGCCGCCACGCTGTCGAAATTAAGCGCTCCTTGGATTCTCGGATTATCTGCTGTTCCTTTTATGGTAAACTGCCCGGTGGTGACTCCTTTCATCCTGTTGGCGCCGCCCATGGTAAGCGGCTCTATGCTTGCCATATTCAGCTTGTTAAGATTCACGCTGAAGTCGAGTTCCTTCGCGTACTTACCTTCTACGCTTACATCGTTGTCGTTTCCTGTAAGTTTTGCATTTATATTATATTCTTCTGCCACCGGTGTATTGGCCGCTATGTTTAAAGTGCCCAGCGAGGTGTTCATCAGTTTTATGCTGTCTATGTTTAAACGGGCATCTATAAGTGGAGACTTATCATAATCCGTAATCGTTGCCTTGCCGGTGGCAACGCCTTCCGCCAGCAATGAATCTTTTTCAAGGAAAGCGGTTAGAGTAGACAGGCGAAACTTATCCAGGTTTATTTCAAGGCTGGATGAAGCACTGCTTTTGGAAGATCCTGTTTTAACCGACAAGGATTGACCGGATGAAGATATGGCCAGGTCGGCTGATTTTAAAGTGCCGCCGGCCATCACTATCCTGTTGCTGTCAGAAACGGCCCAGGGGGTTTTGTTAAGAATGAGTTCCGGCTTGAGGGAGAAAGATAGCGCGTCGGCCGGTAAAAAGTCTATGTAAGCTCCCAGTGCATATTTTCGGCGTTCTTCCCTGTCGAGCAGGTTGATGTCCGTATCAATCCTTCCTTTGCTGGCCAATACATCGATGGTAGTTTTCTCTAAAGGGAATTGAGGATGTATGAGCCGGGAGAGATAGATATTGGAGATGAGTTTAGATGAATCGCTGTTTACACTGCCTTTCAGCGTATCAATTACAAAGTCATTGTATTTCGTTTTCTGAACACCGAAGTTGACGCTTAACAGGGAACTGTCTGTATTCAATCGTCCTGTAATAATGAGCGGTTGATCCATAACGAGACCACTTGCAAAGCTTTGCAACGAAGCCGGCATGGTAAGAGATGCATTCAGATCCATGATCTCCGATGTTTTTGCCACAAAGCGCTTGCTGCTATCTGCCGGACGCAGATGCTGCTGCACCATGGAAGAAAGGTCGGTAAAGGCCTTGGTATAATCATAGGCACCGTTGGCAGTAATAAAGCCAAAGGGCCCTGTAAGCGTTAGTTGCTGCTGGTTAACGGTATCTGATGCCAGCATTCTTACGGTGTCGAGTGCAATGATGGTACTGTCGTTTGCAAACTGTATCCCCGATAAAACGATGGAACCATCCAGGTGGCGCGGCTTAAAACTCTTTATGTCCAGTAACACATTTCCTTTGGCCGCCATTGGTGTAGCGGACAGCCGGGTGGCATACAGGTCTATTTTCTGCAGATCAATCGTTCCGGCCACGGCGCTTTTGAGGCTGTCCAACAGTCCTTCCAGTTGTACAGTGGCCAGCGCGTTGGTGTCTTTGGACTGAAGAAATAAATTGTATGCACCCTTGTTAAGGGATGCTATGGAACTGATGTCGTGAAAACGATATTTATTATAGTATGCTTCTTTTATTACGAGGTTAATATCCGCGGTAAGTGTTTTATAATCATATCCTGTTCCTTTGGCCGAAAGCGTTGCATTTATTTTTCCCAGCGAAGTATCCTGCAAAAGCCGCCCCAGATCCATCCTCAGTAGGGGTACCTTTACATTATAACGGCTGTTTTTTGCATCCATATAACGGCTGGCGTTGCCTGTGATAGTGATGTCGCCCAGGGCACTAGTAAGGCGCAGGTTCGTAAAAAGTTCGTTGATGCTATAGGTGGCCGCTCCCTGTAAATGAAGCCAGGAAGGTATAGATATGCTGTCTGGAATGGTACCGGCGGGTACCCAGGATTTAATGGACGCTTCGCCGGAGCGGATGTCGATTTCCTGTAACGTGGCTATCAACCGGTTGGGGTCAGCAGCATTTTGAATGATCCCGGTAACAAACAAACGGGTGCCATCTCTGTCCGTTATCAGTATTTTATTTACATTCAGCCGGGCCATGCTGCCCGAGATATTTCCTTCTGCCGTAATGAACTTACGCAGCAAAGGTTTAATGGAAGGGTTCTTTTTAAGATCGGGTAATAACTGGCCTATCTCATTCATGTCCACATAGGTATTTTCCAGCACAGCTTTTATTTGCAGTTCTTTCATATTATCAGCCACCGTTTTGAAGGAGGGGGCTTCGGCTACCAATTCACTAGCAATGCGGCTTTTATTGGTCCTTAGCAACAGGTTTCTGAGTGCGATTATTTTATCGGTATACAAAAGCGTTGCATGGCCTTCCCGGATCGCAAAGCCGCTTTTTTCCTGTAGTTTCAGTTCGTTGAGATTGACCATTATACTGTCTGTATAATACGCCAGGTCTTTCGCCTGTAACCGTATGTTATCAAGAACAAGGTGGTTAGGGTCCAGGCCGGAATTGGCCGGAGCAATATCCTCTTTGTTGTAGCGAAAGCCGAGGCTGTCGAAGTCTATGTTCTTTACGTTAAATATCCAGGCCGTTTTTACCGTACTATCTGCCGCCACTACCGTAGTAAGCGTTTCTTTTCCTTTGCGGGTTGCAAAAGCTCCGCGGGTAGTATGCACCCTAATGTCTTCCGCTGCAATAGTAGATTTCGAAGGATCAAACAGTGCATTGGTAATACCAAGATCGCCCACCTGGAAATTGGTGTTCATACCACTCGCGTCGTCATCGAACCATACATTGCAATCTTTTAGAGCCAGCAGACTCGCTTTTATCATGAACGGAGAGGCTGCGGTATCGGCCTCCCGCACCTCTTCTTTTACTTCCCGCGCAATAGGTGTTTGCGCAATGTATTTCAACGCTATAATTCCTCTTAATCCATCCAGCTGTAATTTATCAATATCGTACAGAGACGTTTCCGGTTTTATTTCTTTCGGGTCAAGCGACAGGGATTTCCAGCTAACGGTGGTTTCCATTCCTGCTGGTGCATCTATATAACGGAGGCGGCAATTGGTTATCGATACATTACCTACCGAAAAGATCATGGGTTCACCTGCAGTAGCAGTGTCCGCTTTTGTTCCTGAAGCAAAAGCATCTATGATGAACTGGTAGTTATAGGTAGTATCACCGGGCAGGCGGTATACGTTTACTAAAACGTTATCCCAGTCGACCGCTTTTATTGTAAGCTTATTGCTTAACAAGTCCAGTAAATTGAAGGAAGCTTCAAGCGATCCGCTTGATAAGAGTGGTTTGTTGCGGGTGTCTCGGAGATAAAGTTTTTTTATAGAAAGGCTATTCCACCAAGTAAGCCGCATTTGCCCTATAATAACACTTGTGTGGAATTTATTCCTCAGGTAATCTTCAATCTTCGTTTTTGCGAAATTTTGCACAGGGCCTAACTGGAACAACAGCACAATGAAGATGGGCAGCGATATAATAACAGCGAATATCCAGAGGATTACTTTAAGCCATTTGCGCCGGTGCGGATGTGAAGAACCTTTATCCATCTGGTTTTTTTAGAAAATTACTAAATAAGCTGATCCATACCAAATAGAGTGGATTCCGGTATTGTATGGGTTAAATCATGCCTAACGACTCATTTACAGAGTACCTGCCTCTATCAATATGTCTATCTCCGGCAGTGATTCTGCCACTTCAATGACCGTATTCCTGTCCAGGTGAATTACCGTCACAATCTTTCCGTCATTTATTTTTTTGGGATAGTAATAGAGAATATGACTTGCGTTTACATGCACCACGGTGTCTGCAATACTTAATTTTATAATTACTGGCTTCATTCTATCTATAGGTAAAATATTATGCCATTTATCTAAAAGTCACAAAAAGGGCCGCATCGTTGCTGACGCGGCCCGCACGTGCTTTGTGCCCGGTAATTGATTTTACTTTATGTTATCTTTTAACGCTTTAGCAGCATCAAGGTGCGACCTCAGTGTCGGAAGCGTATTGGTAGCAAATGCTTTTAGATCAGCGTCTTTACCCTCTTTGGATTGTTTCTCGAAAAGATCTACTGTTTTCTGATGGTCATCTACCATCATATCTATATAATCTTTATCAAACTCGTTTGTTTTCTTTTCAGATAATTTTGTAAGATGCTCCTGGTGGTATTCGCTAACCGATGCAGGAAGTGTAATATTCTTACTGGCCGCCAGTGCTTTTAATTCTTCATTTGCTTTTGTATGATCGGCAACCATATTAGCGGCATACTCTTTTATTGACGGGTTGGTAGCTTTTTCTTTTCCCAGGTTTCCCATTTCCACTTCTGCCATACCACCGTCAGCAGCCTTAAGTACAAATTCGGTATCGTCCTCGTCAACCGCTATCAGGTTACTGCTATCGTTCGTTTCCTTTGCCGCTTCTACACTGTCTGTCGAGTTTGCCGGTTGTCCATTATTACAAGCCTCAAATATCCATGTACCTGCTATAAAGGAGAGACATATAAATAACCATTTTGAATTTTTCATTGCTTATTTGTATTTAAATGATCAATAAGATTTCGATATGGTTTGCAAAATGAATGCCTGTTTATGTTGATGGATATAAGCTAACTGATCATACCACTTTTGAGCAAGATTCTCCCCGGGGTCACAGCAGGAATGGAGTTGTTAGAACATATTGCTTGTAAATGCATGCGTTATCTTATAGAAGCTGATCTGAAATATCACAGTATCAATCAGTTGTATTTTACTCTTTTATCAAACTAAAAATTGTAGCAAAATGAAGAATCTTTACATAAATTTGTCGCCGTGGCGCCTGGACCATCGTGATGTTGTGTATTATAATTTTATCGATGGATGTTGATACGTACTCTTCTTTCAATCGCCTGTTGTTTAATGTATCATAATCCTGTAACCTCTAATAATTAAACAAATGATCAGTAACAATGATTTTCCGGAATGGCAATACAAGCCTTTCTGGTTAAATAAGGAAGAGATCGATCAACCGCAGGACGTTTTGCAACAGTTTTTTGAAACATATTCGCTCCCCGTATGCAGGACCAACCTATGGGAGTTGCTCACCGGGTTTATGAATAGTGAACAGGCCGATGATATGGATCGGAATGAAAGAAGCGACATGCTTTACTTTTACAGGGGCCTTTCGGAACTAATTGAAGTTTCCAACCTGATGGCACACAAGGCTGCCCGGTAAACAAGGAATCTTATTAATTTTATATCCGGTGAAGGGCGTTTATCTTTACCTGCGTAAAAAAAGGTAATGAGTGATATTGCTTCTATACGGCTTTCTGAACTAACGCACAAGATCAATGAGACCCTGCGTTCTGTCTTTACGCAAAAAACCTTTTGGGTAATTGCCGATATTACCAACTATAGTCACCAGCAGCAAAAGGGATATCATTATTTCGACCTGGTAGATAAAGATCCGCTGACGCATGCACTTACCGCTAAAGTACAAACATCGGCCTGGGGGCCCGGGTCCGCCAAAATCAAAGCGTTCGAAGATATAACAGGCCAGCGTTTCGGAAACGATATTCATGTGCTGGTGGAAGTAGGGGTCGATTACCATCCTGTGTTCGGGTTAAAGCTTATCCTTTTAAATATTGATCCCCATTTCAGCCTCGGGCTTATCGAGCGGGAAAAACAGGCAACTCTTAAAAAGCTTATTACGGATCACCCTGACTTTATTACCAAAGTGGGCGACGAATATATTACCCGTAATAAACAACTATCTCTTTCTCCCGTAATACAGCGCATCGCGCTGGTAACCTCGGGCTCTTCGGCCGGGATGCAGGACTTTATTCATACCCTGGAATCGAACCAGTTTCACTACCGCTTCAACATAGATAATTATTTTACGATGGTACAGGGAGAAACCAATGCCCTGGCTTTTTATAACAAACTGATCGAAGTGTACCAATCGGGAAAGAAGTATGATGTAACGGTGATCATAAGAGGGGGAGGGGCGCAAACAGATTTCTTATTATTCGACCAGCTTATTCTGGGCAGGATAGTCGCCAAGTTCCCGATACCTGTAATTACAGGAATCGGCCATCAGAAAGACGAAACCATTGTAGACATGATGGCGCATACTTCCACCAAGACACCTACTCGTGCAGCAGAGCATATTATTGCACATAACAGGGCTTTCGAAGAATTGCTGATGAACGAGCAACGCTCTATCGTTATAAAAGTGCAGCAATCCATCGCCCTTAAAAACCAGTTGCTCCATCAGCTGAATGTACTGGTATTAACGCGGTGCCGTAATAAGCTTACCAGTCATAAGGACGATTTGGCGCATTTCACTTATATCACCATTAATAACAGCAGGGCACTGCTTTACAAACACAGTTCTTACATAATGATGTTTTATAATCATGTGACCGCCCTTCCCATTGCAACGGTATCTAACAAGAGGAACGAACTAACCAATCTGACTAACCAACTACAATTTTTCGCGAAATCGTTTATTGCCAGGCAAGTGGCGGAGATCCGGCACCTCGACGCTATTGCCCGGATTATGAGTCCTGTAAATATTCTTAAAAAAGGGTTTGCTATCGTCTACCAACAAAATAAGATAATAAGCGACCCGGATAAACTAAGCCTGGGCGGGAAAATTATCATCCGGTTAGGGGATGCACATTTACATACAACTATACAATCTAAAAACAAAACGGATGGAGACTTATTTAACGTATGAATCGGCATATAAAGAGCTGAAACAAATATCGGCAGACATAGAAACGGAATCAGTATCAGTGGATATCCTGGCGGAAAAGGTAAAACGTGCTTCCGAACTGATTACCTATTGCCAGTCGAGGTTAAGGGCAACCGAAGAGGAAGTCAATAAAATAATAACTGGTATGGAAACACCTGTTTAAAGCACCAGGCCAAGTAGCAGACAACCCAGCACGATAAACGGTGATAAAATACGCGTATAGTTAAGCAGTGCCCAGGTAGCGATAATCACGGTAATATTCGTGATGCTTATCAAAGGCGTATTGGTAAAAGAGAGGTCTTTCATCATGTAAAAACTAGCAGCGAACATAATGCCTGTTACCACCGCATTAATTCCTTCCATGGCCCGATAAACAGCGGTATGTTTTTTAAGATTATGCCATATCGGGAAGAAGAAAAGCACCAGTAAGGCACTGGGTAAAAAAATGGCGACGGAGCCGATAATACAGCCCATAATCTGGCCGGAGGTGCCCCAGTCACGCATGGCTATACCACCCGTAAAGGCGGCGATGGAAAATACCGGTCCGGGAATAGCACGCACCATACCGGCGCCTGTATAAAAATCCTCTTTGTTTATTTTGACCAGGTTGGGATTTTTGCGTATCACCCGTTGAGATCCCGGGCGTGCAACAAATTGTTCGTACATCATCGGTATCAGTACCTGTCCTCCGCCAAATACCAGGCTACCGAAGCGATAAGTATTTTCGAACAGGTTAATGGGTCTCCTGTTTGGCCAGTCATTCCTCCTGGCTGTTTCACTTAGGACTCCCGCCAGTATGAACAGAAACGCGAAAAGCCATAAATTGGCCCATTTGATCTTTTTCTTCGTTTCAGTTATTTCCGGGATTCTCTTATCGCTTAGGTTGGTTGTAATACCACCCAGCAGAATCAGTAAGGGAAATACCCAGGGGGCTTTAAAAAAAGCAATGGTAACAATCGCGGATACGATCATTATAATCCGTGTAATGAGACTATTAACCGATAACTGATACCCCTTAATAGCGGCATACACGAGAAACCCTACCGCCATTGGTTGAATGAAGCGAAAAATTCCTGATATAACAGATTGATTATCAACATATTGTGTTAAAAAGGATAGTGTTCCCATTAAGAAGCAAGCTGGAAATATCCAAATAGTTAAAGTAAGTACCGCTAAAGGAATTCCTCCTCTTTTGTACCCTATCAAGGTTAGTATCTGGGTGGAGGATGCTCCCGGCAGGAAATTGCAAAAAGCATTATAATCGATCAGTTCCTTTTCCGTTATGTCTTTGCGCTGGTGAACAAAGGTCTTTAGCATCATACCGAAGTGACCCTGGGGACCCCCGAAAGCGGTAATACTGTGCAGAAATACAGATTTTAAAAACGGTATATGACGAAAAAGGGGCATTCAGCTAATGTAATTAGAAAATTAAATGCAATTATATTACATCTCTACTTCTGAAAGTCCATTATTTATAATATCCATTTTGCTCTATTTCCTGTCTTACATTTTCAGGAACCAGGAACCGGATCGATTTACGTGCTTTAATGGATTCCCGGATATGGGTGGAAGAGATTTCAAGCAAGGGAGCGTTTAAAATTGTTAGTTTGGCTTTTCCGTTATCTGCAACATTAAAGCCCGGACGGAGGTATACATACATATCATATTGCCGCATCATCTGTTCAGAGTTTTTCCACCTGGATATATTCTGAAAACTATCACTACCCATTATAACCGAAAATTGATGTTGAGGGTATTTTTCCGAGATATAGGTAAGTGTGTCTATAGTATAAGAAGGCTTGGGCAGGTGAAACTCTATGTCGCTTACTTTTAGCAGGGGGTCATCTTGTATGGCTGTTTGAGCCAGGTGGAGACGGTGATACTCATTTAATAGCGAAGCAGATGGTTTAAGCGGGTTTTGAGGAGACACTACCAGCCATACCTGCTCCAGTTCTGTATTATTGGCTACATGGCTGGCGATAATGCAATGCCCGGTATGAACAGGATTAAAAGACCCAAAATAAAGCCCTATTTTCATTGATTATAGGCGTAAGTTTTGAAAATGCTATCATGCTTTCTCAAGATAAATGACTTCTACAAAGATGTTTTCTGCTTCATCCAGGCGAAGACTAAGATTGTAACCGGATACCGATACGGATATGGGGTCTCCGAGCGGGGCAATCTGTTCGATGCGAATTTTTTCTCCCGGCACACACCCCATTTCCATTAATTTAAGAAATATATCGTTCTTCTCAAATGACTTGATAACGGCCGTGGTTCCTGCTTTCAATTCAGATAATCTTTTCATGTACACTTCTTTATTCACTTATATTCCGGTCAAATGTAATCTGGATAAATGGATTAGTTTTACGATTTTTGGAAATGAGCAAGAATGCTGTTAAGCCCATAGTCCGATTTCATTTTACGGTTCCCGGTTCAGTACTAACCAAACGCACCCCTCTAAAGGATTTTTTAATCCATTTGTTCAAAAAAGAGGGAAAGGGGCTGCGTTCGCTCGACTATATTTTTTGCTCAGATGATTATTTATTAAAAATCAACCAGGAATTTTTGGGTCACGATGAGTTTACGGACATCATAACGTTCGATTTTTCTTCCGATTCTTTGGCAGAAGGAGAAATTTATATCAGCATCGAACGGGTAAAAGAAAACGCCGCTTTGTTAGGAAACAGCATTCGGGAAGAGTTACACCGTGTAATTTTTCACGGTTCCTTGCATTTATGCGGGTACAAGGATAAAACCGTAAAACAAAATAATACGATGCGTGAAAAAGAACAAGCCTGGCTCAACTATTATTTTAGCATGTAGCAATGTTCCACGAATCACAGTTTCTCCAAGAAACATACCTATTTACTTCCACTTATCAATGATACCTTTTTCAGCCAATATCTCTTCCAGCTCCATACCGAGATTTAATTGTTCATATTGGTAGTTTGAAAATGAAGATAGCGTATCCAAAAATATTCTTCTATCGGCGACAAACTTTTTGAGTTTTTCATTACTCGCTATCTGCGATACTTCAACCCCCTCAATTTTTTCGATCATCTTTCTGCATAAATCATATTGGGTCTTTTGATACATGTCTTCAAAATAACTTTTAGCAGCAAGTACATCAATTCTATTATCTCTGTTCTTGTTTAAGATGGTCGTTTCTACCCTGATATTGGTAAAATTCCAGGCAAGTTTCATGTCATCCATATCCCCAAAGTCGAAATAGGTAATAGGTACGATATGGTCAAATTGCCAGAAAGCAGAGAAATTATGCCAGCCAAATCCCTCTTCGAATTGTAATTCGATCCACTCCCGAAATGTGGCAATGTCCGCACCAAAGAAAGGTGCATAGAAAGCACAGCGTTTTTCTTCCAAAACATATCTTCTTAGCGCAATCTGCCATTTCCTTTTTTCTCTGAATTTTATCAGTGAATCCGTCACTTCTCCCTGAGCAGTCCATTTCTTTCTCATTAAACAAAGATAATGTTTCTTAGAGAAACTGTGATTCGTGGAACAAAACCTCATTCTTTAAAGACTTTTATACTGATTACCTTTGTGAAATGTTCCCAAAATACGATGTTATAGTTACCGGAGCCGGACATGCCGGGTGCGAGGCAGCCGCAGCAGCGGCCAACCTGGGTTCCAAAGTGTTGCTGATCACCATGAATATGCAAACAATAGCCCAGATGAGCTGCAATCCGGCTATGGGAGGAATCGCGAAAGGGCAGATTGTGCGTGAGATTGATGCTATGGGTGGTTACTCAGGCATCGTGACAGATAAAAGTATGATCCAGTTCAGGATGCTGAACCGGTCGAAGGGACCAGCCATGTGGAGCCCACGGGCGCAAAGCGATCGTATGCTTTTTGCGCAGACATGGAGAGAAATGCTGGAAAATACGCCTAACGTGGACTTCTACCAGGATATGGTGCAATCCATTATTATAAAGGACGGCAAAGCATCTGGCGTAGTTACCGGGTTAGGTCATCACATAGAAGCTAAATCAGTCGTAATTACCAGCGGAACTTTTTTAAACGGCGTTATTCATATCGGGGAAAAGCGATTCGGCGGTGGAAGGGTAGCGGAGAAAGCGGCAACCGGCATCACCGAACAATTGGTAAGCTACGGTTTTGAAAGCGACCGTCTGAAAACAGGTACCCCTCCAAGGGTAGATGGGCGAAGCCTTGATTATTCGAAAATGGAAGAGCAACCCGGCGACGCGGTTATGACGGGTTTCTCCTATCTGGATATTGAAAAGCCCACTAAACAGCGTAGCTGCTGGATCACCTATACAAACTCCACTGTACATGATATTTTAAAGACCGGCTTCGACCGAAGCCCGATGTTCCAGGGCAGAATAGAAGGAGTGGGACCCAGGTATTGTCCTAGTATAGAAGATAAAATCAACCGTTTCGCCGAAAGAGACCGTCACCAGCTATTTATTGAGCCGGAAGGATGGAACACGGTGGAAATATATGTAAACGGCTTCTCCACTTCCCTCCCTGAAGAAGTACAAAATGCTGCTCTAAGATCTGTCCCGGGATTTGAAAGTGTGCGCATATTCAGACCTGGTTATGCCATCGAATATGATTATTTCCCCCCAACGCAGCTAACCCATTCCCTTGAAACCAAACTGATAAGTAACCTGTTTTTTGCGGGGCAAATCAATGGTACCACAGGTTATGAAGAAGCGGCCTGCCAGGGACTGATGGCAGGCATCAATGCCCATCAGAAAGCCCGGGCACTGGCTCCTTTTATCCTCAAACGAAGCGATGCCTATATTGGTGTACTCATTGATGATCTGATAAGTAAAGGAACCGAAGAGCCTTACCGAATGTTTACGTCCAGGGCAGAGTTCAGGACCTTGTTAAGGCAGGATAATGCGGATTTAAGGCTTACGGAATTAAGTTACCGGCTGGGATTGGCGTCCCAGGAGCGAATGGACAAAGTGGTAGCCAAGAGAAACGGTGTTGATCAGGTAAAGGCGATCCTGGGTGAAATTTCTATTGAAAAAGAAGACGCTAACCCTTACCTGGACTCCAGGAGTTCGGCCGCTATTTCACAGAAACAAAAAGCAGGACAGTTATTGCTGAGACCTAATATTGATCTTTACTCCATGATGGAGCATCTGCCTCATTTACGTGATCTACTAAGCCCTTTTTCACCCGATACACTGGAACAAACAGAAATTCAGCTTAAATATGATGTTTATATAGAAAAGGAAAGGGAACTGGTTAAAAAAATGGGGCAATTGGAAGATCTCCTTATTCCCGATAACTTTAATTACGATAAAATATCAGCTCTTTCCAATGAAGCGCTGCAGAAGTTTAAAAAGATACAACCTCGCACACTCGGACAGGCTTCCCGTATTTCAGGTGTAAACCCCAGCGATGTACAGATATTGATGGTTTTTATGGGTCGTTAAAAACAGGCTATATTCTAATTTCAGTTTAGAGGGTTTCTTTGAGGTGTTTCGACTCATAGTATTTGACTTTACGCTATTCCCACTTTCCTGGGAGTATTTTTTATAAGCGTATACCCTACTCCAACCCTATCTACCCGCGACTAACTCTCCATATCGTATTACCCGAATCGTCCGCCACCAGCAAAGATCCATCAGCCAATACTACCACACAAACCGGTTTACCATAAACAGACGGCCGTTCTTTATCAGCTACGAACCCTGTTAAAAAATCTTCTACCTTACCGGCAGGCTTCCCATCTTTAAATGGAACGAAAACCACCTTGTAACCTGTTATAACCGATCTGTTCCAGGATCCATGCTGACCTATAAAAGCTCCATTATGATATTTCTCCGGAAACTTCTTTTTAGTATAAAATGCTAATCCCAGAGAAGCGGTATGTGCACCAAGCGATACATCTGGCACAATGCTCTTGCTCACCAGATCGGGCCGTTGTCCTTTCAACCGAGGATCTTCATGCTGCCCGTAATAAGAATAAGGCCATCCGTAAAATCCTTCTTCCTTCACACTGGTCACATAATCAGGTACTAAATCATCTCCTAATCCGTCCCTTTCATTAACCGCTGTCCAAAGCACCTGGCTACCCGGTTGCCAATCCATCCCAACGGGATTACGCAATCCTGCTGCAAAAACACGAACACCTGTACCATCCGGGTTCATTTCCAATATATTGGCTCTTTGTTTCTCATTCTCCATTCCATTTTCGCCTACATTACTTCCCGAACCCACGCTCACGTAAATTTTTGTACCGGCTTTATTAGCAAGCAAGTTACGGGTCCAGTGATTATTATACCCACCAGCCGGAAGTTCCAGTATTTTTTTTCCCTCTCCTGTTAAAGCCGTGGCCCCCACCTTGTAAGGGTACTTGATAATACCGTCCGTATTAGCCACATAAAAACTACCATTTAGTATCAGCATACCAAAAGGTCTGTTGAGGCCCGCTATCAATACCTTACGTAATTCAGGTTTGCCATCTTTATTCGCATCTCTCAGTAAAGTGATCCTATTGGCCGGATTAAGTCCCGTTTTAGCCTCCGAAATAAAAATATCCCCATTGGGCCCTACATAAATCCAGCGGGGATTATTAAAACCGTCCGCATACCGGGCTACTTTAAAACCAGCGGGTGCAACAGGCTTTTTACCAGCCGGCCATCCTAGCACTTTTGCCCCGTTGCGAACAGATTCTGTTGCATAAGGTGCTGGTAATGAATCATTTACCTCTTTTTTTTCAATAGTAAGCTGAGCGTGACATAATGAATTGAGTGCTAAACACAACGTAAAAGCTAATGAATAATTTATTCCCTTATAAATGTTTGACATCATTGAAATTTTAATAAACTAAAAGCATGAGTGATATTAAAATTATACCATTAAAATCACAGGCCAAACTGTGCGCTGATGTCCAGCATCCGCTGGATAGGTTTTAATGCTGCCTGCCTCAACGACTCGTCCATTACAAGCTCCGGTTCTTCATATTCCATGCACAAATACAGTTTCTCCAACGTGTTTAACTTCATATGTGGACAATCATTACATGCGCAGGCATTATTAGGAGGAGCGGGTATCAGCGTTTTAAAAGGAGCATTTTTCTGCATCTGGTGAAGAATACCTGTTTCCGTGGCTACGATAAACTCCTGAGAGGCATCTTTTTCCACAAACTTTAGTAACTGGGTAGTAGATCCTATAAAATCAGCCACTTTCAATACATGTTCCTCGCATTCCGGGTGAGCTACTACTTTTGCCTGGGGATGCCTGAGCTTCAGCTTCACTATTTTTTCCAGGCTGAATATTTCATGAACCATACAGGCGCCGTTCCATAACACCATATTTCTACCCGTCTGTTTGTTGATATAAGCCCCAAGGTTCTTGTCAGGAGCAAAAATGATCTGCTGGTCGGCTGGAAGGCTTTCGACGATTTTCTGGGCATTGGAGGACGTACAAATGATATCGCTTAACGCTTTAATGCCCGCAGAACAGTTTATATACGATATCACTATATGGTCAGGGTACTGATCCTTAAACTGCTTAAACAGCGGTGGAGGGGCAGAATCAGCCAGTGAACAGCCTGCTTTTAGGTCAGGAAGTAATACCTTTTTGGACGGGTTAAGTATTTTAGCCGTTTCCGCCATAAAATGAACACCGGCAAAAACGATAATATCGGCCTCCGTCTTTTGCGCCTGCTGTGCCAGTCCCAGGCTATCGCCAATATAATCGGCCACGTCCTGTATATCTGGCTCCTGGTAATAATGCGCCAGGATAACTGCATTTTTTTCCTTTTTTAACCTTTCTATTTCGGCAAAAAGGTCAAGCGTCGGATTTACGTCCAGATCAAGAAACCCTTTTGCATCCAGTTTCTCCCTTGCAAAACCAATGTTAATATCTGACATAATATTATTTAATACATTATTTATATAAAAACCCTATTACTATTAGGGATGTGAATTGGTGGAAAACAAAATAAAGCGGCTATAGGAAATATAAAAAAACCGGGTTATTCACAGCTATTCACAAATATCTAACATTTTAAAGGATGTATCTGTTCTAAGTTTGCCACGTTTTTCCACCTGTGTTCATTAAATATGCATTGTATAAGTATTTTATAGCCTGGGTGTTATTCTGTGTGGAATAACCAGAGAGTTTTTAGCACGCGCTTCCTCTTCATCGCTTCCAAATTTACTTACCATCCATTTACTACCCGAAACGGAGATAAGAAAAGAGGCGTTTTCCACCCCTTTCCGCATTTGTTAACGAAATGATGTTAATGAGCGTTTCACGCTAATAACACTTATTAAGTGGAAACGGCCACCGGGCTGATTTTCGCTCAATTTTACTACATTGATTAAAATGTAAAATTTTCTTTATTTTCGCCATCCTCTAAAACAACAATAAAAGCATATAATAATACATTATGTCGATCATTCAGCAAATAAGAGAAAAAGCAGCATGGCTTGTTTTTGTAATTATCGGGCTTAGTTTATTGGGATTTTTGCTGATGGATGCAAAACCCGGACAGGGCGGCCTTTTTGGAGGCAACTCCACCGCCGTCGGTAAAGTGGGAAGTAAAGAAATAGAATTAACCGAGTACCAGCAAAAGATCAAACAAATGGAAGATCAGTATGCTGCGCAGGGTTATCCCATGAACGAAATGATGCGCCAGAACCTGGAAGAGCAGGTGTGGAACCAGTTTATCCAGGAAGAAATACTTAAAAAAGAAGTGGAGAAACTGGGCCTTGAAGTAACGCCAAAGGAAATAGACGATTTACTATTCGTGAATCCCAGTCCCGAACTGCGCCAGAGTCTCACTAACCCGCAGACCGGTGAGTATGATCCGAATATGCTGAGGCAGCAGATTAACGAAATAAAGAAGAAAAAGGACAAGGCCGCCATTAAACAACTCAATGATTATATTATTGCTTTATCCAAACAACGCCTGTCCGAAAAATACGGTTCCCTGCTGAGCAACAGCGCCTATATTCCTAAATGGCTCCTGGAAAAAGCCAATGCAGATAATAGCAGCATTTCTTCCATTTCTTATGTAAGCGTTCCTTATTCCTCCATCTCCGATAGTACCGTCAAAGTGAGCGACGAGGATATTAATGCGTATGTAGGCGATCATAAAGACGAATACAAACAGGAAGTGACGCGCGGTATCTACTATGTTTCTTTCGACGCTGCAGCAAATGCCAAAGATTCGTCAGACCTGTATAACCAGGTATCGAAATTAAAAACAGACTTTACTATTTCTCCCGATGCACCGGCTTTCTTAATCCGGAACGGCTCAGAAACGGCTTTCCTCGATGCATATATCGCAAAATCAAAATTGCAGATACCGAACGCGGATACGGTGCGTACACTTGCTGTCGGCACCGTTTACGGTCCTTACCTGGATGGTAATAAATATACCCTGGCAAAAATGCTTGGCAAGCGACAACTTCCGGACAGTGTTAAAGTGCGTCATATTCTGATAGGAACGGTGAACCCGCAAACGGGTGCTCCTTTACTGGCAGATAGTCTTGCTAAAAAGAGAGTGGATAGTATTGAAGCCGCCGTACGTTCGGGTGCTGACTTCGCTTCTCTGGCCCTGCAGTTCAGTACAGATGAAGGCAGCAAGAGCAAAGGCGGAGAATATGAATTTGCTTCCACGCAGTTTTCTAACCTGGCAAAGGAATTTGCCGAAGTAGCATTTTACGAAAGCGCAGGGGTAAAAAAAGTGATCAAGACTTCTTTCGGTTATCATTATATAGAAGTACTGAGCCAGACGAATTTTGAAGAAGCCTACAAAATTGCCTACTACTCAAAATCCATTTTGCCAAGTAGCGAAACGGATAATACCGTTTCCGGCATGGCCAACCAGTTCGCGGGCGAAAGCCGTAGTGCCAAAGCGTTTGATGATAATGCCACTAAGCGGAAATACAATAAGCTCGTAGCTTCTGATATTAAGCCGAACGACAAAATGATACCCGGCCTGGGCAGCAGCCGTCAACTGGTTAAATGGATATATGAGGCAGATAAGGGAGATGTTTCCGAGCCGTACACCGTGGGCGATAAATACGTGGTGGTGACGGTTTCCGAAATCAACGAAGAAGGAGTGATGAGTGCGGCCAAGGCAAGGCCGATGGTAGAATTTATCATTAGAAACAAAAAGAAATCGGAGCAAATCATTAAAAAGATAGGCACCCCCGCAAGCCTGGACGCAGCGGCCAAAGCAGCCGGCGTACCGGTGCTAAGGGCAGACAGCGTAAGCTTTAGTAACGGTATTATTCCTAACGTAGGCCAGGAAGCCAAGGTAGTAGGAGCTGCTTTCAATAAACAGAATACAGCCAAGGTTAGTACCCCGATTGCCGGCAACGGCGGCGTCTTCGTTATTAAAACGGAAAATATAAGTGCCGTTCCCAATCTGGCGGGCGATATACAGCAGCAACGAGAAGCGCAGCTTGCTCAAATCCGCCAAAGTGGTAGCTACCGATCTTTGGAAGTGCTGAGAAAAGCGGCAAAGGTGAAGGATGAAAGGGCTAAATTCTTTTAGAGCCGGTATTGCCCGTTATTAATTCTATGTATTCGTCATCGGCATACGCAGAGATTGCGGAGTTACACGGGGTCAATTATTATAATCGACATAAAGCTAAAGACTTCCTGCAAGGGATGCTTTAGCTTTTTTGTTTTATCATTATACTCTTTCCTTCCTCAGGAATGACATTACCCCGAAACAATGTTCCACACCAAATAGTTACTTTTGCATTTACAATTAAGGCAAATGGAAAACACTATCATAAACAAAATAGCCGAAAGCGGCCTCATCGAACTTAACCTGGAAGATTTTTACCCGAAAGAACCCATAGCCGTTTTCGACCTGAAGGACTATCTTTTTATGGAATTGATCCTGAAGGAAAAAGACTTCAGGGAAGCGTTAAAAAGCCATGATTTTTCCATTTACAAGGATAAATACGTTGCCGTTACCTGTTCGGCAGATGCCATTATCCCGATGTGGGCTTATATGCTGGTGGCCGCTTATGCACAATCCTTCGCGCTGGACGTAATGGCGGGAGACGAAGCCTTCGTGCATAAAACCCTGTTTCTTAAAAAGATATCCGCTATCGACATTCCTTCATTTACAGATAAAAGGATGGTGATAAAGGGCTGCGGAGAATTACCGGTCGGAGAATTCGCTTACCTGGAGATTACCAAATTACTGCGCCCGGTGGTAAAAAGCATTATGTATGGAGAACCCTGCAGCATTGTTCCCGTATATAAGAAAACCAATAGCTTACCATCGTCTGCGGTTAGCCCATAACCGGGGAATATTCCGGGGATATCTCAGGGATATCCCGACCCCTGATCGAATTGCAACCGCTCCGCCCGCTGAAGGTCTTCGGGCGTATCGATGGCTACGCTCCTGAAATCGACCAGTCCCATCCTTATACTGACCCCATTAGAGAGGTAACGAAGCTGTTCCAGCTTTTCCGTTCTCTCCAGCACCGCCTGCGGCCAAGTGGTAAAGTCGATCAGCGTTTGCTTCCGGAATCCATATACCCCGATATGTAAAAAGTAGTCGGCAAAGGACTCTGTAGAAGCATGATACGGAATAGCCGCCCTACTAAAGTAAAGTGCGTCGTTATACTGATCCACAACTACCTTTACGCAATTGGGATCATTGATCTCCATGGGGTCGGTGATCTTACGCATCAGCGAACCCACTTTTACTTCCGGATCTTTAAATAAGTTTATCAGTATCTCCAGGGGTTCCCGGAGGATGAACGGCTCGTCGCCCTGCACATTGATGATTACATCGGCCTCTATACCTGCTGCCGCTTCGGCTATGCGGTCGCTGCCGCTTTCATGAGAGCGAATGCTCATAACTGCCAGTCCCCCGTTGGATACTACTTCTTTATAAATAATATCGCTGTCGGTTATCACGGCCACTTCATCAAACAGGCCCGTGGCAATGGTGTTATCGTATGTATGCCTGATCACCGTTTTGTCTCCCAGGAGCTGCATTAATTTACCTGGAAAACGCGTTGCTGCATACCGCGCCGGTATCATCGCTATTGTTCTCATTAGAACAAATATAATCAGGAATAGCCTGTTTTTTTATCCTTAAAAAACCGAAATCATAAAAATCATGGCTATATTTGAAAAGAACCATCACTCAACGGACGCTGCCCATTTTTTATTTCAAAACTGACTGACATGTATACCAATGAGCTGCTAGCGTCGTACGTGAATGAACCGGGAACCTGGGACGAAATGTACATTAACCCGTCTGTCAGGGAGCAATACAAAGGCGTGGTGGACTTCATGCAGCAGCTTAGCATCGAAGAGTTGAACAGGAAGGAAGAACAGGCCCGCAGGTTGTTTATGAGCCAGGGTATTACATTTACCGTATACAACAGCGGAGAGGGTATAGAAAAGATTTTCCCCTTCGATATTATACCACGCATCATCACATCAGTGGAATGGAACTTTATAGAAAAAGGAATCCGCCAGCGTCTGAAGGCACTCAATCTTTTTCTGAAAGATGTATACAATGAGCAATTCATTATCAAAGACGGGGTAGTGCCGGCGGAGATGATCTATAGCTGCCCGCATTTTCTCCGGGAAATGCACGGGTGCCCCGTTCCATATGATATTTATGTTCATATAGCCGGTATAGACCTTATCCGTAATAACGATGGCACTTTTTATATACTGGAAGATAACTTGCGCACGCCCAGCGGTGTAAGTTATATGCTGGAAAACAGGGAGATTACCAAGCGTATTTTCCCCGACCTGCTGCCTAAAAACAATGTGCGCAGTGTAATGGAATACCCTACCCTGCTGCATAAGAACCTGGTGTCTATGTCGCCCCGCCAAACGGCCTACCCTACCATCGTTTTGTTAACGCCCGGCGTGTTTAATTCCGCCTATTTTGAACATACTACCCTGGCGCGGCTGATGGGTGTGGAGCTGGTGGAAGGGCGCGACCTGGTGGTAGATAATCATAAAGTATTTATGAAAACAACCGGCGGGTTGCAGCAGGTGGATGTGATCTACCGGAGGGTGGACGATGAGTTCCTCGACCCACTGGTGTTTAATACCGGCAGTCTGCTGGGAATAGGCGGGCTGATGAGTGCTTACCGGAAAGGCAATGTGGCCATCGTAAACGCGGTAGGAAACGGGGTGGCGGACGATAAGGCGATTTATACCTATGTGCCCTCTATGATACGCTATTACCTGAACGAAGAGCCGATACTGAAGAACGTACCCACGTACCAGTTGGGAAACCTGGAAGAGCGGGAGCATGTATTTGCGAATATGAGCCAGATGGTGGTGAAAAAGACGAATGAGAGCGGTGGCTATGGCATGCTGATGGGCAATTCGGCTACGGAAGAAGAAATGACTATTTATAAAAAAGAAATAATAAAAGACCCCAGGCAGTTTATCGCCCAGCCCATTATCAGTTTATCCTCCGCCCCCTGTTACCTGAACGGAAAACTGCAACCCCGCCGGATCGACCTTCGCCCCTATGCCTTGTACGGTCCGGAAGGGATAGAAATAGTACCGGGCGGACTCACCCGCGTGGCATTGCGGGAAGGATCGCTGGTAGTGAATTCGTCGCAGGGCGGTGGCAGCAAAGATACCTGGGTATTGTTCGAATGATTAAAAGCCGGTACGAAACCGTTCATTATTTACATAAAACGTTTCACTGAATATGTTAAGCCGAGTAGCCGACAGTTTATATTGGATGAGCAGGTATATGGAAAGAAGCGATGGTATTTTACGGATGCTGAAGATCAACTATGCGTCTTCCCAGGATGACCTGCAGGACTTTTCCTGGGACTCTGTGCTGAAGCTTTTTACCCCGACAGAAGAAAAGAGGGCCCGGTTGTTGGTGGATGAGGGCCGCTGGGCCCTGCATTTTATGGTTTGTGAAAGGGAAAATCCCAACGCACTGATCAATATTGTTACCAAGGCCCGGGAAAATGCGCGCAGTGTGCAGGACCACATCACCAAAGAACTCTGGCAATGCCTGAACGATTTTTACCATTCCGTAAGAGATGAAGGCCTGGTGAAGGGACTTTACAAAGAAGACCCCATTACCATACTGGATACCCTCGTAAAGCAGGGCCTCTTATTTGTAGGAACAGGCGATATTACCATGGCCAGGGGAGAGGGGTTCGCGTTCATGAACATTGGCCGCTTCCTGGAGAGGGCTATTTTAACGGCCGATATCCTGGACGTAAAATTCAGTGACATGAACTTTAGCAACGAGGAGACGGCAGATACCACTTACTGGAAGTACATGTTACTTTCTATTTCGGGTTATGAGCTGTATTTAAAAACATACCGCAGCGGCTTCGAGGCAAAAAAAGTAGTGGAACAGATTGTATTGAACAATAATTTTCCCCGGTCTATTTTATACTCAATCAACCGTTTACATCGTTATTTCGAACAATTGAAAACAGAAGGAAATACTGAGAACCATCGCAAAGTCGATTTCCTGATAGGAAAGATCAAAAGCAAAGTGCGCTACTCTACGGTGGACAGCATCCTGCAACAGGGGCTGCATTCTTACCTGGGAGAAGTAAAATCGGATTTATACATTATCGGTAATACCCTGAATCAACAGTTTTTCGCTTATTCATAATCATTTTATCAAAATGCCCAGATTCCAGATACATCACGTTACAGAATACAATTATACTTCTATGGTAAGGGATAGTGCCAACCAGGTGATCCTTTTTCCCGTAAAAGACGAATACCAGGAAGTGCTGAAGCATGAGCTTATTATAAGTGGCGAACCGAATGTGGATATTTACAAGGACTATTTCGGCAATGAAGTGGGTTCTTTTATGCGGGCAGAACCCCATAAACGGCTGGTGATCGACTGCAAAATGGCGGTAATCACCAAACCAAGACCCCTGCCTACCGATCACCTCGATATCAACGATCAATGGGAGCACCTGCGGCAGATCCGCTGTCAAGTACCATATATCGATTTCCTGAAAGTGGAGCATTTTGAAGGACTGGATGAAATGGTGGAGCAGGTGAATAATATCAACCCTACCCTGCTTACTCCGCTTCAAACGTCGCTTGACCTAACCAAATTTGTATATGAAAACTTTCTCTATATTAAAGGCATAACAACTGTTGAGACTACCCTAACCGAAATATGGTCGCTGAAAGCGGGCGTGTGCCAGGATTTTGCCCATATTCTTTCCGCCATGCTTCGGATGCTGAAAATACCGGCCAGGTATGTGAGCGGATACATTTGCCCCAATAAAAACGGGATGCGTGGAGAAGGCGCCACCCATGCCTGGGTAGAAGTGTATATTCCTTTTTACGGCTGGCTGGGTATAGACCCTACCAATAATTGCATTGTAGAAGACCTGCACGTGCGGCTGGCAGTGGGTAGAAGTTTTAGTGACTGCTCACCGGTGAAAGGAACGTATAAAGGCATCTCCGATCATAAGCTGGAAGTGGGCGTATCCGTTTCGTACGAAAATGGCCAGACGAGTTCCGAAGCACCCAGTTTCGTTACCCTGCAAACTCTAAATAACGAACAACAGGCGCAAACCAATAGCTGGCGCCGTCATATGGACATCATGCAACAGCAACAACAACAGCAGCAACAACAGCGGCAGCAATTGCAGCAGTAACTCAGTTATTCAGCATCAGCGGCATTACCAGCATCAGCAGTTCTTCGTTATCATCCGTTTCGCCTGGTTTCAGGATGCCGGCCTTGGTAGGCGTGGACAGCTCTACACTTACTTCGGTACTCTCTGCGGCATTCAGCATTTCGATCAGGAAGCGGGCGTTAAAGGCGATGGCCAGGTCTTCCCCGTTGTACTGACACTTCATTCGCTCATTCCCTTCAAAAGAAAAATCAATGTCCTGAGCCGCGAGGTTCAGTTCGCTACCCTGGATATTAAGCACCACCTGGTTGGTACTTTTATTACTGAACACGCTGATACGGCGGAGCGCACTTTGAAAATCGCTCCTGTCGACAGTGAGTTTGTACGGATTGTCGATCGGGATCACCACTTTATAATCCGGAAACCGCGCATCGATCAGCCGGCAACTCATCTGGGTAGAGCCGTGTTTTACAAACAGGTGATTACTGTTATAACTGATGGTGAGCTCGTCCGCATTGGAAGGCAGGGCGGTTTTGAGCAGGTTGAGCGGTTTTTTGGGAACGATGAATGAATCCTTTCTAGGACAGGAAACATCCGTTCTTTTATACCTTACCAGCCGGTGCGCATCCGTGGCCACGAACTGGATGTATTTTTCGTCGAGGTCGAAATAAACACCCGTCATTGCCGGTCGCAGATCATCGGTGCTTACGGCGAACAGGGTTTTATTGATGGCCGTAACCAGGGCAGAAGAGGATATGGTAAAAGAAGTGGTATCATCTGCCAATGGCTCTTTGGGGAAATTATCGGGATTTTCGCCCATCACTTTATACTTCCCGTTATCGCTGGTAAGCTCCACCGCGAAGTTTTTATCTATATTGAAGCTCAGGGGCTGCTCGGGTATATTTTTCAGCGAGTCGATCAGAATTTTCGCCGGTATACATACTTTCCCGTTCTCATTGGCTTCCACATCCATCTGCACGCGCATAACGGTTTCCAGGTCGGTGGCTACCACGGTCAGTTTATTCTTTTCTATTTCAAATAAAAAATCTTCCAGAATAGGAAGCACCGTATTGGCATTAATGACACCGCTGATCTGCTGTAGCTGTTTTAATAAAGCTGACGACGATACAATAAACTTCATGATGGATCGGGATTAGAATTGTATGCAGCGAAACTACTGATTTTTGTCTTATTCCGGCCAGGTTTTACAGAGTGTGGATTAGTTGTGGACGGGACTCGCTTCCGGGTACTATCTTTGCAAAATGCCGTCAGCACCGTTTAAACAAACCTTGTCCAAAGAGCAGGCCCTTCAGAAGGCCCGGCACTATTGCGGCTACCAGGAGCGGACCCATAGGGAGGTAAAAGACAAACTGTATGGCTTCGGATTGCGCAAAGCGGAGGCGGAAGAATTGTTAAGCACACTGATAGAAGGCAATTACCTGAATGAAGAGCGTTTTGCCATACAGTTTGCCGGGGGCCGGTTTCGTATAAAACACTGGGGTAAAATAAAGATCCGCTACGAGCTGAAGCAGAAACAGATTAGCGAATACTGTATCAAAAAAGCCCTTGCAGCCATACCGGACGAAGACTACGAAGCTACTTTCGTAAAAGAAGCGGAGACCCGCCTGGCGGCATTGAAAGGAGAAAAGAATATTTTTATAAAAAAAAAGAAACTGCAGGACTACCTGCTGGCCAGGGGCTTCGAAAGAGAACTTATTACGGGATTTATAAAAGAATCGTTGTAATAACCCGGGTTCGCACGCAAGCTGTAGCCAGGGAAAGATCAGCAGAAGCAACCCCCGGGTCGTATATCATTTCCCGTCAACCTATTTCATAGAAACGCCTCACAACGATTATACCATGGCTACACTCACCATCACCACCGTACAGACCTCTCTTTACTGGGAAGATAAAGCAGCCAACCTGCGCATGCTCGAAGAAAAGATAAACGGCATCCACGAAAAAACGGAACTGGTTATATTGCCTGAAATGTTCAGTACGGGCTTCAGTATGCAGCCGCAGTTGCTGGCAGAAAAAATGGATGGTGATACCGTGAACTGGATGAGAAGAATAAGCGCCGCGAAAAAAGTGATACTGACCGGGAGCGTGATTATTGAAGACGCCGGGAACTATTACAACCGCCTAATCTGGATGCTGCCGAACGGGCAATGCGGAGTATACGATAAGCGGCACCTGTTTGCTTATGCCGGTGAGCAGGAACGATACACCGCCGGCAACAAGCGGCTGGTAGCTTCGGTGAACGGATGGCGGATCAACCTGCAGGTATGTTACGACCTCCGCTTTCCTGTATGGGCCCGTCAGCAAAGCCAGGATGAAGGCCCCGAATACGATGTGCTGGTATATGTAGCCAACTGGCCGGAACGCAGGAGCACCGCATGGAAAACACTTCTTCGCGCGCGGGCCATCGAAAACCAGTGTTACACGATAGGTGTAAACAGGGTGGGCAACGACGGAAACGGCATTTACCATAGCGGCGACACGATGGTGATCGATACACTGGGCGAAACGATTTATCGTAAAGAAAGAGAGGAAGAAGTATTTACCGTAACCTTAAGCAAGGCCGGACTGGAAGAAACAAGAACACGGTTTCCTTTCTGGAAAGACGCCGATCATTTCGCCATCATGCCTTAGCAATGGCATCAGTGCATGGATACTTTTTCTCCATAGATCAGTTTTCGCACATATTCCAGTTTTACATCGAACCCTTTGCGGATAGCTTCTACCGTTGGCCTCACTTCTACATCAGGATAAATGCCGCGGCCCGTTTTAGGAGAATGTATATTCTCCACCATCCGGAACAGCGGAAGACGGAAACGTAGTTTTGTATGCGGAAGCGTAACATCCGGTATCTGCCAGGCAGTATTACCGTAAGAGCCTCCCCCTGTTTCTTCACCAATCAATTTTACATTGGGGGCACCTTTGATGGCATTTATAAACAACGTGGTGGCAGAAAAAGAATTGGCCCCGGTAATGATATAAACCTGGCCGTTGTAATGGTTCTTTTTCCTCGGTTTAAAATAATGACGTTCAAAATATCCATAATGATATTTGCCATCGCTATGCTTTCTGGCGATAAAAGTCATGAATACCCTGTTACGGAAATTATGTTTGATGTACTTGCCGTATCGGCTTTTCTTATTGACGGCATAAAGCGAATCTGCCAGTTTAAACTTTTCATCGGCAATATAACGGGTTAGTAGCGTGGAATTGTTTACCTCTCCACCACCATTATTACGTACATCTATCACCAGGTGCTGTATGCGTTGCTGACGCAGTTTGCGGAAAGAACGATTGATAAAACGCCTTACTCCATTGCCTGTGCTAAACGTATTGATCGTTAGCAATGCCGTTTTACCTGCTGTGTCTATTACCAGGTTGTTAATGTCGTTTAATCTTAACTGTTTGCGTTCGCGGCCGCTGAGTGCCGGAAAACTGCGTATTTTATTGAGTGAATCTTTTTTAGGATCGTACACCGGTATAAGCATGGCATGCTCCCGGTTAAGGGTATCCAGATAGCGTATCCCGAGCGTGTCCGTTAATCCGAAAACGTATTTGTACATATTGCCGAAACCATTGCGGCTGCTAAGTGTCTGGTATTGGTGATTGATATTATAGCCATCGGTAGGAAGAAACTGTACCAGGCTATCGCGGTAAAAAGTAAATGGCCGATCGTTAATGGCTGTAATGATAGTACCTCTTTTCAAAACGGTATCATTGCGAAGCAGGCTGCTGTATATTACTGCCGTATCGTCCCATATTTTGATACTAAGCGGGAACTGGCGCAGCCTACTGGTATCCAAATGTTTCTTCAGCTCTTTGGAATAATAAACGCTGGTATGCCCGCAACGGATACGGGAGATAGTATAGTTAAGGATATTCCTGAAACGGATCTCCGTCATGGAGTCGTTTATCTGTGCATAACCTGCATCGAAATAACGATCAAGGGAATCTTTAGTAGTGTACCAATATAAGCTGGGATGGTTTTCTTCCAGCACGTTACGGAAAATGGTATAGTCGGCTCTTAACTGTTGCGGCGAAAAACGGGCATCGGGCTTAAAGTTTTTAGAACCGGCACAGGCGGATAATAACAGGATGGCGGTAACCCAAATAAGGGGGCAAGCAGACTGTAGCGACCCGTTAAAAAGTGTTCTCATCGTTTTCAATCTGCTGAGTGCAGCAAATCCCGCTCCAAACATTAACCAAATGCGTTCCATCCCTGGGCCGTGATGGGAAACTGGTTACCTCCTTTCGTAAAAATATGTGCACCTTTCTCCGGTTCCGTCATGTAACCGATCACGCTGATCTCTTCGTTTAATACGATCTTATCATAGTCTTCCTGCTTCAAGGTAAATAGCAGTTCATAGTCTTCGCCACCACTTAGGGCGCAGGCGGTAGGATCGAGTTTAAACTTAAACGCCGCCTGCCGGGTATCTTCGTGTATGGGAATTTTTTCTTCATACAATACGCAACCCACATTGCTCTGACGGCAGATGTGCAGGATCTCGGAGCTCAGTCCATCGCTTACATCCATCATGGCGGTGGGCATGATCGCGGTGCTTTCCAGGAATTCAATGATATCCTTACGGGCTTCCGGTTTCAGCATCCTGCCCACTACATACTTCTCATTCTCCAGGTCGGGCTGCACCTGCGGGTTTTCCAGGTATATCTGTTTTTCTCTTTCCAGTAATGTAAGGCCCAGGTAAGCACCGCCCAGGAAACCGCTTACGCAGAGCAGGTCGCCCTTTTGCGCCGTACTTCTTTTAACGAACTTATCCGGCGCCACTTCGCCGATGGCGGTAACGGAAATGATAAAGCCTTTTTGAGAAGAAGTGGTATCTCCGCCAACAAGGTCTACCCCGTATTTTTCGCAGGCGGCATATACGCCTTCATAAAAATCGTCGAGTGCTTCCAGGCTGAAGCGGTTGCTGAAAGCAATGCTCATGGTTACCTGCGTGGGCACTGCGTTCATGGCATATACATCGCTCAGGTTTACCACCACGCTTTTATAACCCAGGTGCTTAAGCGGCGTGTACATCAGGTCGAAATGAACCCCTTCTACCAGCATATCGGTAGTAACGACCACCTGCCTGCCGAAACTGTCTATCACGGCAGCATCATCCCCTACACCCAGTATCGTGGAGGCATTATTGATCTCGATATTCCTGGTAAGATGGCTGATTAAACCAAACTCGCCGAGTGTAGATATTTCCGTACGTTCGTTATCCATCATTATTTTCGTTGATCGTTTACCCAAAGCAGCATTTCATCGTGCAGCTTTCCATTGGTAGCCAGTATATGCGGCTGGTAAGGAGAATAATAATCTCCTTTAAAGTCGGTTACTTTACCGCCGGCTTCTTCCACTATCAAAAATCCTGCTGCACTGTCCCATGCGTTCAGTTTATGCTCATAAAACCCGTCGAAGCGGCCGGCTGCCACCCAGCAAAGGTCTATGGCTGCAGAACCCAGGCGCCGCACCGGAATGCCTTTTCGTATAAAACGTTCGAACACCTGCAGCGGACCGTTGGGTGCATCGAGGTAGGTATAGGGAAAGCCGGTTACGAAGCAACCTTTTTCCACTTCCGTTTTGCTGCTTACGGATATCTTTTTATCGTTCAGCGAAGCCCCGAAACCTTTCTGGGCAAAATAAAATTCGTTCAGCATCGGGGCATACACCGCACCCAGTATCATTTCGCCGTTTTTTTCCAGACCTATGCTTACGCAGCAAAGAGGAATACCGTTGGCGAAATTGATAGTGCCGTCGATGGGGTCTATGATCCATTTGTATTCACTGTCCATACTAAGGGCTCCGGCTTCTTCGCTCAGGATATAATGATCGGGATATTCCTTTTGTATTACTTCAAAAATGGCTTTTTCGGCAGCGTGATCGGCTTCGGTAACAAGGTCGTTGATGCCGCCGCTTTTATAAGAAATGGTGAACTGTCCGTTGAAATAGCTTCGGATCACGTCTGCACCTGCTTCGGCCGCTTTAATGAGGGTTGATTTTAACATTTTGCAAATGTATGGTCCTCCCGGCGGATTACGATGGAAATGCCGGGAATTTAGCAGGCCGGCAACCCTTGTTTATTATTTGGTAACATCGATAGATATAGTGGAGACGGTACTGATCGGAACCGTTTGACCCATTACGCTCATTGTGCCGGTGTTTTGAGAAACGGAAGAACTGGTTCTTAAAATTCCTGTAGCTTTTTCAAATACGGAATTACCCGATACCTTTCCATCCAGTTTGATCTGAATTTCCATACCCCCCTGATTAATAACCATATTTATCCGGTTGATGCCCATAATTTCTACGATCGATTCCTTATCGGTATTCTCTTTAAGGGTATAGTTGTAGATATAAAAGGCGGAATCCTTATTGCCTGTAGAGTCTACCCAGGTATCTCCTTTTTTGACGGGCCTGCCTGGTAGCGGCATCAGCAGCGGGTAGGGCTGACCTTTGGCTAAAAAGCCGGTGAAATCGGCAGCCTGGCTTAAGGGGTTGTCTGCACCCGGTGTAAGAGTGGAAGATAATAAGGTGATAACCCCTTTTTTACTTACAACAATATCACTAACGGAGCCGATCACCCCCTTTACTTTGGAACCGAATGGCCCATTTAGGTCTTCAGGCTTGTCGGAATCGAAATCTATCTTTTGCCCCATTGAATTAGTTTTCAATGTCATGCGCCTGGTTGTAGTGGAAAACAGGTAGCCGGTATCGGTCACATTTTTCGTTTCCACGAGATTGGTGAGCGCCGTTTCTGTTTCTACGTTTTGTCCCAGGGCTTCAATATTTATGGTGGTTTTGATAGCGGTAACCGTCTCCAGTTTCATCCCTTTGTTAATAACGATCGTTTGTGCTTTGGTGGAGATAAAAACAAGGGAACATATGATGAAACAAGAAATTCGTTTGATGGACATAACGTGGTTTATTTAGTGCAAAATAGGCTAAAATCAGATAGGTTCTATATGAATAAGTACATCCTTAACACCCATTTTACTTTGCCGCAAAGCGTCTTTTACTACATGAGCTATCCGGTGACCTTCTTCCACACTTAGTTTACCATCCACTTTTATATGCAGGTCCACAAAATACTCGAAGCCCATTTTACGCACATAACACTTTTCTATCTGCTGTACATCTTTTACGTGCCCGGCAATTTCTTTTACCTTTAAAAATATTTCACTGGAAGGGGCCGTATCCATAATTTCTGCCAGTGCCGGCCGGAGCAACATGATGGCATTATAAAGAATAATAAGCGATGCGAGAATGGCCGCCCAGTCATCCGCCCCCTCATAGCCTTTTCCGCCTGCAAGGGCTATGATGATACCTATAAAAGCGGCGACGGAGGTAATGGCATCGCTCCGGTGATGATAGGCATCTGCTTTTACGGCGGTACTGTTGATTTCATTACCTATCCGCATTACGTACCGGAACATCCCTTCTTTCACCAATATTACCACGATGAGTATATATAGCGTAAATTTTTCAGGCAGCTGGTGCGGTGTGGTGGCGAGCCCGAAAGCGTGCCAGCCAATCCATGCTGCCGCCACCATCAGGAAGGCCGATATGGCCATTGCCGCCAACGGCTCGGCCTTGCCATGACCATACGGATGTTTATCGTCGGCGGGCTTAAGCGAAATGCGCAGGCCCAGCCATAAAAAAGCGGAGCTCAGTATATCAGCTCCGGTTTCCGTAGCGTCCGCTATTAAAGCATACGAGTGCCCAAAATGCCCTGCCAGCCATTTAGCCACCATCAGCACTACACTTATCAGCATACCCAATTGAGTGGTTCTTATTGCTTTGATGGAAGGATGAAGATCGGGGGCCGGCATCTGGTGTATTATTTAGGATAAAAGAGCCTGGGCAAAAGTAAGGAGTGTTTAGCGTACGGTCACTTTAATTAATAGATGGTACCCATGTTATTCGATGGTCTTGAGGGAGAACATGCCCTCATAGTTGTCGGCGATCTTCTTTGCCAGGTCTCCCGGCGAATGACAGGCCGGAGTAGCCGCCATGCGGATCGGGTTCACCCGGCCGAACCAGGTGCTGATATCTGCATTAATGTAAACCTTAGTAGCCTTATCCTGCTTTACCTGCAGACTATCTGGAATTTGTACTGGCAGCACGATCTTTTTAATGACGGCATACGGAGATTTATAACCCCCTATATGGTAAGTGAAATCATTATTGGGCCCCGTTACGGAAGGAGAAACACCTTCCAGCTTAGCCATTACATAACCGGAAGCCCAGGTCCAGAACATTCCCCTGGCCGGATCCAGTGCCCCCGACTGCGCCCCGCTCATATTGTCCGCACTGTCGACACCCAGCGTAAAAGAGACGAACTGGTAGGTATCTTCCGGAGCATCGAAGGAGAGCAGCTTCGATTCAGGGAGGTCTTCATCTACCAGGAAATATCCGGGCAGTACTTTTACCGTTTTGCCTGCTGCATTGGTCAGCTGCACGTCATGTATGTAATACCGGAAACTGTTAACGGTAAATTTTTCTCCCTGACTGGTAGTATATTCATCGGTATAATTGAGAGGGGATACATCCACCGAATGCTGAAATGCGAGCGTTACTTCACCAGAAGGAACGGCATTGTTTTCCTGACTGAATTCTTTATTGCAGGAGGATAACAACAGGGCGCCGGCCAGCGGCATTGTGAAAAGGATGCTTGCGACATTCATACAAATGTTTTACTAAAGGCTACAGATTCGAGAAGCAACCTAAATTTCGGTAAAAAAACAGAAACAGCCTCATTTTTATTTACCAGCACCTACCTTTGCGGGGCAATGCAAAAATGGATACATCATACCGTGGTAGGCTATGTTGCCCTGCTCATCCTCATCCGGATGTTCGCTATGCCGCTGGCATGTGTGGATTATGCATGGAACCTGGATTATATCGCATCCAGCCTTTGCGAAAACAAAGCACGCCCCGAGATGCAGTGTAATGGTCAGTGCCACCTGAAAAAGCAACTTGCAAAAACAGCCGATACTACCGAAACTCCCGCTCAGAAAAACAGCAGCAAAACCATGACAGTCGACTTTTTCCAGGAAGTAAAAAAATTCTCCTTTTCTGCGGCTGTTTCTATATCTACTTTCTACCCTGCCATATCCGGGAGTTTTTGCCTGCCCGGTTACAAAGGGAATATCTTTCATCCGCCCATTGCATAATACCTATCATACCTTCTTTGCATAATCTGCAATAGATCAATACTTTATTAAAACAGAAAGCGCTCCGTTGCAGCAACAGCAACGCAATGCGGCTATCTGTTAATTATTTCATCTTTACCAATCATTCATCATGAAACATTATTTCATTGCAATTATAGCAAGCGTTATTTTTTTAACATCCTGCAAAAAAGACAATGCGACCATCGATAATTCTGCCGCGGAACTATCTCTAGAATTTGACAACATAGTGGGCGACAAAAACCTGCAACTGAACACCGGGGTGTATACCAATGCCGCCGGGGAGGCATTCTCCGTTTCCACGCTTCAATATTTTATCAGTAATGTCAAACTTAAAAAAACGGATGGTACGGAATACACCGTACCGCAGGATAGCAGCTATTTCCTGGTTGACGAAGGAAAAAAAGCCTCTCAATCGGTAAAGCTGCAGGTGCCGCAGGGTGATTATACTTCTTTGTCGTTCGTTGTGGGAGTGGACAGCCTCCGCAGCACTATGGACATCGGCAAACGCACGGGCGTGCTAGACCCTTCCGGCGCAGGCGATCATGGTGTGTACTGGGGCTGGAACAGCGGATACATTTTCTTTAAGCTGGAAGGCCAATCGCCTGCCGCCCCCTTGGATGGTTCCGGTAATCGTTATTTCCGCTATCATATCGGGGGCTTTGGGGGCTACAGTGCACCCACCATCAACAACCTGAGAACCGTAACGTTGGATCTTGCACCGGCCGGTATACCCCAGGTGAGAAAAGATAAAGAAACCAATATTCACGTAATGGCGGACGTACTTAAAATGTTCGGCAATATCTCCAATATCAGCATCGCTGCTAACTCCACGGTGATGTTCAGCCCGTTCAGTACTAATGTTTCACGCAATTATGCAGGTATGTTCCGTCACGATCATACAGAAAACTAATACCTTAAACTAGTCATATGATCAGTAAAAAAAAGATCATATCCGCCCTGCTGCTGATCTCGTTATATGCCTGCAGTAAGGAAGTGGCATCGATGTATACCGGCTTTCAGCAGCCGGATAACTTCCCTGCCCCCTCCTATCGCCTGGCAGATAACGGGATCACGGAAGGCGGATTTATGCTGGGGCGCAAACTATTTTACGAACCCCTGCTTTCAAAAGACAATTCGGTTTCCTGCGGGTCCTGTCATATACAATCGGCGGCTTTTACGCATCATGGTCACGATATCAGTCATGGCATCAACGACCGCCAGGGCAGCAGGAATGCACAGCCCATTATGAACTTGGCCTGGGAAAGCACTTTTATGTGGGACGGCGGCGTACCCGACCTTGATCTGCAGCCGATCGTACCTATTACCAGTCATGTAGAAATGGGCGAAACCATGGAAAACGTGCTCAATAAACTAAGGGCGCATAAAGACTACCCCTCTCTTTTTAAAAAGGCCTTCGGCAAACAGGAGATAACGACCGCCACTACCATGAAAGCACTTTCGCAGTTTATGCTAATGTGCATCAGCAGTCAATCAAAATACGATAGCGTGATGCGAAAGGAAGGAGCCGCATTCAGCGAACAAGAAAGAACAGGTTATGCGGTTTTTCAGCAAAAATGCGGGAGCTGTCATAAAGAACCACTGTTTACGGATAACAGCTTCCGGAACAACGGACTGCCCGCCGGTCCCAATAATGACGAGGGCAGGTATTCCGTTACGCTGGACCCGGCAGACAGGTACCGGTTTAAAGTGCCTGGCCTGCGCAACCTGGCTTACACGGCACCTTATATGCACGATGGCCGACTGCGCACCCTCGATGCGGTGCTTACACACTATTCAGAAGAAGTGCGACCCGCGCCGACACTGGATGTGGAATTGTTGCGAAACGATAAGCCCGGCATCCCATTAAGTGAGGCAGAAAGATCCGGTCTGCTTGCCTTTTTGCAAACACTGAACGATAAAAAATTCATCACCGATAAACGTTTGTCAGAACAATGAAACAGATCATGATAAGGCTTGTCGTAATGCTCCTGGTGTTCACAATGGTAAGTTCTGCAACCCGGGCCTGCGACATCTGCGGCTGCGGAGCGGGATCTTCGTACATAGGCATACTGCCCGAGTTCGGTAAAAAAGTATTCGGTATCCGTTACCGGAATAATACATTACTTACCCATCTTGGAGCGGGCGGTATAAGAACCTATCTTACTACGGAAGAACGTTACCGCACAGCCGATATTTGGAGTGGATGGAATATGGGCAAAAAGTTTCGTGTCATCGCTTATATACCCGTGAGCTTTAATGACAAAACCAGCCAGGGAGCCACTATGCGTAAAAACGGGCTGGGTGATATAAGCCTCCAGGGTTATTACCAGTTGCTGAATACAAAGACTACTATAAGTTCTAAACTATTGGTGCAAAGCCTGTGGATAGGAGGCGGTGTAAAACTGCCTTCGGGCAACTATGAGCCTGCCGATAAAAACAATTCCCTTCAGTCGGCCAATATTTTCCAGTTGGGTACCGGCAGCACCGACTTTAGTCTGAATGCCATGTACGATATAAGACTGCATGACGTTGGCATTAATACCGCACTCAGTTACAAAATAAATACGGCAAACAGGCACAAATACCAATACGGCAATAAACTGGGTGCCAATGTGCAGGCTTATTACAAATGGCGGGTTAAAAATAAAATAACCATAGCTCCCAATGCAGGACTGCTCTATGAACATGCAGCAACGGACCGGGAGGGTAAATACGAAGCCGGTATTTCAGGAGGGAGTATTTTGCTGGCTGCGGCAGGCATGGAAACGGTATGCAAACGCCTATCCTTCGGTGCTAACTGGCAGCCTCCGTTATCGCAACACCTGGCCGGCGGAATGGTTAAAGCAAATAGCCGGATGATGATACATATATCTTACATATTTTAAAAAGACGGTCATGACACCTGTTACAAAAATAATGTCCCTTTTTCTAATAGCCCTTTTTACGTTCGGAATTATATGGCTAGTGGGTTCAGCTTTAAGCAGCCGCACGGCGCTCCCTGTATTAGGGGAGCCCGGGCACCGGGCAGGGGCATTCAGCTTTACTAACCAGCAGGGCAGGCGCGTAACGGAAAAAGAAGCTGAAGGCAGGGTAACCGTGGTAGAATATTTTTTTACCCGTTGTACCGGCATTTGCCCGGTGATGAACAAAAACCTGCAGAAAGTGCATGAAGAATTTAAAGATGACAAAGATTTTATCATCTTATCTCACAGCGTTGATCCGGAACGAGACTCCGTAGACGTAATGGCGCGCTATGCTGCCCGCATGGGTGCACAACCCCCCTCCTGGCAATTTTTAACAGGAGATAAGCAGGCATTGTACCAGGCCGCCCGGCAGGAGTATTTAATGGCAGTAGAAGATACAGTACTGACTAATCTGGAGCAGGACTTCATTCATACGGAGTACGTGACCCTGCTCGATAAAAAACGGCAGATCCGTGGTTTCTACAATGCAACGGATAGTGTGGAAGTGCTTAAACTGATAAAGGATATAGACACACTGCTTGAGTAGTTGGTTCCGCTATTACTCATGGCCCGGCCTGCGGGCTGTAAAAAAAACCGGTACCATGCTGTAATAAAAGGAGCCTGACATTTACTTATATTTAACTGCTTTCAGGAAGGAAGCAGGTAAAAATAATAAAATGAAAAAGATCCTATTATGGGCTTTCTATGCCCTTATGCCAGCAGGTACTTTATTCGCACAACAAAGCAGCCAGGAAAATGCACTGCTATGGAAAGTAACCGGCAAACAGTTAAAGAAACCTACCTACCTGTTTGGTACGTATCACTTTCTTACCAATGCGTTTATTGATACGCTGCCTGCTGTAAAACAGGCTTACCAGCAAACCGATATGGTGGTGGGTGAACTGATCATCGACAGCTCGTTGCAGAAACCTATGATGGAAGCGGCTGTTTTGAAAGGAACTACGCTGAAAGAAGTATTACCGGATACACTTTATACCAAGGCAGCCGCCTGGTTTAAGCAGGAGGCGGGTATGGACTTAACCAACCTGAACCAGTTTAACCCGATGATGGTAATGACGGTAGCCATGATGATTACACAGCAAAAGTATTTTCCCAACAAACCCGGCGAAATACAGCTTGATACCTATTTTCAGCAGCAGGGAACAAAAGACGGCAAAAAACTGAAAGGACTGGAAACAGTAGAAATACAGGTAAATGCGCTGTTTAAACAACTAACGATAGAAAGGCAGGCCGCGCTGCTGAACGACCTATTTAGCCGCCCCGAAAGCCTGCAGTCGCAACTGGAGGTAATGAATAATGCCTACATCCGCAGTGATATGGATAAATTACAAAGCCTGATGTATGAAGGGGCTTACCGCCCGGAAGAAATGAAAGTGATGCTGGACGACCGGAACAGCGATTGGCTTCGGCAGTTGCCGGCACTTATGAAAGACCAGTCGTTGTTCGTTGCCGTAGGGGCTTTACACTTAACGGGTAAGGCCGGACTGGTGCAGCAATTAAAAAGCCAGGGATATACCGTAACACCGGTTAACCTGAAGAAACTGTGAACGAAAAAGAATTCCTTTACCGGCTGCAGGAGCATCAGAACATTATTTACAAACTGGTGCACCTGTATGCCGTATCTGAAGAAGATAAAAGGGATCTGTATCAGGAAATCGTATTGCAGGCCTGGAAAACATACCCTGCCTTTCGCGGAGAGGCAAAATTCAGCACCTGGCTATACCGGCTTTGCCTGAACACCATATTTACATTTAACCGGAAAGCCGGACGGATAGAATATACCGACACCACACGGTTCGAGGGAAAAATGGTGGTGAACTCCACTTCGGACGAGGCAGACAGGCTTTACCGGGCTATCAGGGTATTACCTGAGATAGAGCGGGCCATTATCTCCCTACACCTGGATGGGTACGACAATAAAGAGATCGGCGAACTTTTAGGCATTACTCCCAACCTGGTAGGGGTAAAAATATATCGCGCAAAACAACAATTAGCCACCCTTTTAAAAGATATATAATGATGGATATCGAAAATATCTGGCAGCAACAGGGGAAGGGAGAAGACGATATGCTGAAGGAACTGCTAAAAAGGTCGCCGGAGGAACTTACATCCAAGTGGCCCCTTAAAAAGCTACGAGCCAATTTATTACGCGGGATAGTACTCAGCGAAGCCTGCGCCGTTATATACCTGGCCATCATAATATATCTACCCGTATGGCAGATCATTACTTCCATGCTTATTTTGATCCTGTTTAATACCTGGTTGTCTATCACCAGTTGGAAACTATACAAAAAGATCCCGGAGACTATTTCCTCCGCCTTGTCATTAAAGCAGGAGCTAGAGATCAACTATGCCCGGTTCAGGCAGTGGTTTGCCGTGCAGGAGAGAGTGAGCCTGTTTATATACCCCATAGCGGCAACGGGTGGTTTTATGCTGGGCGGCGTGGTGGGTTCTCAAAAAACGGTGGAAGAATTCTTATACAATCCGTTGGTTCTGTCTATACTGGCTGTTACCATCCTTATACTCGTTCCTATCAGTTATTTTGTTTCAAGGTGGTTCTTTAACCATACTTATGGAAAGTATTTAAAGAAGCTGAAGAAATGGATTGAGGAGTTGCAGTAAAATCCGTGTGGCTGTCCTGCAGTTACTTTTTCGAAGCGGTTGTTATGCGCCCGGGTTACGCTTTAAAAAAACACTGCGTTCTCTGCCATCTCCTTAAAGTTGTTCATATCTTTTTGAACGCTTTCTATTTTGCTGGTTAAAGAACCAAGGGCGATTTTACCTAATGGCAGTCGTAACGGGGGCGCATCGAGATCAACTATCTCTATAATGGCTTTTGCCGCCTTTACCGGGTCGCCTTCCTGTTTACCGTGCACCTGTTTCATTCGTTCCCTGAATGCGCCTGCTGGTTTCGCTATAATCATGGATTCTAATGGCTGCCTGCCTGAAGGAAGTGCCAGCAAAGTTGGTACGGAAGGGTCCGGGCTCCACAATCGTTAGTTTTATTCCCAAAGGTGCTATTTCCATCGCCAGAGCTTCACTGAAACCCTCCAGGGCAAACTTGCTGGCGTTGTAGATACCAAAGCCCGGAAAAGCTTTAAATCCTCCATGGGAGGAAATCTGGATGATATGCCCGCTTTTTTGCTTTCTGAAAAGCGGCAAAAAAGACCTGGTAAGTTGAAGCACACCAAAAAAATTGGTTTCAAACACGTCTCTTGCTTCCTCCATGCTCGTTTCTTCTATAGCGCCTGCCAAACCAAAGCCGGCATTGTTCACCAGCACGTCCAGTTTTCCGAACCTTTCTGTTACCATGTTAAGTGCACATTCGGTTTCATCCGTTTTGGTAATATCCAGATCGATACCCAGAGCCATGCCCTTGTACTGAAGTGTGAAAGCTTCCGCCTGCTGCCGGCTTCTGAAACTGCCGACGACAAAATCGCCTTTCTCCAATACAGCTTCTGCCAGGGCCTTACCTAATCCGCTGGAAACACCCGTTATAAACCAGATTTTTGACGCCATACTATTTAAATTAAAATCGTTCATTTAAGACCAGGACTCCTGGTCAACATTAGTAAGATACAAAAGTCCGTCATCTTAAGTTCCCGTTACATAATGAAAACTACCTTACGCGGTATTTTTCGGACATTCTGTTTTTGAATACCAAAGGTGTTTGGTTGGTTTCGGCCTTAAATAGTTTGGAAAAGTAGGAACCGTCAAAATAATTCAACATCGCTGCAATTTCAGAAACGGAATAGGCGGTAAATGTCAAAAGCCTTTTTGCTTCCAGTATGCTTCTTGCCCGGATGGCTTCACTGGCCGTTTTGCCTGTTACGCTTTTGATGACCAGGTTTAAATGATGGGGAGTAATATGCATTTGACCTGCGTAGAAAATGCTTGTTTTATTTTCTGCAAAATGATCATCGAGCAGGCTTTTAAATTGTTTGTAAAGAATAAGATAATTTTTTGGGACAGGCTTTTCGATACGGTTGTTTATATACCGCTGAACCTGTGCCAGCAGAACATGTAATAACGACTGCGTGATGGCTTGGATGCAGTCTTTCCGTTTATGCTCCCTTGATATAAGATCAATGGTTTGATGAATCTCCGCAAACTGCTTTTTATTCAGTTGGATACATGGATTGGCATAAAAGTTATCCAGAAAACTCAGCTCAAAGAGTTTGTCTTTGTTATGATGGTTTAGCAGGAAAAAATCCTCCGTAAACATGATAGTGCCTCCCATAACTGATTTCCATTCCTCGAATTCATGCACCTGGTTGGGCGAAATGAAAAACAGGCTGCCGGGCAGAATTTCATATTCTTTGTAATCGATCGTCTGCCTGCTTTTACCCTTCTCTATCCAAATTATCTCATAGAAAGTATGTTTATGAATATCATCCACCTCGGGTTCTTCCATTTCAGCGAAATGAGTGATTTCGAAGCTGGTCGTATTTTTGGGCTGGTTGATAAAATGGCCGATGGAATATACCGGGAAGAGTTGTTTCATGGAATAAAAATAGGATAATTCCGTTCTGCTTCATTGCAGGGGAATACTTATTGCCGGATTATATACATCTATTTGTTATTAAACCAGTACCGCCTTATTATCTGCCAGGAACTGGTCGAAACCTACCGGCTGTGTTCCGGTAAGTTTATATACCGCATCGCTTAGCGGTGGTTGTTTTTGAAAACGGGGTAAATAGTGGAGCATGATCATAACCAGTATCAGCATCACCGGTTGGCCTTCTTTTCTTTTAACTAAAAAAAAGCGGAAGGGTCCGGGTGATTGATATTGTATACTGATACCCGTAATACTGCTGATCTTTTCCGCCATTTGTTGAAAATTCAACTTTTCGTTACTGGTAAGATCATACGCTTTGTTTAGATGCAGTTCTGTGTTCTGTAATACGCGTGCCGCAGCGCAGCCAATGTCACGTACATCAATAAGTGTAAACAAAGTATTGCCCGCGGGAAGAAATATATGATGATGGTTGATGATGTCTTTACGGAGAGTGGTTGTAAAATTTTGCATAAAATAGGCGGGGCGCAGAAACGTATAAGGGATGCCGCTTTTCCTCACCAGTGCCTCTATTTTATGGTGCGGAATTAGACGGCTGTTCTCCGCGCCCTGCACCGATAAAAATACAATATGCTTTACACCGCTTGCTTTCGCCATTTCTACCAGCGGTTGAAAATATCGCTTCACCTGCGAGATCTGGGGTGGTCGAAGAAGGAAGAGGATATCGCAATCTGCAAGTGCCTGCCGGTATGAATCCACGGCAGTAAAGTCGAACCTGGTGATACGGCAGCCCAAGCTGGTCAACATGGAATAGTCTTTATGAATATCCCTTACCCCCGCGGTAAGCTCCAGCGAACATCCTTCCTGGTGCAATGCGCGTATAACCTCCATACCTACATTACCTGTGGCCCCCGTTATTAATAATCTTTTCATATCGATCCATTAAAGTTAGCGGAATAACCTGTCAACCTTATTGGTTTTACATTCATAAGAACAGAAAGGGGTGCGGTAAAAAATCAGGATTGTCGTAATTACAAGTCCTGCTCGATTAACCGTGCCCCCCTGATATTTAATAACGGGATAATATTTATAACAAGAAACGAAATCCTACTCCCACTCCATCCAGGAAACGGTTATTTGCGAAAGTAGTATGCAAGACGAATGTGTTGCTGTTCTCACCACCGGACTGTGGATTGTCGGGTCTGTCCTCGCGGTAAATATATCGCATATTCACCAGGTTGGGAAGACTTAACTCCAGTTGCATCCTGGTAAATACCTGGTAAGATATGCCAGGTGTAACCGACAACGATCCTCCGATATCTTTAACTTTACCTGCATATGGCACATCGGCAGGGGCAGTGGTTCGCCTGCTTATTATAAAGGCCGCGTCTTCCTGGAAGAAAAAGTAAAAATCCCTCGCCAGTTTTTTATACTGTCTTAAGAACGCGCCCATGCTATAGTAATGATCTTTGTTGATAAGGGAATCGGAATTGGAAGAGATCAACTTACGCCTGGTAGTGCTGTAGGTGATGCTGATTCCGGCAACACGATCTTCGTTATACGCTTTTCCTGCCTGTATCGACAACGTACCTCCATCCTGTGATTGCTCACTCGAGTTCCCATTCACAAGATCGTAATCGTAGTAAGAAAGCTGACCTCCCAGCAACACGGTGCCTTTTTTGATCTGGGCACTTACGGATAAGGACAATACCATCATAATAATAACGCTGTAAAATTTGATCATAAAAAACTGTTTAGTTGTTTAACCAGACAAGCATATATCGCAAAGTGCTGTTAAGGCCGTGTTAATCTGATTAATAAAATATAAAGTGTAAATAATACCCTGATTGCTGCCGGATAATTTTGCTATTTTTATTAAAAGATAAAGCCATTATCATGAAGCATATATCAATCCTGGTTCCTAAACGCGCCATATTGGGAAGCCTCGAAGGAGCCCGTCAATTGTTTACGCAGGTAAATCACTTCCTCCTTCAGCAGGGAAGACCCCCCGTGTTTGAAGTACAACTGGTGGGGCTTACCAACGAAACCCCCGTTAGCGGAAAAGCGTACACCATACATAGTGATGTATTGCTGCCGGACCTTAAAAAAACGGACCTTATCATTATACCGGCCGTTGATGGCGACCTGGAAGAGGCTATAAAAATAAATGAGCCTTTTATTCCCTGGATAAAAAATCAATACGAACAGGGAGCGGAAGTGGCCAGCCTTTGTATGGGGGCTTTTATACTGGCGGCTACCGGTCTGCTGAACGGCCGTAAGTGCGCCACCCACTGGCTGGCATCCAACCAGTTCAGGACTATGTTCCCGGAAGTGGACCTGGTCACGGAAAAGATCATTACCCACGAGCAAGGCATCTATTCGAGCGGGGGTGCTTTTTCTTATCTTAACCTGCTTCTTTACCTGATAGAAAAACAGGCGGGCCGAGACATAGCCATTCTTACAGCCAAAGTGTTCGCCATAGAACTGGATCGTAAAACGCAATCACCCTTTATCATGTTCAACGGCCAGAAGCAGCATGAGGATGAGCCCATCAAACAGGCACAGGAATATATCGAGAAAAATACTTCTGAAAAATTATCTGTGGAGGAACTGGCGTTACGGTTCGCTATCGGTAGGCGTAATTTTGAAAGGCGTTTTAAAAAAGCCACCAGCAACACACCGGTGGAATATATGCAACGGGTAAAAATTGAAGCGGCCAAAAAGCACCTTGAGAACAGTACCCGTAATATCAATGAGGTAATGTATGAAGTGGGTTATTCGGATACCAAAGCGTTCAGAACGGTGTTTAAGAAGATCACCGGCCTTTCTCCCATCGATTATAAAAACAAATACAACCTGGAAGGAGCTACGCTGTAAACTTCATCAGCCTTTTTACGGGAACGATACTTACAATAACTTAAATGTTGCAGGCGAAGCGTTAATACCCGGTGTTAAAAAATTATACCGCCGGATACCAATAATTACTGATTTTTGCTGAGCGTAAAACTCTTGCAATAATGAAAAAAACAGCCCTTAACGTAAGCATTGCTCTATTAGTCCTTTTTACTAACCTGGTAAATGCACAGCCCGCTGAACAAATCGTGAAGATTATAGTTGCCCCCGATCATGCCGACTGGCAGTATAAGCCGGGAGAGAATGTACAATTTACAGTAACCGTTATACAGTATGGCAATCCCATTCCCAATGTAAAGATCAAATACGATATTGGTCCGGAGCGGATGAAACCTACCATCAGCGATTCTGCTACTTTGCGGGAGGGGAAAAAGACGATCAATGGAGGCACGCTTAAAACGGCCGGCTTTCTGCGCTGCATCGTTACCGCCAGCGTGGCCGGCAAAACCTATCGTAACCTGGCCACCGCAGGGTTTGCCCCGCTAACGCTGGAACCCAGCCTCGCTTTGCCAGCCGACTTCAATACATTCTGGACTAAAGCCAAAGAAGAACTTGCGACGGTGCCGCTGGATGCCAAAACAACACTGCTTCCCGAACGCTGTACGGAGAAAGTGAACGTTTACCAGGTAAATATGCAGAACATAGGCGGCACACGCTTATATGGCATTTTATGCGTACCTAAAAAAGAAGGAAAATACCCCGCCTTATTAAGAGTGCCAGGAGCCGGTGTTAGAGCCTACCGGGGCGACGCGCTAACGGCCGAAAAGGGAATCATCACCCTGGAGATCGGCATACATGGCATACCGGTAATACTGGATGATATGGTGTATGCTAACCTTGGCAACGGAGCATTATCAGGGTATAACAGTTTTAATATGGACGACAAAGACCGGTTTTATTATAAAAGGGTATACCTCGGCTGCTTGCGTGCCAACGATTTTTTAACCAGCCTTCCCCAATATGACGGCAGCACCCTGGGTGTATGCGGGGGCAGCCAGGGTGGTGCTTTGTCCATTACGACCGCTTCGCTTGACAGCCGGGTAAAATACCTGGCAGCGCTCTACCCGGCATTGAGTGATGTTACCGGTAACTTAAAAGGCCGCGCTGGCGGATGGCCCCATTATTTTGAAGGACGTAACCTAACGATTAACAACAAACCGGAAAAGCTGGCTACTATCGGTTATTACGATGTGGTCAACTTCGCGCGGCAGTTGAAAGTGCCCGGCTTTTACGCCTGGGGATACAACGACGAAACCTGTCCGCCTACATCCATGTATGCTGCATACAACGTTATTACCGCTCCGAAAGAGCTCAGTCTCTACCTCGAAACGGGTCACTGGGTATATCCCGAAGAAAGTGAAAAATTCGGCAACTGGATCAATAATAAGCTGCTCGGGAAATAGCTTATATTAGCCAATAATTAATTTCCTATGCCTGCTATCCTTTTGCCCCTGTTTCGTACATACCTGTTGCGTTATTGTTTTGTATTCATAATGCAATGGCTGCTGCCATTGGGTTCTTATGCCCAGGGTCTTAAAGATTCCGGCTTTATCGACCAGAGCCGCACCATGGCAGAGCGATGGGAGCTGGAGCCGGAAAACAGTAAGGGCAACTTTCGTATTACCCCATACCGGCCGGTATATGTAACAGCCGGGAGATGGTCCAGCAATCCCAATGGTAAACCTACCAGCGAGAACCCTGCGTATACGCTGCCATTCCGCGTTAATTATAACCAGTATGAAGCTAAATTCCAGTTTAGCTTTAAGACTAAAATAGCGAGGGGCCTTTTTTTCGGTAACGGAGATCTATGGGCGGCTTATACCCAGAAAGCACACTGGCAATTGTACAACGAGGAACTCTCGCGTCCCTTCCGGGAGCTGAATTACGAGCCGGAACTGATACTCAATTTCAGAACAAACTATTCGCTGCTGGGGTTTAAAGGCCGGATGCTGGGAATTATTTTTAACCACCAGTCTAACGGCCGCACGCTCCCCCTGTCCCGGAGCTGGAACCGGGTAATACTTCAGGCCGGTTTTGAAAGGAAGAACTGGCAGGTGATACTGCGGCCCTGGATACGGCTCGAAGACGAAGAAGACGAGAACCCGCTGATAACCGACTATACGGGGCGTGCGGAAGGTATCGTGGTATTCAATCCCGGCAGGCACCAGTTTTCGCTGGTGGCGGCCCATTCCCTGAAAACGAAAAACGGCGGCAGGGGAAGTGCCCTCTTAAGCTGGGTATTCCCTGTAGTAAGCAACCTCCGTATGCAGGTTCAGTTTTCAGAAGGATACGGAGAAACGCTGATGGATTATAACCACCGTCAAACGACGGTCGGCATCAGTTTATCGCTGGTGGAATGGTAACGCTCAGCGGCTGGATACCTCAAGCGCCCGGGACACAGGTGTTCGAATACACCTTCGGGTTCTTTTAATATTTATCTTTAGGGTTTAAATCATCCGGTTAGCCCATGAAAATATTACTTGCAGAAGATGATGTGTCGGTCGCGGCCATGATGCACAGGGGGCTCAGCGAAAAAGGCTACGAGGTAAGTGTTGCCCAGGATGGCAATATGGCTCTTTCCATGGCGATGGAATATGATTTCCGGCTGATGATACTGGATCTTATGCTGCCTGGCATCAATGGACTGGAAGTATGCAGGCAGTTGCGTAAAAACAGGATGGGTTTGCCGGTACTGATGCTTACGGCACTTGGCACTACGGAGAATATCGTATCCGGACTGGATAGCGGGGCAGATGACTACCTGGTGAAGCCGTTCCGGTTTGCAGAGCTGGAAGCACGCATCCGTTCCCTTCTGCGAAGAGGAGGATATAGCGAAGTGACGGCAGACCAGTTATTCTTTGGTGGGGTTATAATGGACCTGGATGGTAAAACGGTAAAGAGAGACGGCGCTTCCATTCCTCTCACCGCCACTGAATTCAGGTTGCTGGAATGTTTTCTGCGAAGTCCTAATAAAGTATTATCTCGGGTAGACCTGCTCGAAAAGGTGTGGGGAATCGATTTTAACATGGCAACCAATGTAGTGGATGTATATGTAAATTACCTGCGGAAAAAAATTGATAAAGACTTTAATAAGAAACTGATACACACTGTTGTAGGAATGGGTTATGTTATGAAAGAGGCTTGATATGAAAATACAAACGCAAACGGCCATATTATTCACTACCATTACGGCGGCGGTGATCCTGTTATTAAGCCTTTTTATCTATTATTTTACCAGCCGGTTCGCTGCCATCGATTTTTATAAAAGGCTGGAGATAAGAGCCTATATCGCCGCGAGAGTGATGCTGGAGAAAGACGAAACTTCCGTAGATGCGTATAGCGAAATAAGAAGAGAACACCTGGAAATACTGCAGGGCGAAAAAGAATACTTCATAAGAGTAGATACGCTATCAAAAAAATGGTTATTGCCGAGGGGGTTATCGCTCCCTAATAGTTTTTTCCTCAACGTAATAAAAAACGGGAAAGATTATGTAAACCGCAACGGCTATTATTATACCGGAATTTTTTATGAGGATAACGAGGGTAATTTTATCGTGCTGCTTTCTGCCGGTAATGAAGCACTGGCCAATACCATGGCCAACCTGCGCTACTTTTTAATACTGGGTTTCGTGGTAGGTACATTGCTGGTGTATGCCACTTCCGTCTTCTTTTCCAGGTATACCTTTAAACCGGTACGTACACTTATAAAAAGGGTTAAGAGCATTAATGCGGAAAACCTTTCTCTTCGCCTTCCGGAGAAAAAGGGAAAGGATGAGATATGGGAACTGGGGTATACTTTTAATGAAATGCTGGACAGGTTACAGACTTCCTTTGAAACACAGAACAATTTCGTAAGCAATGCCTCTCATGAGTTTCGCACGCCTATAACCACTATTATGGGTGAGGCGGAACTCGCTCTTTCTACCGGCAGAAGCCGGGAAGAACTGCAGCAGTCTTTAATGAATATACAGGTACAGGCGGAAAAGATGAAACATATATCCGATAGCCTCCTGAACCTTGCGCAAACCGGGTTTGATGGTAAAAGGCAGGAGTGGAAAAGTATCCGGATAGACGAGCTGATGTGGGAAGTAAAACACAGTGTGGAGGAAATAGTAAATGCCCGTGCCGTGCAATTGCAACTGCATCATCTTCCTGAATCGTCGGACGACCTGCTGATAAACGGTAACGAGCAGCTGCTTAAACTGGCATTCAGCAATGTTATTCTGAATGCCTGCAAGTATTCCGGCAACCGGCCGGTAAAAGTCACCATTCGGAAAGTGGAAGATTATGTACACATCATAACCGAAGATGAGGGCATAGGTATTCCACCTACCGAGCTGGAGCATGTATTTGAACCGTTTTTCAGGGCGTCCAATTCCCAGCGGTTCCAGGGGTATGGTATCGGGCTTCCTCTGAGCCTGAATATTATCCGCCTGCACCATGGCATGATCAAGGTGGATTCCACCGAAGGAAAAGGTACCCAGGTGCTGGTGGCTTTGCCGGTGAATGTGTTCTAATCGTTTTCTAATCACATTCTTAGGGGGCTCTAATTCTCTTCTTATACCGTCCTAATACCCGATCCCGAGCTTTGCTTTTAATTAAATCATCTTAATTCTTAAGCAAATGAAAAATGTACTAATACCTACCGACTTCACCGCGCAATCTCTCCAACTGGTCAACAAAACAGCCGAAGCCCTGAAGGGTGAAAAATTCAATATCGTTTTGTTTCATGCGTTTAATATGCCCGATTCCATCACCGACCTGATGTTTATCGGCCGGGAAAAAATATATAAAGGGCTGGTAACGGACGATTTCCGCAATCAGTGTAAAAAACTGAAGAATCTTTATTTCGATACGATCCATTCCATCTGCTTCAAGTATATGTATGGCAGTACCGTGCGTGTATTTAAGAATTTTGCCGATGCCAACGATATCGACCTTATTGTACTTCCTGCCGATCTGCGCCTGCAGATGCCGCATAAATACAGTATCGATCCCTGCTCCTTTTTCCGGAAATCGGGTATTACCGTGCTCGATTCGTTCGATACCCAACAAGGTAAAGTGTCTGTTATCAAGCGCAATATGACAGGCTCTCACAACCTTACCAAAATTTAAGACGTTTAATAGCTTCTTCTAAATATTATAAAACAGAACATATGCTTCTCAAAGAAAATATTCCCTTTAAATATGTATTTGGTAAAATCAAATACGAAGTATTGTTCATTACGCTGTATGCAACAACCATCGTGGTGTTGTACAGCAATTTCCATTTTACCCGTATTTCCATACCCCTGGCGGTGCCTGCCATACTGGGTACCGTTATATCGCTGCTGCTCGGTTTCCGGAGCAACCAGGCATACGACCGCTGGTGGGAAGCCAGGCATATATGGGGAAGCATCGTTAACGACTCCAGAACGCTTACGCGCCAGTTACTTTGCTTCACAGAAGTGGAGTATGAAGGAGATGCCATACAGCATATGCGGGAGCGCTTTGTAAAAAGACAGATGGCCTGGTGCCATAGCCTGAGCAAACACCTCCGCCGGCTCAACACCGCTGAGGGCCTCGACCGGTACATCAGCCGCCGCGACAAAGAGTTCGTATCACACTATTCCAACGTGCCGCTGGCGATGCTGGATCTGCAAGCGCGGGATCTTAACAAGGCGCTTGAACTGGGCTGGCTAAATCCTTACCAGCAGGTAGAGCTGGACAGAACCCTGGGCAGGCTTTGTGATGCGATGGGCAAATGTGAACGGATTAAGAATACTATTTTCCCGGTTACTTATAGCACTTATATTCACTTTTCACTACTGCTGTTTATCGGGCTGCTGCCTTTTGCGGTTATACAGTACTTCGGTATCGTGGAAATACCGGTCGTGGTGGCTATTGCATCCTGCTTTTTACTGATAGAAAAAATGGCGATCCACCTGCAGGACCCTTTCGAAAATAAACCTACCGATACACCGATGACGACCATCTCGCGCCAGATAGAAAAAGACCTGCGGCAGATGCTAAAAGACCAGGAACTACCCGAAGAAATGGAACAGCAGGATCTTCAGTTTTATGTGTTGTAAAAGCAACTGGTTCCAGGCACAGAAATAATCCCGGTTCACTGAACAGTTTATCATTACATATCGTTGAGAAAGGATAAATGACGTAAAATCAGGACTATTTTATATCTTACTTATCCGTTTCTCAATGATTGTAATAATGAAATATTTCACCATCCTTTTTTTAAATACCATCCTTGTTACGAGTTCCGGTTACGGTCAGCCGGATTCCGGTTTTATTGCCGCTACGGATCAATACATTTTGTTGATGGACTCGCTGGCCAATGCTGACCAGGATTCCGGGCTGAAACGACAGGATCGTTTTAAAAACGTATACACGTTTATAGAGGAAGGAAAGATTTACATCAGTGCCAGGAACCTGGAGGGACCATTCAGCTCCCTGACAACAAGCGGTGAAAATGGACGCAATGTGTATAAAATCGAAACAGAAGATAACCTGGCGGTATGGCGTAACAGAAAATATTATTATAAAGGCAACCGCCTCGTATTTGCCCGAATAGAATTAAAAGACAATGGCAAAACGCCCGTACTGATTTATGCAAGGAAGGAATATTACCGGAACGATAGCATTATTCACCGGGAAACAATGGTAAATAAGGTGAGCCATGATGATAGCTGGCGAACAGACGTAAACCTGCAACTGACCAGCAGAACATTTTTAACACGCCATTTAAATCAGCAGGCCGCTATGGCGAGGCAGTCGTTACCAGGGGCGGGAGAACCTATGCGTGCCGGTAACGGGCGTAGTATTACGGCAAGCCCCACCGTTAAGTATAAATATAGGATGTTTATAGTGGGTAAGGTTCATTACCGGGACGGAGATTCTGCTGTCTATCCATTCAATCTCAATTACCTGACTGAAACGATGGATGTAATAGGCGACGATGGTAAAATAGCCGTGCTGGCAAATCCTGAAACGATCAGGTACATCGCAATCCGGTCAGATACTTTTTACTATGAAAAAGGATATCTGGAATTAATAAAGCAAACCAGGATAGCCCGTTTGGCTATTAGGAAAACATTTAAATGGAACGCGGCCCCCCTGCCTATATCGAGGTCCTGGTCAAGTGCTGCCTATGGAGGAACAGGAGCGCTCGGAATGCCGACTGGCAGAAATTCGGGATTTTCGCCGCAGTATTTTGGCCTTAACTCCAGAAGCAATTATTTAAAACCTGATACCGCGTTCTATATCAGCGATACCCGATCGCCCTTTGTAAGAGCCACCAAAAAGAACGTGGCCAGGGTTTTCTCCGAGAAGAACCGGATGATCGGTAAATACCTTTCTTCACGCAACGTGAACATGCGCAAAAGAAAAGACCTGGAAGAGCTGGTCGAATATATCTCCGAATAAGCTGACCTATTTCCATCCACCACCCAGTGACCGGTAGAGTTCCACTACTGCGTTCAGTTGTTCTTTTTTAAGACTTACCAGTTCCAGCTCGCCCTGCAACACATTGCTTTGTGCGGTAAGCACTTCCAGATAATTGGCCATCCCATTTTTAAAAAGAAGATCGGCACTGTTAATAGCCTGTTGCAGCTTATCTACTCTTACCGAGGCGATGGCTTGCTGGTCTTTTAATTTATCTACACTTACCAGCGCATCGCTTACTTCTCCGACTGCCGCCAGTACGGTTTGCCGGAATGCTATCACCGTTTTTTCTCTTTCGAGTTTCGACAATTCATATTGGGTTTTTAATTGTTTTCGTTGAAATACCGGTTGTGCGATACCACCTGCAACGGTCGCAAAAAGAGATGCCGGTATATTGAACCAGTTGCTTGCCTTAAAGGAATTGATTCCTCCTTCCGCGGTGATGGAAAATGAGGGATACATATTAGCCTTTGTGATACCGGTGTTTGCGTTTGCGATGGTGAGCGCCTGTTCTCTTGCTTTTACATCCGGCCGGTTTTGCAGTAATGCTGATGGCAGTCCTGCCGATAATGTATCGCTAAAAACGAAATCATTGATGCTGCCCTCCCGTTTGACGGAACCGGGCAAGGCTCCCGTTAATATGCTTAAAGCATTTTCCTGAACGGCCATCAACTGTTCTATTTCGGGAA
>JANNOM010000008.1:0-11654 GCA_031399065.1 Chitinophagaceae bacterium
GACCCCCTATCTCCTCCAGTCCTGTTTTTTTCTCCACGCTGGCAGATGCTACTTTGTAACCGGCTGCTTCGTACATGGCTTTTACATCTGCAAATTTTTCTTCTTCTTTTTTCCGGTAAAGGTCTGATTTATTAAATACGATGACCGCGGGCACATGATAAGCTTCCGCCGTAATGAGGAAGCGATCGATAAAACCGGTGGACGTTTTAGGATCTTTAAGTGTGGCAAACAACAGGCACTGGTCGAGATTGGAAGCGATGATATGATGCTGGTGCCGGTTATGCGGGGAACTTCTGGTGATATAGTTTCTCCGGTCAGCTATCTGCGTTATCATGGCCCCGCTCTCCAGTTCATTCTCCATTTCAATACATACTTCATCCCCTACGGCTATCGGATTGGTGGAAGTAATACCTTCGTTCTTGAAGATGCCTTTGATACGGGCTTTCAGGAACCGGCCTTCCGCATCCTTCACCTGGTACCAGCTTCCGGTGGATTTGTATACATACCCTTTTATCATACGGCCCTAAGGAAATTTTTTAAAGACAGTAAACTTAAGCAATGCTTCCAAAGCCAGCAATGCAATGGCGGCAAGTGCTAGGGGAAAGAATTTTTCATTGTAGCGGTGCAGGGCCGTTACTTCCACTTTGGACTTTTCGAGTTTATCTATCTCTGCATAAATATTTTTCAGGCCTTCGTTATTGGTGGCCCTGAAATACCTGCCTCCTGTTTCCGTCGCTATCTGGGTCAGCAGCTTTTCGTCTATATTTACTTTTTCCTGCTGCATAATAATACCCCCATCTGTCTGCACGGGCATCATCGCCATGCCTTCCGATCCCACCCCTATAGTGTGAACTTTTATTCCAAAAGATTTGGCCAGTTCTTTGGCGGTATTGGGATCTATGAAGCCGCCGTTATTTTCTCCGTCCGTAAGCAGAATCACCACTTTGCTTTTGGCTTTCGATTCTTTCAGCCGCTCTACACTGGTGGCCAGTCCCATGCCAATAGCGGTACCGTCTTCCAACTGGCCGCTCTTGATATTATATATCTGCGTTCTGAGATTAGTCTGGTCGGTAGTCAGGGGCGTCAGCGTAAAGCTCTCGCCGGAAAATATCACCAGGCCGATACGGTCCGTAAGCCGGCTGCTCACGAAATTGGCGGCCACCTCTTTAGCTGCCTCCATGCGGTTGGGCTCCAGGTCCTGGGCCAGCATACTTCCGCTTACGTCGATGCACAGTATAATATCCACCCCTTCGCCGCTCACCAGTTCTTCATCATAACGTGTTTGCGGACGGGCAAGGGCAACAATGATACATATAACCGCCAGCACGCGGGCTATAAAGGGTAAATGCCTTAACGCCGTTTTAAACGACTGCTGATCCGGTACCTGCCGCAGCGAAGAAATAGTGAACGTACCCTGCCTGCGGCTATACTTACGCACATACCACCAGATCATGACCGGCACCAGGGCCAGCATAAGCAGCAGCCAGGGCTGCGCAAGTTCTATATTTTGAAACCAGTTATACAGCACTGTTGTTTGTATTATTTAGTTGTTCAACCGAGCGGCGGATGACCGTATAATTTTTCTCATTCTCCTCTTCACCAGGCACATACCGCGCGAATTTAACGGCATCGCTCATGCGCAATGTTTGTACCAGGGAAATAAAATCATCCTGTGGCATACCCAGTTTATCCAGTTGCAGAATGAATTCTTCGTTTGTCTTCTGCATGGTGGTTACTCCTGTTTTACGGTATACAAACCCCCGGATGATATCATTCATGCCGGTATAAAACTGCTTTTCCGTTATGGGTTCCTTTTTAAGCGCTTCGAGTGCCCGGAGTGCTTCTTCCAGCGGACTTAAAAATGGCGCAGCCACCTGTGTGACAGGCTTTTTCCGGCGATATTTCCGATACAGGAACCAGGCTAGTAAAAGCAGCATCAATATACCGCCCGCCAGCAAAATTTCCTTTAGATAAGTCTTTTTTACCGCTTCTACTTCCAGTATATCTTTAATATCGTGGTAGTCCTTTTCCGGATCAAATGCTGAAAAAGATACCGTGATTGGAATTGAATCGGTGAGGTAGGATCTTCCATCCAGGTCCAGGCTAAGCGGAGGTATTACATAGAGCCCTGAATCGAAACTGGTGATGGTTACTATCTGCTCATATTTATCTGCTGCACTACTGTCGATATTTCCTTTATCTATCAGCTCAAAATGGGGCAGACTATCGGTATCGAACCAGAGCATAGGCGTTCCGGCGGGTAATGCGGCTTCCAGTTTCAATTTAATGGGCTCACCGATGATAATCCTGTTTTTATCAACGGTAGCTGTAACCATTACAGATTGCTGGGCAAAAGATATAGCGGAGAAAAAAAACAGTGCAGTATGCAGCAATATATAATGTGAGTATTTCTTCATTCAGAACCCTTCTGTTGATTTAAGATCTTCCTATAAAAAACTTCTGCAATATTTTAACGTAATCATCATCCGTTCTTACATGTAACAGATCGCTGCCGGCCCGGAGAAAGGCATTTTTGCACCATTCCGTATGCTGGAAAAACTGCTTTTCGTAATTGCTTCGCAACAGGGCATCCCCGGTATCCAGCCATTTGGTTTTACCCGTCTCCGCATCATTTACCTGGATCAGCCCGGCGTCGGGTAACTGCATATCCATTTTATCGTACACCTTTATACCGATCAAATCGTGCCGTTTACCGCCCACTTTAAGGATGTCCGCAAAATTCATATCAAGGAAATCGCTTAGTAGAAACGTAATGCTCTTTTCCCTGGCTGCATTATTCAGAAAACGGATGGCTTCGGACACACTGGTTCCTTTCTGCTTCGGTTCTGCCGTAAGCAATTCCCGCACGATATACAATGCATGCTGCTTCGATTTTTTGGGAGGTATGTATTTTTCCACTTTATCGCTAAAGAAGATGACCCCCACTTTATCATTATTACTTACGGCTGAAAAAGCCAGTACGGCAGCTATTTCTGTAACGATATCTTTTTTACGGGCATGCACGGTGCCGAAGAATGAACTGGCACTTACGTCTATCAGCAGCATAACGGTCAGTTCACGCTCTTCTTCAAAAAGTTTGGTGAACGGGTGCGAAAGGCGGGCACTTACATTCCAGTCGATGAAACGCACGTCGTCGCCCGCTGCATATTCCCGTACTTCCCGAAAGCTCATACCGCGTCCCTTGAATGCGGAGTGGTATTCGCCGGTAAAAAGATGCTGGGTGATCTTCTTGCTTTTGATCTCCAGTTCTTTTACTTTCTTTAATATTTCTGCTGTTGTTAGCATAGCGTTTTTTAATACCGGTCCGCTTTTATTAAGGCACCTGTATGGTCTTCAGCACTTCCTCTATAATATTTTCTACGTTTATATTTTCTGCTTCCGCTTCATATGTCAGCCCAATACGGTGACGCAGTACATCCCTTGAGATAGTTCTTACATCTTCCGGAATAACGTATCCTCTTTTATTGAGAAAGGCATTGGCTTTGGCGGCCAGTGCCAGGTTGATACTGGCCCTGGGCGAACCCCCGTATGATATCAGGGGCTTTAATTTATCCAGTTTATACTTATCCGGGAAACGGGTGGAGAATACGATGTCGAGGATATAATTTTCTACCTTTTCATCAAGATAAATACTACGGGTCAGCTCTTTCGCATCGAGAATTTCCTGGGTGCTTACCACCTGTTCCACCACCGGTGATTTGATACCTTGCGTATTCTGGCGAATAATCATCTGCTCCTCCTGCTTGGAAGGATAGTTGACGATCACTTTCATGATAAACCTGTCCACCTGCGCCTCCGGCAACGGATACGTTCCCTCCTGTTCAAGGGGATTCTGGGTGGCCAGAACAAGAAAGGGCTCTTCCAGTTTATAAGTGCTATCGCCAATGGTCACCTGGCGTTCCTGCATGGCTTCCAGCAAGGCACTCTGTACTTTGGCAGGGGCCCTGTTTATTTCATCGGCCAGTATAAAATTGGCGAAAATAGGACCCTTACGTACAAAGAACTCATTCTTCTGCTGGTTGTAGATCATGGTTCCAATTACATCTGCCGGTAACAGATCGGGAGTAAACTGTATGCGGCTGAATTTGGCATGTATAGCCTGAGCCAGCGACTTGATGGTGAGCGTTTTTGCCAGTCCGGGTACCCCTTCCAGCAATACATGCCCACTGCTTAATAAACCGATCAGTAAACGATCCAGCATATACGACTGACCCACAATCACTCTTCCCACTTCATCGCGAAGCCTGTCTATAAAAGAACTGCTATATTGTATCTTTTCATTCAGTTGACGTATATCCTCGGCTGTTTGCAACATAATTAGCTGATTATATGAATTTAAGGTCGCAAATTACTAAATTACCGGGGAAGAAGCAGCGGAGATTGTGCTGATTTGCACCGGCAGACATTTGTCGCCGCTTCATTTTAACAATAAATTGACCCGGCTATACGTTTTTTGTCAAATCATCCACATGAAGAATCATTACTTAAAAGGAATTATACTGGCGGCAGCGATCACTCTGACCGTATTCGCATGCAAACGCAAGGAAGACGACCTGGAAGTAGCCCTTACGGCAAAATCGCTGGCAGGTCAATACAAACTAACTGCCCTTACGGGGGAAACGGCTTTTACACCACCATCCGATGCCATGGGCCAGCTGGAACCCTGCGAGCTGGATAATATCTATGAATTGAAAGCGGACTCAACGGCCAGTTCCATCGATGCAGGTGTAGTATGCAGCCCGGCTAAAAATTATAGCTTTCAATACGATATTACCACCAATACGGTATCCCTGGTAGGGCTTCAGAACGAGTATTTTACCGGAGGCACCGTTAAAGTATTCGATGGTAAGAAGCTGGTACTGGAAACAAAAATAAACAGTCCGGAAACCTTTAACCAGGACGTAACCATAGTGGCTACACTTACAAGACAGTAAACAATTTTTGATTTCATAAACAAGCCCGCTGTATTTCCATACAGGGGCGATATTTATTTAAGACAGGTACTTGCCAACGATAGGCACCCTGCGCCCCACCCCGAAGGCTTTCGGGCTTATGCGGATGATGGGACAGAACTGGTTTCTTTTATACTCATTGGCATTTACCATCTTCAGTATCCTGTCTACAAGGGCCGCATCGAAGCCACGGGCTTTTATTTCCGCAGGGCCCTGCCTTCTTTCAATGTATTGATATAGTATACCATCGAGCAGGTGGTACTCGGGCAAACTGTCGGCGTCTTTTTGCCCGGGCCGCAGTTCCGCGCTGGGGGCTTTATTGATAATGTTTACGGGAATCAGTTCTTCGTACCTGTTGATATAACGGGCAAGCTCATATACCTGCAGTTTATAGCAGTCACCCAACACGCCGATACCACCGGCCATATCTCCGTAAAGGGTACCATAGCCGGTAGCGAGTTCACTTTTATTGGAAGTATTCAGCAATATGTAGCCAAACTTATTGGCAATGGCCATCAGCAGGTTGCCCCTGGTGCGGCTCTGGATATTTTCTTCGGCAACACCAAAAGGAAGGTCTCCGAATAAAGGCTTCAGGGAGGTTAGAAAGCTTTCGTATATACGGTCTATTTTAATGATGTCGTACGGGTTCTGCAGATTTTTACTTAGCTGCACGGCATCGTTCACGCTATGACCGGTACTGTAAGGGGAGGGCATCAATACGGCGCGTACATTCTCTTTACCCAGGGCCTCGCATGCGAGTGCCAGCGTGACCGCGCTATCGATACCTCCGGAGGAACCCAGTATCGCTTTGCTGAAATTCATTTTACTGAAGTAATCACTTATACCGGCGACCAGTGCCTTAAAGATGCCTTCTATATTAAAACCCGGCTGAAGCAGCAGCGGGTCGGGAAGGATATGCTCCAGCGGCTCTACGTATAATTTTTCATGGCCTTCTACCGTGCCATCATCATTAACCACCACCGTTACTACGGCTTCTTCAAACGCAGGCAGGGTTTTACACAAGCGGCCGGCTTTATCGAACACCACGGAAGCCCCGTCGAACACGATCTCCGTCTGGCTGCCGGTAGCGTTGCAATAGATCATAGGCAGGCGGTACTTCAGTACATTTCCTTTAATCACCGATATCCTTTCCGCTTCATGAATATAATCGAACGGGGAAGCACTCAGGTTGATCATGAGGTCGGGATTATGGGCGATCAATTGATCCATGGGGCAGATACGGTATAAGGGGTTGTCGTCTATGTTCCAAATATCTTCGCAGATAGTGACAGCCAGTTTTTTACCTTTAAACGCTATCACGTTCCATTCGTAGGCCGGTTCAAAATAGCGGTATTCATCAAATACATCGTAGGTGGGCAGAAGGGTCTTATGCACTTCGGACTTTATTTCCTTTTCGTATAAAAGAAAAGCGGCGTTAAAGAGATTCTTTCCTTCTTTTACGGGATTGCGCGCCGGGGAACCTATCAGCACCCCGATGGTATCGGCGTGTTCTTTAATGAGATCGATGGCTTCATAACACTTATCTATAAAATCGTTGAATTCGAGAAAATCCCTGGCAGGATAGCCGCATACGCACATTTCGCTGAACACTACCAGTTCGGCTCCCTGCGCTTTCGCGGTATGGATAGCGCTAATGATTTTCTGCGTATTACTTTCAAAATTACCGATATGATAATTTTGCTGGGCCAATGCTATTTTCATGATGTAAAGTTAATTCTTAAAATCGGGATGAAATAAGGTGGAGGTCGTTATGTCCAAGCCGTTATGCAGGTTTATAAAGCGTTAAGTAGTCCTTTTTTAACTATACAAAAGAATTCTTCTCCTGGTACCTGCATCAATAATAAGAGGTACGTTATCTTAAATATTTATAACCGGCAATAAGCGTATGTTTCAATATATAGAAATCCTTTGTTAGATTTACTTTATGAAACGATTTCCGGTCCTTTTATCCTTGATTACGTTCTTTGTCGCCTGCAAAAATAATAACACCCCCGAGGTGTCGGGTATACCCGTCAACAGCAGGATCGAGCGTTTCGACCAGTTTCTTTTCAGGGAAGTGGATACTTCCAATATACCTGCGGCCATAACCCGTATGAACAGTGCTTATCCTTTTTTCGGAACCGCCTTTATGGAATATATACTTGGACTGCCATCCCTTGCCGGGCAAGAATTAAATGACTCCACCGGGCAGGCTGCTGTGGTGGAATTTAAACGATTCCTGCGCCTAACGCGACCCTTATACGATTCTATTTCCCCAAAGTACAGTGATGTAAGTGACCTGGAGCAGGAACTGAAGGAAGCGTTTCAATATGTGAAGTATTATTTTCCTGCATATAAAGTGCCGAAACTGGTTACCTATATCGGGCCCTTCGACACACCCGGAGTAGCCGTTACCAGCGATGCGATCGCAATAGGACTGCAGCTTTTTGCAGGAAAAGATTTTTCATTTTATACCAGTACCGAAGGCCAGGAGCTTTATCCCATTTATATCTCCCGCCGGTTCGAGCGACCGTACATCACTCCCAATTGCATGAAGGCGGTGATAGAAGATCTGTATCCCGATAACAGCCCGGGAAAAACATTGATAGAACAGATGATTGAAAAAGGTAAACGGTGGTACCTGCTGGACAAATTGCTGCCTGAAACGGCCGACAGTCTCAAGACCGACTTTACCGAGGCACAGTTGAAATGGGCAGATGACAATGAGGGATTGGTTTGGAATTTTCTTTTACAGGGAACGGATATTTACACCACCGATCCCGGCATCATTAAAAACTTTATAGGAGAAGCCCCTACTACGACCGGAATGCCGGAAGCATCTCCCGGTAATATTGGCCAATACATAGGCTGGCAGATCGTAAAGGAATATGCCGGTAAAAACCCTTCACTCACACCGGAAGTACTTATGAAGACGGAAGCAAAGAAGATATTTGCAGAAGCCAAATACAAACCCCGTTAATTATTTAGGCAACTTATTCTTTATAAGATCCCTTGTTTCCTGGAGGGTAGAAAGATCGCTGAACGCATCTTTAGGTACCAGGAAAAAAGAACGTGGGTTAAAATAAAGATGAAAGAAGAAAGGGCTCTCCACATAATGGGTGAAGTTATTCCATGCCCAGTTCTGAGTGCCACGTTCATTTTCCAGCGTTACCTTTTCCTGATTAAAGGTCATTACGAACTCGTCCTGGAAAGTATGGGATTTTTTGTAAATATTACGTGGCAGCAGTGTCCAGATGGCCAGCATAAGAATAAACCATAATAAGGAGAACGTCAAAAAAGCGATGGGCTGCACTTTACCAAACGCAAACAGTATGGCCGACCCGATGGCGAATACGTTGATTAATACCAGCAGTATTTTAATCTCCGGTTTGGTGAGGAAATGATAGCGCAATGCCTGGATCACCTGCTTTTTATCGTAGCCGAAATAGATCGTCATAGTTATTTATTACCGCTAAATTAGAGAATGTCGCTCTTATAATATTACCGCACAAAAAAATCCCCCTATATGAGGGGGATTAATCTGCGCTTTCGCGCATCCATACTTTAATGAATTATCGAATTGGGCGGCACTTCTTGTAACGTCCGCTGGCGGCTTCACCAGGTGATACCGCGCGCATGCAGGAAGTACCAATCAGGGTAATCAACAAAAACAGGGTAAGTAGTTTCATTTAGTATGGATTTTTTATTCAAATAAATATAATCCAAAACGCTGAAGATTCCAATTTCTTGCAGGGCAAGCCAAAAAAATCCCCCATGACCGGCATTTGCCATACCATCTTGCTGCATGCCTCTTACTGTTGCTTTATCTAACAATTATTAATCCCTTTGCCGAAAACATCGTTTTTTTGCTGAATGAATTGGAAAAATATTGCTATGCTTATCCTGGCGACTTCAGTAGCCTTGATGGATACAAAAGGACAAACACAGTTTTCCGGATGGCAGGCTTCTTTAAATGTGTTTAAGATATCCCGTCCTTTCAGTATTCACCTGGACGTACAGACCAGAAGTACAGATCAATGGGAGCATGTTTCTACTTTTATTTTCCGTCCCGGCCTCAACTGGCATTTCAGGAAAAATATGATCGCTACGGCGGGATATGGTTATATACTAAACCGGACTACCAGCAATTCCATCAACGGCTACCTGCCGGAGCATCGCATCTGGCAGCAATTCATCATCAATCATCCATTGTCTTCAGCAGCCATTGCACACCGGTTCCGGCTGGAGCAGCGGTTCATTCCCAAAGTGGTAACGGCAGATGATGATCTTAAGAAAAACGGACATTCTTTTGCCCACCGGCTTCGTTATTTTACAAGGGGGGTAATCGCCTTTAATGGCCGGAAAGTATTTGAGAAAGGAATGTTCGGAGCGGCTCAAAACGAAGTATTCCTGAACCTGGGTAATAAAACGGCTGTAAATGGCCGGACTTTCGACCAGAACCGGGCTTATTTAGCCATTGGCTACCGCTTCAGCAGTAAGTTCGACCTGGAAGCAGGCTATGTTAACCAATATATTAGCGGCCGCAATAAGGCGATCCGCAACAATCACGTTGCGCAGCTTGCATCCTACCTCCGTTTATAGATGTAGTGAACAATATGGAAAACTTTTTGCATTTTTGCAATAGTCAATAATGGCTTTTATCTGAATGAAGAATGTGCTGTACCAAAAAATGGTCGACAAAAAGGAGCAGGGACGCAAGTTGTTTGCCGTTCTTATTGATCCGGACAAAGTGAATACGCTTTTACTGGACCCGTTTACTGATTTATGTGTACAGGCCGGGGTCGATTACCTGCTGGTTGGCGGCAGTCTGGTAATCTCCGATCACCTGGACGAGTGCATACAGCAGATCAAGAAAAACTGCGATATACCAGTGATACTTTTCCCCGGCAGTCCCTCGCAGGTATCTTCTTACGCAGACGCACTACTTTACCTTTCGCTTATATCCGGTCGAAACCCGGAACTGCTGATAGGGCAGCACGTAATATCGGCACCCCAGGTAAGAAAAAGCGGGCTGGAAGTTATTTCTACCGGTTACATGGTAATAGATGGCGGCGCGCCCACTACAGTATCTTATATTTCCAATGCACTTCCCATACCTTCCGATAAAAACGAGATAGCCATCTGCACTGCCATGGCCGGCGAAATGCTGGGTATGAAGGTGATATACATGGATGCCGGCAGCGGCGCACGCACTTCCGTTTCCGAAAGCATGATCAGCAAAGTGGCCCAGGGCATAGAAATACCGTTGATAGTTGGCGGAGGCATCACCGACCCGGAAAAAGCATACCGCAACTGCAAAGCCGGGGCAGATATTATCGTGGTGGGTAATGCCATTGAAAAAGACCAGGGGCTTATCAGGGAAATCAGTGCCGCTGTACATTCTGTACCTGTACTTTTATAAACTATAATCATGTTGTTTTATAAAAAAGGGGTGTTTTCACCCTTTTTCCGCCTCATGTTTACTGTTAATTTGTTTTCTAAATTTTTTTATGCCAAACATAATTAACGAGTCGACCAGAACAGACGAATCCATCATCCATAAAATTTACCGTATCAGGGATCAGAAGGTAATGATAGACAAGGATTTAGCAGAATTATATGGTGTGGAAACCAAGAGGCTTAAGGAAGCTGTCCGGCGTAATATCGAGCGTTTTCCGGAAGACTTTATGTTTCAAATGAATCCCGAAGAGTTTGAAAATTGGAGGTCGCAAATTGCGTCCTCCAATTTGAGTAATAAAATGGGGTTGCGTTATGCTCCCTTTTGTTTTAGTGAACAGGGAGTTACTATGTTATCCTGTATACTTAACAGCCAGAGGGCCATAGCAGTTAACATAAGAATCATTCGCATTTTCACCAAAATGCGTGAAATGATCATGGATCACAAAGACATATTACTGCAACTGGAAAAAATAGAACGACAGGTGGACCGGCATGATAAGGATATCAAATTAATATTTACCTACATGAAACAATTGCTCAACCCCGATCTCCCTCCCAGGACAAGAATAGGCTTCAGAAGAAAAGACGAAGAGTAAGCAAGATGATCTACTTCAACCTGCTCCTGTCCACTCTCGAAGGAGAGTCTTTGCCCGCCACAATGGTTGTCGCACTTAAAGCGATAGACCGGATGATAGCTGCCATATTTTCCATATCGAGGGTTTCTATTTCATCGTCCACTGTATGATAGAAGGCTTCGCTGTCCATTTTGGAAGTGGAGATGGTATGGGCGGGTACTCCCAACCTGGCAAGCGTAGCATTGTCTGAGCGGTAAAACAACTGCTGCTCCGGGTACGGATCAGGATGAAAGGTAAAGCCCGTACCGGCAAGATTCTTCTCCAGTATCTTTCCCATATCGGTTTTTTCATAACCGGTTAAATAAGCCGAGTTTCTTCCCCATTTGGATTCAGTACCTATCATTTCCACATTAAACATCGCCATCACTTTGGAAGAATCGTATTGCTTCGAAAAATACGCCGACCCAAACCCACCCGACTCTTCCGCCGTAAAAGCGGCGAACACGATGGTTCTTTGATTATTGTTAAGTGCTTTAAAATAATGAGCCAGCATAATGACCGCCGTAATGCCGGACGCGTCATCGTTGGCACCGTTATAAATGGAATCGCCGTTTACTGCCGCACCCGCACCCAGGTGATCGTAGTG
>JANNOM010000022.1:0-85500 GCA_031399065.1 Chitinophagaceae bacterium
CACCCCCCACCGGTACGATCTTATGGTGGTTATGCCGAGGGTGTTCACCTCTTACCATACCGAACAGAGTAGTTAAGCCCCTCATGGCCGATGGTACTGCACCACAATGCGGGAGAGTAGGTAGCTGCCATATTTATTACATCAGGCCCGTTCTAACCAACGGGCCTTTTTTATGTACCTACCTTTAATCTACTATCTAAACCCCTGCGACCCGCAACCCCATCACCCGCAACGCCATCACCCGCAATCCCTAACCCCCGCCCAATCTATCATCCCTAACCTACCACGCACAGCACCCACAAAATAGACCCGCCCGATCTACCATCCTCTAACCTACCACGCACAGTACCCCTAAAATAGACCCGCCCGATCTACCATCCTCTAATTTAATCTAATCCCCCAGTCATAGTAGCCATACCCACAGCCAACTCTTAAAACACTACTTTTACATATTTCCCTGCTCTACTTTTAAGTTCCAGCATTTTCATACAATCAACCTGCTTCCCTGTAAATATCATTACTTTTACTGCCCAATTCAAATTCATGGAGCTAAAATATATTCAGAAGATAGGAGAGAAACTGGGCTTTACGCTAAAGCAAATAACCAATATAAACAACTTACATACCGAAGGCTCCACCATCCCTTTTATCGCCCGTTACCGTAAAGAAGCAACGGATAATATGGACGAAGTGCAGATCAACGATGTAATTGAACAGATAAAGTATTTTACAGAACTGGATAAAAGAAAGGATACCGTTATCAAGACCATAGAAGCCTCCGGCAAACTGACTCCTGAGCTGAAACAGCGGATTGTGGATTCGTTCGATGCCACGGAACTGGAAGATATTTACCTGCCGTATAAACCGAAAAGAAAAACACGAGCCACTACCGCTATTGAAAAGGGCCTTGAACCGCTGGCCAGGTGGTTATACGAACAGCAGGCAGGGGAAGTAAATGATGAGGCGACTAAATACATAAACCAGGAAATAAAGGATACAAAAGAAGCCCTGCAGGGTGCCCGCGATATTATGGCGGAATGGATAGCAGAAGATGAACAGGCACGTAACAAAGTAAGACAGATCTTCCAGGAGACAGCGATGCTTTATTCCAAAGTGCTTTCAAGCAAAAAAGAAGCAGCGGATGCACAGAAATACAGGGATTATTTTGAGTTTAATGAACCCTTAAAACAGTGCCCCTCTCACCGGCTGCTGGCTATCCGCCGGGGAGAAAAAGAGGGGTTCCTCATCATGGATATAAATATCGACAAAACATCGGCAGTGGATGCCCTGGAACGCATACTTACCCGGTCTTCTCATTCTTCTTCCATAGAAGTAAATAAAGCTATTGAAGATAGTTATGAGCGATTGCTGAAACCATCCATCGAAAATGAATACAGGCTGATCAGCAAAAACGCAGCCGATGAGGAAGCTATAAAAGTATTTGCCGAAAATCTGCGCCAGCTATTGTTGTCCTCACCACTGGGATCTAAAAGGATACTGGCACTCGATCCGGGATTCAGAACGGGCTGTAAACTGGTATGCCTGGACGCCCAGGGCAATTTCCTTTATAACTCTACTATCTATACATTATCCGCTCACCAGGCAGAAGAAGCGATAAGAGAACTGAAATTTCTGGTAAATAAATATGAAATAGAAGCCATCGGTATCGGTAACGGCACCGCAGGAAGGGAGACGGAACAGCTGGTACGAGGGATCGACTTCGGAAAAACAATAAGCGTCTTCCAGGTAAATGAAAGCGGGGCCTCCATCTATTCCGCATCCGAAGTGGCAAGAGAAGAATTTCCTAATGAAGATGTAACGGTAAGAGGTGCTATCAGCATAGGAAGGCGCCTCCTCGATCCTTTGAGCGAATTGGTAAAGATAGATGCCAAGTCGATAGGAGTGGGTCAGTACCAGCATGATGTAAACCAGTCCCGGCTAAAGGACAGCCTGGATAAAGTAGTGGAGAGTTGTGTTAATCACGTGGGCGTAAATCTCAACACCGCCAGCAGACACTTACTGATGTACGTTAGCGGACTTAGCACTGCCCTGGCCAAAAATATCGTTGATTACAGAACAGCAAACGGCAGTTTTCATTCCCGTGCGGAGCTCAAAAAAGTTAGCCTGATGGGACCAAAAACCTTCGAGCAGTGCGCCGGGTTTCTACGCGTGCCGGGAGCAGATAACACGCTGGATGATAGTGCCGTTCACCCGGAAAGCTACCATATCGTGGAATCTATGGCAAAAGATATTAACTGCTCACTGGAAGACCTGATCAAAAAACCGGACCTCCGCAGGCAGATCGACCGTAAGAAGTATGTTACGGAAACAGCCGGGGAATTTACCATTGGAGATATTGTAAAGGAACTGGAGAAACCGGGGCGTGACCCACGCCAGCAGATCGAAGAGTTCCGGTTCGACGATACTATTAAAACAATAGAAGACCTTAAAGCAGGCATGCGTGTACCGGGACTCGTTACCAATATCACTAATTTCGGGGCTTTTGTGGATATTGGGGTAAAACAGGATGGCCTCGTACATATTTCGCAATTAAGCAATACCTATATCTCTGACCCGAATACGGCCGTTAAACTTCAGCAGAAAGTGATGGTAACTATTACGGAAGTAGACATCGCCCGTAAACGCATCGCGCTATCTATGAAAGACGGAGCCGCTAAACCGACCCATAAACCGATAGATACAAAGCCTTCCAGGGAAGCCGGCAAATCTAAAGGAGGAGTTGAAAAATTAAATCCTTTCCAGGCTAAATTGATGGAATTAAAAAAGAAGTTAGATTAACAGCGAAACTATTTGCCATACATTACTTCCAGCGCTTTCTGAACGGTAACGTCTTTCATATTCAATACCTGGTAAAAGCCATTGGCTCTCCAAGGCAGCCTCGCCAGTAAAGCCTTCAAGCGGCGCTGTGCAAGCAGCTTTTCCTTTGGAGCCAGTGTGCCCAGGTTGAGACTGTCCGATGCGGCAAAGGAAACCAATTCATTCCAGACAAGTTCCTCATTACTGAAATTTTCTGCAAAGGTGATGGCTGAATTATATGTCTTGAATTCGTTCTTATGTTCTATATAGTAACGGTACACGAAGTTACTCATCGTATTGGATGTATAAAGGTCGGCCAGCGTGTTGGAAAGAGCGGACGTGTCGAACGGCACAAACACATCGGGCATAATGCCACCACTTCCATATACCGTTCTCCCCTTGCTTGTTTTAAATGCTTTCCCGTTCATTATTTTATTACTGTCCGCATTCACCAGTTCACCATGTTCGTATCGTTCGATAATATCATTACTGTAATGGTCGTTGCCGGTATAGGGTTTCTGTATGCTTCTGCCACTGGGCGTATAATAACGGGCTACGGTAAGGCGAAGAGCTGCCCCGTCGTTGAGTGTATATTGCTCCTGCACGAGTCCTTTGCCAAAACTACGCCTTCCTATGATAGTCGCCCTGTCCCAGTCCTGCAATGCGCCCGTTAATATCTCGCTGGCCGATGCAGAGCTCTCATCGATTAAAACGGTCAGTTTGCCCTGCTCAAAGAGTCCCGGTCTTTTACATTCATAATTTATCTTTGGCACATGACTTCCCTTGGTGAACACGATCAGTTTATCTTCATCGAGAAATTCATCCGCAATATCCACCGCTTCTGAAAGAATACCTCCTCCATTACCACGGAGATCAAGTATGAGTTGTTTCATACCCTTCCGCTGAAGATCTTCCAGCCCCTGCATAAACTCTTCGTAGGTGGTTTCAGAAAATTTATTGATACGGATAAAACCCGTTTGCTGATCGATCATATAAGCGGCATCCACGGAAGGGATGGGTATCATTCCCCTCGGGACAGTGAACTTCATTGGCTTGCCATTGCGCAGGATGGTTACCTCTATCTTGCTGCTGCCGGGCCCGCGCAACATATTTTTTATACGGTTGCCGGTGATCTTATTACCCGCTACCACCGAGTCGCCCACTTTTATAAACTGATCACCAACCTGCAACCCCGCTTTTTCACTGGGACCTTTTTCCAGCACGCTTACGATATTCACCGTATCCTGGAATATATGAAACTCCACACCTATTCCCTGGAAGTTGCCCTGCAGGTCTTCATTCATCTCGGGCAATTCTACCGGTGGTATATAAATGGAGTGAGGATCCAGTTTTAAAAGTATATCCTGTATAGCGATGTCTGCAAGCGTATCCGTATTCACCGAATCGACATATTTCATGCGTATAAGATCGATCACTTCCTGCAACGGAGCACGATTACCTACCTGGAAAAAACGCTGACCGGTATTTTCCCTTAATTGATAGCCTATCAATATTCCCGCTACCAGTACCACGGAAAAGAGCAATGGAAGCCAGGGCTGAAATTTCTTTTTTTCCTCTTGCATATTTATATGCCGCAAATTAAGGTAAATATTATGGATAACGAGTGGCACTCTTTTCCTAATTTCGTTATATTAAAATTTATAATACTTAATCTGGGAATATGGCGAAACTGATTGCCGATAGTGGCAGTACGAAATGTGAATGGTGTATCCTGGATGGGAAAAAAAAGAAAACCATCTTCACGCAGGGAATCAGCCCCTATTTTCTCAATACCGCCGAAATAACCAACCTCATAACAACGGACCTGCTCCCCAAAATAAAGAACTATAACATTGAACAGGTTTTTTATTACGGCACGGGCTGCGCATCAGCGGGAAACCGCCTGATCGTTCGGAATGGACTGAAAAAAATATTTAAAGAGGCTTCTATAATAGTGGAGCACGACCTGCTTGCCGCCTGCAGGGCTCTTAGTGGCAACGAAAAAGGAATCGTATGTATACTGGGAACCGGAAGTAACTCCTGTTATTTTAATGGAAAAAAGATCGTTAAGAACAGTCCGGGCCTGGGCTATGTATTGGGCGATGAAGGAAGCGGTACCTACCTCGGTAAAAAAGTACTTCAATATTATCTTTACAACACCTTTGATGAAGACCTCCGGTTTCGTTTCAACGATACATTCAAAACAAATGAGGTGACGATCCTCGATAGTGTTTACAAGAATCCGCTGCCTAACCGTTACCTCGCGTCGTTCGCTTCTTTCCTGGTAGAGAACCGCGGGCACTATATGATCGAAAATATTATAGAGGATGGGTTAAACGATTTCTTTTTTCATCATATCTGTAAATACTCGGAAAGTTGGAGTCTTCCTATTAATTTTGTAGGCGGTATTGCGTATGGGTTCAGGGATGTGGTGAAAGAACTTTGCAGTAGTTATGAACTGGAACTGGGTACCATATTGAAGAACCCTATGGAAGGGCTTACCAAGTATCATCAATAAATCCGCTTAAGCCGAATGCACGAGATAGAGCCATTTTATAACTGGAGGCATATTTATATTACGGAAGAAGATGAACGTTCACCTTTTTACGGAGCAGAACATTCAGAATTTGAATTTACCCAAACGATATACAACTATTATATACATCCCCAGTGGGACGAGTTCGGATCACGCACCCTTTACATGAAAGTGCTGATGGCCGATTACGAAGAGAAATATGTTATAATAGAACTGATAGGAGAGTGGAACGATGCAATTGAAAATGATATCATGACCATTCGCAGAGATGTAACGGACAGCTTCTTTAAAGAAGGCATTACCAAGTTTATTTTAATTGCGGAAAATGTACTGAACTTTCACAATAGCGATAAAGAATATTACGAAGAGTGGTTCGAGGAAGTAACGGATGAAAATGGCTGGATCGTTTGTTTGAACATGCCACCCCAGGCGCAATACGATTTTAAAAAAGCACACCTCAATTATTTTATTGAACTGATGGAAATAGAGAACTGGCGTATCTATAAACCCTTCCACCTGTTTACGCTGATAGATAATCAGCTTGCGAAGCGGTTGGAGTAGCGTAAATTTTTCATAAGATAAAACAGCCGTAAAATTAAATTTGCAGTATTAAATATTACTTTCTACATTTGACCAGTAAATGATTTCAACAGCAGCATATACCCGATTTAGTTTCAACTATTTTTTCTATTTTATCAATAGACCGGGGAACTTCTGTTGAAACCTGATTAAAACGTAAATCACTCAACATATAAAGTCCCCCGGCAAATCCGGGGGACTTTTTTATTAAGCCATGAATAAAAAAGTATCTATACAAGGTTACGAGGGCAGCTTTCACCAGGTGGCAGCCAGGCAGTTTTTCGGTAAAAACGTGGAAGTGCTTCCCTGCGCAACATTCAAAGACGTGATAAAACTGGCTTCCAGTAAAAAAGAAAGCGATGGTGGCGTGATGGCTATCGAAAACTCCATAGCAGGAAGCATTCTTCCCAATTACACGCTGCTGCAAAAAAGCAATCTTGTTATAACAGGCGAAGTCTACCTGCAGATCAGGCAGAATTTGCTGGTTAATCCCGGTGTGCAACTGGAAGATATACGCGAAGTACATTCACACTACATGGCACTGCTGCAATGCACTGAATTTCTTGACAAGTATAACTGGAAGCTGGTAGAAACCGAGGACACTGCCCTGAGTGCCAAACACATTCATCAGCATAAAAGCAAGCATATTGCCGCTATTGCCAGTAAACTGGCCGCCGAACTTTTTTCCCTCGAAATGATTGCTCCCAATATTCAGACCATGAGGAATAATTACACCCGCTTTCTCATCTTACAAAGAGAGGAAGCAGCAGGTGTCGTGCCTGATGCAAACAAAGCGTCCGTCAATTTTAATACAGATCATTCCAGGGGAAGCCTGGCTAAAGTGCTCACAAAAATAGCGGATGGGGGTATTAATTTAAGCAAGCTGCAAAGTTTCCCCATACCAGGAAGCGACTGGAAATATTCTTTTCATGCCGATATGGAGTTCGGCTCACTCGATCAGTTCCGGTTAGTAATGGAAGATATCAGGTCTTTAACAGAGGAAGTAAAAATATACGGCATTTATAAGAACGGGAAACAGCCTGATAAAACAAGCAAGGTTTAAATTAACAAACAATGATCGCTACGTCAAAACGCCTGGAAGGTATTGGTGAATATTATTTCTCCCAAAAGCTAAGAGAGATCGATGAGCTGAATAAGGCCGGCAAACAAGTTATCAACCTGGGCATCGGCAGTCCCGACCTGCCGCCGCACCCCGACGTTATTAAAACCCTGAACGAGGAAAGCATAAAGTCCAGCGTACACGCTTACCAGAGTTATAAGGGCTCACTCCTGCTGCGAAACGCCATCAGTCATTTTTACCAATCTTGGTATGGTGTACAGCTTAATCCCGATACCGAAATACTTCCGTTGATCGGCTCCAAAGAAGGAATCATGCATATCTGCATGACTTACCTCAACGAAGGCGACCAGGCGCTGATTCCCAATCCGGGTTACCCCACCTATCGCAGTGCCGTGCATCTGGCCGGTGGTACCTGTATTGATTACGATCTTAAAGAAGATAAAAACTGGGAACCCGACTGGCCAGCCCTCGAAGCAGCCGACATGAGCCGTGTAAAACTGATGTGGGTCAATTACCCGCACATGCCTACAGGCAAGCTGCCTACCACAGAGCTGTTTGAAAAGCTCGTGGCTTTCGGTAAAAAACATGATATCCTGATCTGTCACGATAATCCATATAGTTTTATCCTTAACGACCATCCGTCCAGCATTTTGGGCGTAAGCGGGGCAAAAGACATTGCCATTGAACTGAACTCGCTCAGTAAGGCCGTTAACATGGCCGGCTGGCGGGTGGGCATCATGGCGGGTGCCAAGGACCGTATCGATGAAGTGCTGCGGTTCAAAAGCAATATGGACAGCGGTATGTTTCTCCCCGTACAACTGGCGGCAGCCAAAGCCCTGTCGTTAGGAAAGGACTGGTACGATGCGTTGAATATAACATATAGTGAACGCAGGCAACTGGTTTATAAAATACTGGATGCACTGGATTGCCGGTTCGACAGGAGCCAGGCAGGGTTGTTCGTGTGGGCAAGTGTGCCTTCACGTTATAAAGATGGTTATACGCTTAGTGATGAAATATTATATAACAAAAATGTATTCATCACTCCTGGTGGCATCTTTGGAAGTAATGGTAATAATTATGTAAGAGTGAGCCTGTGCCAGAAAAAAGAAATGCTGGAAAAAGCATATGATTTAATAAAAAATATATGACAGTCACAGTAATCGGTATCGGTCTTATCGGCGGCTCGATGGCACTCGCCATCCGGGAAAAAGGATTGGCTTCCCGCATTATTGGGGTAGATGCAAACGCAGATCACCTGCAAAAAGCATTGACGCTCGGCCTGGTAGACGAGGTAATGGGACTCGAAGCAGCGGTTGACCAATCGGACCTGGTGATTATGGCCATACCGGTAAATGCCGTGGAAAAAATAATACTGCCTGTGCTCGACAGGATCAAACACCAGGTGCTGATGGACGTAGGTTCCACCAAGCAGTCGATTTGCCAACTGGTGCGTTCACACCCGATGCACAAACGTTTCGTGGCCACGCATCCTATGTGGGGTACGGAATACAGTGGGCCGGAGGCCGCTGTAAAAGGTGCGTTTGCAAATAAAGCGGTGGTGATCTGCGACAGGGAAGAAAGTCACCCCGGTGCCCTTGAAATGGTGGAAGGTATCTATCGCGGCATAGGAATGCACCTGCTTTATATGGACGCCATCGCGCATGATCTGCACGCTGCCTATGTGAGTCATATTTCCCATATTACTTCCTTCGCCCTGGCCAATACCGTATTGGAAAAAGAAAGGGAAGACCAGGCAATTTTTGAATTGGCCAGCGGTGGTTTCGAGAGTACGGTGCGGCTGGCTAAAAGTAACCCTGCCATGTGGGTACCTATTTTTATGCAGAACAGGGAGAATATCCTGGATGTATTGAACGAACATATTTCCCAGCTACGCAAGTTTAAAAGCTGTCTCGAAAAGGAAAATTATGAATACCTGCAGGAGTTGATCGAAAATGCAAACAGGATAAAGCGGATCATAAAATAGGCCGTCCAGACAGCGTTCTGGCTCAAAACGGACGGGTTGATATTATTATAGTACCTTTGCGCAAATTTTTACTATTTATGATGACATTTGAAGGGTTGGGCATTGATCCAAGATTAGTGCAGGCAACCGACGAGCTGGGGTTTGTGAACCCAACTCAAATACAGGAGAAATCGATACCCGTGCTGCTGAGCGGCACCAAAGATTTTATCGGGCTGGCGCAGACAGGTACGGGCAAAACAGCGGCATTTGGCATTCCGCTATTGCAGTTGATCGACGGCAAAGACAAGTTTCCCCAGGCACTCGTGGTGTGCCCGACAAGGGAACTCTGCATGCAGATCGTTAACGAAGTGGAGCTCTTTAAAAAGTTTATGCCGGGAATACATGTAGTAGCGGTATACGGCGGCACATCCATTTCGATGCAGATCAGGGATCTTAAAAGAGGGGTTCAGATCGTGGTGGCAACACCAGGCAGACTGATAGATCTTATCGAACGCAAAGCGATTAACCTGGAAAAAATTAAATACGTAGTACTGGATGAAGCGGATGAGATGCTGAACATGGGATTCCAGGACGATATAGAATTTATCCTTAAGAATACACCGGAACGGGATGCCACCTGGTTGTTTAGTGCCACCATGCCGCCGGAGATCCGCAGGGTAAGTAAAAAATACATGAAAGAGCCGGTGGAAGTGACGGTGGGTAAAATGAATACGGCCAATAAAAGTATCGATCATCAGTATTATATCAGCAGCGCACAGCACCGCTATGAAACGCTGAAGCGTATCATCGATTTTAATCCCGGTATGTATGGTATCATCTTTACCCGCACCAAGGCAGACGCGCAGGATATATCTGAAAAACTGACCCGGGAAGGCTACGATATCGATGCCCTGCACGGAGATCTGAACCAGGGACAGAGGGATAAGGTAATGTCGCAGTTCAGGGATAAAAGTCTGCAGTTGCTAATAGCCACCGACGTGGCCGCGAGGGGAATAGATGTACAGGGGATTAGTCATGTCATCAACTTCGAACTGCCGGACGATGTGGAAGTATATACGCACCGCAGCGGCAGAACGGGCCGAGCTGGCAAAACAGGTATCTGCATATCGATCATACATAGCCGCGAAACATTTAAGCTGCGTGCGCTGGAAAAGATCAACCAGATACAGTTTCATAAACTGGAAATTCCTACTGGTAAAGACGTATGCCGCAAACAGTTCTTTCATTTTATGGAAAAACTGATACAGACGGATATCAGTCATGGAGATTACGAAACCTATGTACCCATGCTGGAGGAAAAATTTGCGGATATGAGCAAGGAAGAAGTGCTCAAACGCGTGGCAGCCATGGAGTTTGACCGTTTCCTTAAATATTATGAAAATGCCGAAGACCTGAACGTACGCGAAGAAAGAAGAACCCGCATCGATTTCAGGGATGGTGGATCCAGGGATGCTGCAAGGCCGAGGGATATACCGGCCAGGAGCTCTCAAAGCAACGGTAATTTTACCCGCCTGTTTGTAAACCTCGGTACCAAAGACGGCTTTTATAAAGCCAGCTTCCTGCAGTTTATACTCGATATGAGCGATCTGAAAAAAGAAGTACTCGGAAGAATAGATATGAAGGAGATGAATAGCTGGGTAGAAATAGAAACGCCTGTAGCAGCGCAGATGATCAGTGCGATAGACGGCAAAACCTATAAAGGAAGAAGAATACGCATGAACGATGCAAACAGCAGATAAAAGTGAAGGTGTTTCACTTTAGCTTGTCACTTATAATTTAAACAAATGGAAGCAACAGCAACAACCACCAAAGAACTTGTTCAGCAGAAATGGAACAAGCGGCCGCTGATTATAGCCGGACCCTGCAGTGCAGAAACGGAAGAGCAGGTAATACAAACAGCTACAGGCATAGCCCATACCGGCAAGGTAGACATCCTGAGGGCCGGTATCTGGAAACCCCGTACCAGGCCCGGAAGTTTCGAGGGCATCGGAACCAAAGGCCTTCCCTGGCTGCAGCAGGCAAGAAAGATAAGCGGACTGCCCGTCGCCATAGAAGTGGCCACGGCAAAGCAGGTGGAGGACGCTCTTCATTTCGATATCGACGTATTATGGATAGGTGCCCGCACTACGGTAAACCCGTTCAGCGTACAGGAAATAGCCGACGCATTACGCGGCGTAGACGTACCCGTGTTGATCAAGAACCCCATTAACCCCGACCTGGAACTGTGGATAGGGGCCATGGAACGGGTGGCCAAAGCCGGCATACAGCAAATCGGCCTCATCCACCGGGGCTTTTCTTCTTATGGCAATACCGAATACCGGAATGCACCCATGTGGCACCTCGCCATTGAAATGAAACGCCGTTTTCCGGACACCATGCTGATCAACGACCCTTCCCATATCTGCGGACGCAGGGATATTTTGCAGGATGTTGCGCAGCAGGCTATCAACCTCGATTACGACGGGCTGATCATAGAAACGCATATTGATCCGGACAATGCCTGGAGCGATGCCAAACAGCAGGTTACGCCCGAGCGCCTGGGCCAGATGCTGGATAGTATCATCTGGAGAAAAGAAGAACCGGGCAGTGAAGAACTGAACGCCGCACTGGAAAAACTCCGCCAGCAGATCAACCACCTGGATGATGAACTGATGCAGATCATCGGTCAGCGTATGAAGATCGCGGAAAAAATCGGCCAGTATAAAAAGGACAATAATATCACCATACTTCAAACGAACCGCTGGAACGAGATCCTTCAGAGAGCTTACCAGCGGGGCGATAAACTGGGACTGAGCCACGAATTTATCACTCAGTATTTTGATGCCGTACACATGGAAAGTATTAACCACCAGAACAAGATCATGAACTCATAGACCGGAATGAAAGAACTTACTTATACATTCTCCGGTAAAAAAGTAAGGTATTACCTGGATATACCGTTTTCCGGGATCAGCGGGTGGATACCGCCGGAACGGTGCATCCTTATCACCGATTCGGAAATAGACAGACTGCACCATGAGAAGCTGGCGGGCTACCGAACAATCGTAATACCGGCCGGTGAACAGCACAAGCAGCAATCGACGGTCGACAGCATCATACAGCGGCTCATTGCTTTTGAAGCAGACCGGAAGTCGTACATCATAGGTATAGGGGGAGGAGTGGTAACCGATATTACCGGTTATGCCGCATCGGTATATATGCGGGGCCTGTCCGTAGGCTTCGTTCCTACTACCATCCTGGCACAGGTAGATGCGGCTGTTGGCGGAAAAAATGGTGTAGATGTAGGCATCTATAAAAACCTGGTGGGAACCATCCGCCAGCCTGATTTTATTTTATACGATTATTCCTTTCTCGATACCCTGCCGGAAGAACAGTGGGTCAATGGATTCGCAGAAATCATTAAACACGCCTGCATCAAAGATGTCGCAATGTTCGATCTGCTCGAAAAGCATACCCTGGCAGATTTTCGTACCGACCATTCTTTGCTGGCAGCGCTGGTCGAAAGAAATGTTACGATTAAATCGGATGTAGTGGAGAAGGATGAGCGGGAAGAAGGCGATCGCAAACTGCTTAATTTCGGGCATACCCTGGGGCATGCCATTGAAAACGATTACCAGCTTTTACATGGGCATGCTATCAGTATAGGTATGGTGGCCGCTGCCACTATCTCGGAGAAGATCAGTTATTTTTCTGAAAAGGAAAGACTCACGGCTTTGCTTAAGCGCTATCAATTACCCGTAACTATGAATTACGACGGGCAGCGGGCTTTCGATATATTGAAAATGGACAAGAAGCGGGCAGGCGACGGGATGAACTTTGTATTGTTAAACAGGATCGGGGAGGCAAGCGTTCAAACTATTCCCCTGGCAGAATTAAAACAAATCATTCAATCATTATAAAACGTGATCGTACAAATACAACCATCTTCCATCAGGGGGCATATACAGGCACCGGCGTCTAAAAGTTCCATGCAGCGGGCCTGCGCGGCAGCGCTTCTTTCGAAGGGCACTACGCAGTTACTGGCACCCGGCAATAGTAACGATGACCTGGCGGCACTGGATGTAATTGCCAGGCTGGGTGCAGATATAATACATAACACAGACGGTTCGCTTACCATTACTAGCAATGGTATCCATCCCGTAACCAGCGAGCTGAATTGCGGAGAGTCAGGATTGGGTATACGCATGTTTACTCCTATCGTTGCATTGAGCAGCCGAGAGATTACTATTAACGGAACGGGAAGCCTGCTTGGCAGACCTATGTCTTTTTTTGATGAAATATTCCCGCAGTTAGGCATCTCCATACAATCGAACCAGGGCAAAGTGCCGCTGATCATAAAAGGACCTTTACAGCCAATGGACATTGAAGTGGACGGGTCGCTGAGTTCCCAGTTTCTTACCGGCCTGCTGATGGCTTTTGGCGCTGCGGGAGCTTCCGATGTATGCATACGGGTAAAAGATCTCACCAGTAAGCCTTATATAGACCTTACCCTGCAGGTGATGAAGCACTTCGGGGTGGAAGTGGAGAATAACAATTATGAGCAGTTTTGCTTCCGGCGGAAGACGGATGGTTATAAAGCTACCTCTTATAAAGTGGAGGGTGACTGGAGCGGCGGGGCATTCTTGCTGGTGGCAGGCGCCATCGCCGGCGGTATTACGGTAACGGGCCTGGACGTCTTTTCCACCCAGGCCGACCGTGCCATATTACAGGCGCTGATGCACTGCGGGGCATTACTGTCCGTGACTCCCGAAAAGATAGAAGTATCAACCGCTCCTTTAAAAGCATTTCATTTTAATGCAACAGAATGTCCCGATTTGTTTCCCCCGCTGGTGGCACTGGCATCGTATTGCATGGGTAAAACCATAATAGAAGGGGCCAAAAGACTAACGCATAAAGAAAGCAATCGGGCACTTACCTTGCAGGAGGAATTTAGTAAGATGGGAATCAGGATAGAACTGCAGGACGATCTGATGATCGTGGAAGGCAGCACCGGTGTAAAGGGAGCATCAATACATTCACATCATGATCACCGGATAGCAATGGCTTGCGCGGTGGCAGCATTACAGGCAACAGGCGAAACCATTATAAGTGAGGCGGAGGCGGTCGGTAAATCCTACCCGGATTTTTATGAGCACCTCCGGTCGCTTGGATCTACTATTGATAAACTATAGCGTATGAATTCATTCGGCCGCATATTCAGAGTGCACATCTTCGGGGAGTCGCATGGTGAATCCGTTGGGATCGTGATAGACGGATGCCCCGCGGGACTCCCGTTGTCTGACATAGATATGCTCCCGGACCTGGAACGCAGGAAGGGGGGCAAGCAGAAAGGAACCACCCCGCGGCAGGAAGCGGACTATCCGTTTATTAAAAGCGGTGTTTTTAATGGGCGGACTACCGGCGCTCCTATCTCTCTCTTTTTTGAAAATAACAATACCCGAAGCGGCGATTATGAAAAGCAGCGGAGCTTTCCGCGCCCGGGCCATGCTGATATGGTGGCCCATCAGAAATATGGTGGTAACGAAGACTACAGGGGCGGCGGTCATTTCAGCGCAAGGCTTACTACCGGCCTGGTAGCCGCCGGTGCCATCGCCAAAAAACTGATGCCGGGAGTAAACATAGCCGCCGCCGTAACGGAAATAGGTGGGGAAACGGATCTGGAAAAAGGTTTGCAGCGGGCCATCGATGCTAAAGATTCTGTGGGAGGCATCGTGGAATGTATCGTGCGCGGGTTACCCCCTGCTTTGGGAGAACCTTTTTTCGATTCGGTAGAATCGCAGATAGCGCATATAGTATTTGCCATACCGGCTGTTAAAGGTATAGAGTTCGGTAGCGGCTTTGCCGCTGCAAAGATGTTTGGTACCGGGCATAACGATGCCATAGAGAACAGCGAGGGAAAAACGCGTACCAATCATGCCGGCGGCGTTGTGGGGGGTATTTCCAATGGCAACGATTTGGTATTCCGGATCGCTATCAAGCCAACCGCATCTACCCCGAAACAACAGAATAGCCTTAATTGGGAAACGGGGAAAGTAGAAGATTTTTCCGTCAAAGGCAGGCACGATCTCTGTGTTGCTTTGCGGGCACCCGTGATACTGGAAGCCGCTACCGCCCTGGTATTGGCAGACCTCATGATGATGGAACAGCAGATTGCCCGGGTGGTGGAAAAATATAAAACAACTTAAGAGATGCATCACTTTATTATCAATGCTTCTATACAGATCATCCCGGTAGTTAACGACAAACATCCGTATGAATGGGTAGATGAAGCAATCGCCATTATACAGCATTCCGGCATAAAGTACAAGGTAGGCGCATTTGCCACGGTACTGGAAGGCACGTATGCGGAAGTAATGCAGGTGATTCACGATGTGAATGAATACCTGTATCATAAAGGATGCCCTGAATGGATCTCACACCTCCAGGTACAGATAAGAAGCGACAGAGATATTACCGGGAATGAAAAAACAAATAAATTTATCCAGTGATGGCTTCCCTCACGTGTCAGACTCTTACTATACCCGGAAAATACACCGCATAATAGGAAAATAGGCAAAGATTTGCTACATTCATCATGCTATTGTACCCCGTATTATGTTTGCCACGTGGTTACATCTGCTTACCAGGCATTTCTTTACTATATGATATCACTAAAAAAACTCGGATCTTTTCTTTTTTATCTTTCTTTCCTGTTATTAGAATGGGGATGCGGAAACGCAGAGAAACCACCTGAAAAAGACGTGGTGATCGACCCGGCCAAATTGGGAGAAAGGGTTTCTGACAATCTAAAATTACTGATTGATTATTCATCGGATAACGGGGGTAAAATAAACGATTCGGTGGTATTAAAATACCTTCCGCAGATCAGGCGCATTTACGAAGATAATAACTACAGTTCCGTCTGGAGCAGCGAAGAGAACTGGAATGAGATAGCGGACTCCCTGTATAACTTCCTTGATTCGGTAAAACAATACGGACTCTTCCCGTCAGATTATCATATATCATTTTTAATAGATACCCGGAAAATGATTGCCCGCGATTCTGCCAGCCGGCAGGATGCGGCATTGTGGTCGCGAGCAGATGTGCTGCTTACGGAAGCCTACCTGAGAATAGCCAGCGATCTGAGGATAGGGAGGCTGGAGAGAGACAGCACCACGTTGCGGAACGATTCCCTGTTAACGCCCGAGTACTTTCTATCCTGCTTAAATAAGGCCGTAGCCAGCCGCCGGATCAAAGAATCGCTGCATAGCCTCGAACCGTCTTCCCCTGCATACACTATCCTTAAAGCGGGTATTAAGCGTTTCCTGGATGCAGATACCGTACCTGATGCCCCGCACGACAGCCTGATGGAAAAGTTTAAGCGTATTGCGGTTACGCTAGACCGTTATAAGCAATTACCTGATACCATGCCACCCGCCTATGCCTGGGTGAACATACCCGCATTTTCCCTGTATGTATACGATGCAGATACGCTGGTAGTGGAATCGAAAGTGATCGTGGGTGCTCCTGCTACCCGTACTCCATTGCTGGCAAGCACAATTACCAATTTTATCACGTATCCGCAATGGACCGTTCCTTACAGCATCATATTTAAAGAAATGCTTCCGGGTATCAAGAATGATGTAAACTATCTCCAGAAGAAGAACCTGATGGTGGTGGACCGGTACGATAGCGTGGTAGACCCCGCCACTATCAACTGGAATAAAATGAGCAAAACGCATTTTCCCTACCTGCTGCGGCAGCGGCAGGGCGATGATAACTCGCTAGGCGTGCTCAAATTTAACTTCAGAAACAAATACAGCGTCTATTTGCACGACACCAATGCGCGCAGTCTTTTTTCCCGTACCAACCGGGCATTGAGCCATGGCTGTGTGCGGGTGGAAAAATGGAAAGACCTTTCTCATTTCCTGATACGCAATGATACGGCAAGGTTTAACGTTGATACATTGGGCGCATGGATATCCCGGGCCGAAAAGCACGTAGTCTCGGGTTTTAAAGGACTGCCCGTATATATCCGGTATTTTACCGTGGAGGGAAAGGAAGACGGTAAATTGAAGTTCTATAAAGACATTTACAAAGAAGACAGCGTATTGTCTGCCCGGTATTTTGCCGGAAAAAAATAATAAAAGGAGGAGTAGGGACAGTGGTATTTTTAATTTAAATATCTTCTATGATTGCCAGATGCTGCCTGTTATGCCTGTTAATGCTGAATGTTTCAGCAGTATTAGTAGCACAAAATTCCATCAAAGTAGTGCGCGCCGCTCCGCGCGCTGTTGAAGATACAGAATTTGGTACGGCCAGCTTTTATGCTAAAAAATTCCAGGGGCGCAGAACGGCGAGTGGAGAATTATACGATCAAAAGAAATTTACTGCGGCACATAACAATCTACCAATGGGCACCTGGATAAAAGTGACCAATACCCGCAACGGCCGTAAAGTGATCGTAAAAGTAAACGACCGACTTCACCACAGGAACAAACGCCTGGTAGATCTTTCTTACATAGCAGCATCCAGGCTGGGATATATTTCCAGGGGACTTGCAAAAGTGAAGGTGGAAGTATTGGGCACTAAGAGGCCCGCTCTTACCTCTTTATGATCCTCTCATCAATAATATTTTATAGTCTCCTTTGCAGAAGCTAAATTTGCCCGGATAAAATCTCGCTTCTATGAATAAGATCATTACTCTCATTATAACCCTGGCCCTGTTCAACGTTGCCTTCAGTCAGAAAGGTGAATATATCAAAAGGCCGGCGATCGGTATCCACTTCCTGTTCGATGATTTTGAAACATCTTATAATATCCGGACTACTTCTTTACGACAGACATTAAAAGATAACAAATGGGCCAAACTGGATAGAATGATTCCTGGTTTTGCTTTGAGCTATATGCAGGGTATTACGAACCATCTTGACTTCTCCACTTCCATATCCGGCTCATTTCTAAGTTATCCTATAAACGATAATACATCCGGTGGAACGGATAAACTATTACTAGAGGTGGACGCTATGATCTATGCAAAGATGTTAAGCGATAAACACCTGATATCTCCTTATTTGTCGGCAGGTATCGGGGGTTCGAGGTATTCGGTATATTATGGCGCGTTTGTTCCGCTGGGAGCAGGCATACAAGTGAATCTTTTTGACGAAGCATTCCTGCTGGTTAACTCCCAGTACCGGGTCAAGCTATCGGATAACGTTAACTATCATTTTTACCATAGCATAGGTATAGCGGGTAATATAGGAAAAGAAAGGGCTCCCAAAGCAATTCCTCCTCCCCCTATTCCGACAGTTGTACCACCCTTAGATAGTGACAGCGACGGGGTGATCGACAGCCTCGATGCCTGCCCGGATATAGCAGGTATTATACAGACACTGGGCTGTCCGGATGCCGATAATGATGGTATTGCGGACAAAGAAGATAAATGCCCCGCTGTACCGGGCCTCGCGCGTTACCAGGGCTGTCCGATACCGGATGCGGACCAGGACGGCGTAAATGATGAAGAGGATAAATGCCCTTCCTTAGCCGGCGTTGCCCGTCTGCAGGGTTGTCCCGTTCCGGATACGGACAGTGATGGTATCAACGATGAAGAAGATAAATGTCCTGGTGTTCCCGGCGTTCGGGAAAATAACGGCTGCCCCGTTATCAGTGAAGCCATTGTGAAGAAAATGGCACTTGCCTCGCGCAATATCTTTTTCGCCAGTGGCAGTGCTAAATTACTCGCCAAATCCAATGCGGCATTAAACGGAGTAGCCAGGCTGCTCGCTGATTCAACCGATCTTAAACTGGATATTGAAGGCCATACCGACAATACAGGATCCGCCGCCATTAATGAAACCCTGAGCCAGAAAAGAGCAGATGCCGTAAAAGATTACCTGGTGAAGAAGGGAGCAGACATCAGCCGGATCACTTCGGCTGGCTATGGACCTGGAAAACCGGTGGCCGACAATAAAACAGCTGCGGGCAGGGCGAAGAACAGGAGGGTGGAACTGAAGCTGAAGTACTACTAATCGCATCGTCCACAATAAATAAAAAATAGCACCCCGATATTATTGGTGCTGTTTTTTTTACCATCTATAGGATGTTGACTACACTGATAGTGATCTTAAACCATTACTTAGTACTCTTATCCTTTGGTTTAAATAACTTATTGAAGAAGCCTCTTTTCTCTTTTTTACCTTCTGCCGGAGCATCGCCGGCATTACCGGAGGGTTTATCGTTTTTTTTCTTCGCGTCCTTCGTTGCTTCGTTGAGCACCTTTCTTTCTTCTGTGTTCAATTGCGATTCGACGGGAACATGCATAGCGGTATCCGGTGCACCCAGGTACTGATCTGCTCCACCATTACCCTGGTCTTCGCCTTCCGCACCGGGTGGGGGAGCATGATCGATAATGTTCATATAATCGAACATGGCTTCATTGCGCATGTTTTCAGGTTGTACAAAACGCGATTCTTTTTCTATACCCAGTGTTTTATCTGCATATACCTTGCGGAAAAAATCTTCCCATATCGGCATGGCCGCTTTGCCGCCATAGCCCAGTCCGCTCTCCAGGCGAATAAACCGATCATCGCAACCAATCCAGGTACCTGCCAGCAACTGCGGCGTAAAGCCCATGAACCACGCATCGGAATTGTCGTTGGTGGTTCCTGTTTTGCCTCCCATTTCAGTGGCACCCAGCCGTGCTCTCAGGCCGCTGGCAGTTCCCTGGTCTACCGGCCCCTGCAGCATTTTGCACATCGTGTAGGCAGACGATTCGCTGATCACCTGGTTCATTTTCGTCTGAAAGCTTTCTATCACATTGCCGTTTTTATCCTCGATCCTGCTGATATAAACCGGCTTGGTACTATACCCGCTATTGGGAAACATCGTATAACCCCAAAGCATTTCAAACATGGAAAGATCTACGGCACCCAATGCCAGGGATGGATAGGCTTCCACTTTCGTTTGTATATTAATGCGTTTCAGGAAGTCTGTAAAGCGCGCGGGCGTTACCTGTTTCATAATATAGGCGGCAACCTCGTTCACCGACCAGGCCAGTCCGCTGGCCATACTACGGGTACCGGAATGCTCCGGGTTGTTCCGGGCGGGCACATACCCGTAACCCGGAAAATATTGCTGTGACGCCTCACATTGCGTTTCAGGGGTAAAGCCTGCTTCCTCTATCGCCTGGCAATAAAGGAAGGGTTTGATGGATGAACCTACCTGTCTCTTGGTGTTGATATTTACGTGATCGTATTTATAGTTCTTGAAATCGATACCGCCCACCCATGCTTTAATCTCGCCCGTATGAGGGTCCATTACCATAAATGCCGTTTGCATCATCTGCCGGTAATACTTGATAGAATCAAGCGGTGACATCACCGTATCTTTTTCCCGGTTAGCATTCCATGCAAATACTTTCATAGACACTTTCTTATTGAAGGATACTTTTATTTCATCATCGCTCATTCCTTCCTCTTTACCTGTTCTCCACCGTTCGCTGTTCTTCATGTAAGTCTGCAGGGAGCTTTCGTGCCCCTTCCATACTTTACCGCTTTTTAAACTTGCCTGTGCATTCAATACACGTTGCAAGGCCGGTAATTGTTTGGCTACCGCCTCTTCGGCATACAGTTGCATTCTTGGATTGATGGTAGTATATATCTTTAACCCGTCTTCATACAGGTCGTAGGATTTACCGGTAGCGGGGTTCTCGTGTTCCCTGCACCATTTTTTCATATCTTCCATTAACACACTCCTGAAATAAGGGGCAAGACCCGAATTTTCGTCCAGCTTTTTATAGTTTAACTGGATGGGTTTTAGCTTAAGGGTAGCGGCTTCGTCTTCCGGCAGATATTTATTGGTAACCATGCGGTTGATGACAAGGTTACGCCGGTCGAGTGCGGATTTAGGATACCGGCGCGGATTGTAAATACCAGGGCCATTTACCATACCTACCAGCATAGCGGCTTCCTCTACGTTCAGCCGGTCCGGTTCTTTCTGGAAAAAAGTACGCGACGCGTTCCGGATGCCAAAAACGTTATCGCTATAGGGTACTGCATTCAGGTATAGCGCGATAATTTCTTCTTTGGTAAAATTCCTTTCCAGCTTTACCGCGATGATCTGTTCTTTCAACTTCTGAATAATACGGGTAACGATATTGCTGGATCTCCTGGCAAAAAGATTAAGAGCCAATTGCTGAGTGATGGTACTGCCACCCCCCGCTCTTCCCATAAAAAAAATAGCCCTGGCCACGCTTTTACCGTCGATGCCGGAGTGTTCGTAAAAGCGTTCATCCTCGGTGGCCACCAATGCATTCACTACGTGTTTGGAAATGTCTTTATAATCCACTATACTGCGGTTACCGTTGTCCCGGTAATATTTACCAAGCTGTGTGCCATCTGCCGCCAGCACTTCGGACGCTTCCACTATACTGGGATTTTCCAGTTGTGCGATGGATGGCATTTTGCCGAAAACTCCCAAATTGATAAGTACCAGCAGTAATATAAATAAGCCTGCTCCTAAAAAGCAGATCTTCCAGAAGATTCTAACGGAATTTTTCATACTATGTAATGTAATAAAATTAGGTATGCTTGGTCAATCAAAAATCTTACCTGAAAACAGATATAAACACTAAAACCCGAGATCCGGATATGCTTCTGCCAGAAACTTGCGATAGGTGCCCATATCCTTCCTGGTTTTTAACAGTTCGAGGTTTTCCTCCGAAATCATAATGATGGAATATTTCTCAGGTTTTAACCAGGGGATTATGTTTTTAGCCGCCATTTTTTTCACATTGTCGGCATATGCGAATGCCGCCGCTGCATTCTGAAATGGCTGGAACAGCAACAATTTAACATCGTCATTCAGCGAAAAATTAATGCTTTCTATCGACCTGCCGGAAAATGTTTCTTTGTTGTACCGGTTAAATGCGTTCCTGGCTTCCGTAACATACACCGGGTCTACTTTGTCCATCACGAATAGTACGAGGTGCGCCTGCTCGGGATTACGTGTGTAGTTGGAAGGTACGGTGATTGGTTTTTTAATCATTCCTGCCGTATCCAGGGAAGGCGGTTTAGCTGCATTGCCCAGGGTAACGGGCTTTCGTCCGGGCAGGTCCGGTGTTTTTATATTCGCTGAACGTATGTCTTTTTCGGGAACTTCCGGTACGGCGGCGATTTCTTTGACGGCGGCGGGTGCAGCAGCAGCCGTATCTTTTACAGGTGCGGTATTCAGCGGTGGCTGGTTCACTATCACCAACGCGGTAGTATCTTCTTCCGGGCGTTTGATTTCCAGGTTGGTAAGATAGGTTTCTATCTCCTGGCGCCGGTTAAGCACGGCCAGCAGTCGTTTACTTTTTTCTGCCAGGGGCACTCCGGGATATAAAGAAATCACATCGTTCAATATTTTTTTTGCCGTGGAGTCTTCCCGCTGTTTGATATGATATACGGCTTCTATATACAGCAGCTGGGGTGTCCAGTGGTTTTTACCATATACGCTGTCCGCCTTTTTCTTTTTATCCAGCGCTTCCGCGAACCGGCCTTCTATAAACTGGTTATATACATCGTCATAGGCGGCAGTGGCTTCGTTTTTACGCAAGCTGTCGGCGGAAATTCCTCCCGGCGATTTATTGAGCTTTTCATTGAAGGAACCGTTCGGAAATTTGCTGGCAAGGGTCTGTTTAACCTGTTGCATGTTGCCCGGCTTACCTACTTTACTATAGCAATAATAAAGATTGAACCAGGCTTCCTCTGCGTGTACGGAAGCAGGATAGGTGCTCAGCATTCTTTCATAAGACCCGATGGCGGCATTGTATTCTTCCAGGCCATCCTGGTAAGCTTTGCCCAGTTCGAACAGAGCATGTTCGGTAGAGTCGCGGGATATCTTTTTTAATTCTTCCGTAAGCGGCAGATTGGCCAATAATCCTTCGTACGAAAAGTCGGCAGTTTTGGTATTACTGTTAGCGCTGCTGGCAGCACCGCTGTTATTGTTCACGGCAAATTGAGCTGCCGCCGCAGCACTTCTCCGCCAACTGTCACTATTGGCCCGGTCGCCCCATTTCGAACGGAATTCAGCATTGCCCTTCGTCTTAAGATTAGCGTTACTGAAGTACCATTCGCCTTTCGCCGTTGCACCAAACAAGTCGGCGGCCCCTTTATTGCCTGCAAGATCGATGGCGGAGGCAGAACCGGAAGATAGCTCCCTGTCCTTCAACCCTGCTTTTTTACGCAGTTGTTTGGCCAGTGCTTTTAAAAACACAGTCCTTTCATTTTCCGGCAGGGCGGCTATGCGCTGCAGGCTGTCCTGCCGTTCCACGATGCTGGCATGCAGGGCGATCTTATCCAGTGCCGATTTAAGAGATGTGAATTTAGCCAGCTCTGCGGGCGGAATAACGCTGGTGTTTACACTGTCGTAAAATCCTTTTGCTGCCACATACTGATGCTCGTTAAAAGCGATATCTCCCAGGGCCAGGTAAGAGCGGCTTTTCTGGTCGGGATTGTTCATGCTCGATTTGATACTTTTGAGCAGCAGGGTTTTTGCGATTTCCGGGTGGTTGTGTTCCAGCTCTATGTTGGCGGCGGTATAGTATACGATATCCCTGTATTGATAATACTTATCTTTCCGCGCCATTTTTATCAGCGCTTCCAGTGCTTCCTGTACGTCTTTTTCATTGCCTGACCCGCCCTGCCGCAGTCCGTTCAATATAGAATATACTTCCAGCAGGGGATCGATGGTATGCTTTGTTACTTTTTCATAGTATTGCTGGGAAACCGCATGTTTATCCGCCCGCTCATACAACTGAGCTATCAGGTACTCCCAGCGTGCCTGCTCCTGTCTGGTCTCCAGCGTAACGAGTGCCTGCTCGAGGTGATGGGCAGCACTGTCGTACATATTCTGTTTATAACACCACAAAGCCTGCACTTCGTGCAGGTGGGGATGCAGCCGTTCGGGAAACAGGGGGTCATTCTTAAGGGTTTCTATGAGCCCGGATGCCTCCGACAACTGGTCTTTAGCCAGGTAGGTTCTTATTTGCCAGATGAACGATTCATTCCTGCTCGGCGGCCTTGTAAGTGCGCGGTGTGCTATATTCTGTTTTTCTTTGGTGGATATGGAAAATATATTGCCCCCTTCATTGGAATTGCTGCCAATCACTTTGTCCCAGCCATCATCTTCCTTCGGGGAAAAAGCATAGTTCACATATTGAAAAGTAAGATAAGCGGAGTCGAGCTGGTTGCGGTAATAATAAGCCTGGCCTATTAACAGATATAGATTGTCGATATAACTGTTTCGTAAGTCATGCAGCAGGATGCCTGCGGTTGATTTATAAATAATGGAATCCAGGTCTGTTTTATAAGTGCCGGTCGTTTGAAGATCGTAATTGTAAAAAGGAAGCAGCTTTGTATAATCGTCCCTGAAAGAGGCTTTTGCGCGGGCGACCACTTCGTTCAGCCGGTTGTTGGCATTAAAGTAATAATTGTAGTGGGTAATGGTATTCTGCATGAAACGCCGGGGCGCAGTAAACTTCTTCTCCCCGGTTTTTTCTGACGCCAGCCGCTGATTCTCGAACTTGGCTGGTTTCTTCAGTTCAAAATTCGAATTGGGCTGGGCAAAAATTCCGGAAAAAAAAACAAAGACCGGTATTATGAATAATATAAATCGTTTCACCAAATTGATAATAGCTTAACGCTCGCAAGCTAGGTTGTTATAACTGAATTTCCTGAAATTTATTGTCTGGTAAAATCATAAAGAATGACCGGTAAAACCGGGTGCCTGACAGTTGCCGGGATATTATTATCTTTATCAGACTGAATTGCATTTTATGGCCAAACTGGATGCCAATAATACCCTGAAACGCTTACACAACCGCTACCGGCTTGTGGTGATGAACGATGATACCTATGAAGAAGTAGTCACGTTTAAACTGTCGAGAATGAGCGTGTATATAGGATTGTGCACCATTTTTGTTATGCTTACCGGGCTTACCGTAGCGCTCATTATTTTTACCCCCCTGAAAATGTATATCCCTGATTACGGCGATGCCACCAGCACAAGGGAACTGAGGGAATTAAAAATGAGAACGGACTCGCTGCAACAGGCAATGAATTATAAAGATAAATACCTGGACAATATTAAAAGTGTACTGGAGGGAGATATTGCTGTGAGAAAAGATACTACAACACTACAAATTCCCGTTCCTGAAAGATCAACTGATTAATTGTAAGATCCTATATAATAAATCATAATTTGAAATCCTAAAATCTGACAGTATGTTTAATGGAAAATCCAAAGTAGACGCGCCCCGCGAGACGGGCGGCAACAGCACCAGCCTCATCGGCGCAGGCACTACCTTTAAAGGAGATATCAATTCCAACGCCGATCTCCGTATCGATGGCACACTTACCGGGAATATTTTCAGTACCGCCAAAATCATCATCGGCGCCAACGGCCTGGTGGAAGGCGATATATCCGGTCAGCAGGCCGATATCCATGGCAAAGTAGTAGGAACCATTAAAGTAAAGGATCTGCTGCAGTTAAAAGGGACTTCTGTAGTAAACGGTAATATCCACGCGGGTAATCTCCAGATCGATACTTCGGCTTCTTTTAACGGGCAATGCCAGATGGCCCCCCCGGACGCTTCTGCGGCCCGTAGCCAGGCGAAGGAAGAGAAACCGGTAAAAGTGATGGAGACGCATGTCGCCCTCGCCCAGTAAAAACAACAATAACAGAGATCTCTGGCGTTATGCCGGGCTCACCACACAGATATTTGCCGGCCTGGGCATAGGCGTGCTGGCGGGTATAAAATGTGACGAATGGCTGCGTATTTCCGTGCCTGTATTCGTTTGGTTAATACCTTTGATCATCATCATTGTTATTATTTACAAACTGATAAAAGACACGGCCAATAAAAATGAGCGAAAATAACAACGTGCCCTTCAAAGCATTTATACCGGTAATTGCCGTTTTTGTGATCGTTAATGCCTTTGCCATTGTATTCAGTGGCCGGCTTGCATCCTGGAACGTTGATCAGTCTATGGTTATCTACGGCAACCTCCTGTTGTTCGTTGTTACCTTGTGTTCCTGGTTCTTCCATCGCAGCGCTATCAATGCCGGTAATATCCAGGTTTTTTTGCGCAATGTATATACGGCCATGCTGCTTAAACTTTTCGTTTGTGTCATCACTTTCTTCTTTTATGTCTATTATGTTGGCAGCAGCTTTGTGAACAAGCCTGCTTTATTCATTGTTATGTTCCTTTACCTGGCGTATACGTTTATAGAGCTGGGTATTTTGATACAGTATAGCAAGAAGCGCAATAGCAATGGCTAAAAAAGAAGCTCCGTTCTCCTCTCTGCAACCCTATCTGCCGGATGGCTCCCTGCCACTGGTACTCGAATACATCCATCAATATAAAGTACACCTGACGATTACGCGGGAACGCAAAACCGTACTGGGCGATTACCGCCATGCCATCGATGGAAAAAATCACCGCATTAGCGTAAATGGCAACCTAAATTCTTATTCTTTCCTGATAACGCTGATCCATGAACTGGCTCATCTTGCTACGTTTCTGCAGTATGGCAACCGGGTAGCCTCTCACGGTAAAGAATGGAAAAATACGTACCGGCATCTGCTGGTGAAATTTATGGAGCTGCAATTGTTTCCTCCGGATATCCGGGGGGCATTGGAGCAGTCATTGCACGACCTCCCGGCGAGCAGCTGTGCCGATGAAGGGTTGATGCGGGTGTTAAAAAAATATGACACTCCCGGCAGCGGCCAGGTAATGGTGGAACAGATTGCGGAGGGTGCATCGTTCGTGCTGGAAGGAGGAAGGGTATTTACCAGGGGGAAGCGGCTACGCAAAAGGTTTCAGTGTATGGAACTGGCTACCGGAAAACTTTACCTGTTCAGCCCCGTGTATGAAGTAATGCCATATGCATCCAATGCGTAACACATATTTATTTAAAACAACGGTATAAAATTATTGGCGGGTATCATTTTGAGTACGATATTTGGTTATCGCCCATTACAATTCCTAAGAAGTCCATCTTTTAAAATCAGGTCCTGATGATAGCCTGTACCGGCCTGTTGCAAGCTATTGCATACATAAGTATCCCCGCAGGGTAATCCGTTGCGGGGATTTTTTATTTCATTAACTGACCGATGTTAACTAACTGCTTTATTCACAAGATCGGCTGCTTCACTTAGCAGGATGGCCGATTGTACTTTCAGGCCGCTTTCGTCGATTAGCTTTTTAGCTTCGGTTGCATTAGTGCCCTGCAGGCGCACGATGATGGGTATGGAAATATTACCCATGGTCTTGTAAGCATCTATTACTCCCTGCGCAACCCGGTCGCAGCGAACGATACCACCGAATATATTAATAAGGATGGCCTTTACTTTTGGATCTTTCAGGATAATACGAAAACCGGCTTCCACCGTCTGTGCGTTCGCGGTACCGCCCACATCAAGGAAGTTGGCCGGCTCGCCACCGCTTAGCTTGATCATATCCATGGTCGCCATTGCCAGTCCCGCCCCGTTTACCATACAACCCACATTACCATCCAGCTTTACGAAGTTGAGGTTAAATTTTCCGGCTTCTACTTCGGTAGGATCTTCTTCAGATACGTCTCTCAGCACACCGAGGTCCGGGTGACGCATAATGGAGTTATCGTCAAGGCTCATTTTGCAGTCAACCGCTATGATCTTTTCATCACTCGTTTTAAAGAGCGGGTTAATCTCCAGCATGGCGCAGTCAAGACCTACATACGCATTATAAAGATTCGTAACAAATTTTACCATATTCTTAAAAGCCTCTCCGCTCAACCCGAAGTTGAAAGCGATCTTCCGGGCCTGGAAAGCCTGTAACGGGCCGCCCGGGTTCACCAGTTCCTTATAGATCTTATCAGGCGTATTATGCGCCACTTCCTCTATATCCATTCCACCCTCGGTACTGTACATAATTACATTCTGGCCGTTGGCACGGTCCAGCAGGATAGAAAGGTAGAATTCCTTTACAGGATTCGGTCCTTCATAGTACACATCCTGTGCTACCAGCACCTTACTTACCAGTTTACCGGCTGGTCCCGTTTGTATGGTTACCAGCGTTCCACCCAGTATATTCTGGGCGATCTCTTTCACGGCTTCCGCGTTCTTCCCTACTGCCACGCCCCTTTGTTCCTTGCCTTCTATTTTACCCTTACCCCGGCCGCCGGCGTGGATCTGCGCCTTCACTACGGCGAAATTACTGCCGTAGATGGTTTTAATCTGGCGGTACGCTTCTTCGGCTTCGCCCGGGGTGCTGCAGGCAAACCCTTCCTGTACCGGCACCTGGTATTTTTTCAGTAATTCCTTTGCTTGATATTCGTGCAGATTCATACTTACAATTTGGTGCGAATTTAGGGTAAAACTTCCAGTTTATAACCGGCTGTTTTTCTCCGCTACAAACTTTAATTCGGTGTGTTCTTTAAGTACCGGCAGCGGATACAATGATGCCTTCTATGCAAAGCCGATGGCAAGTGCCGTATTATAACAAACTGGTTGATTGAAAGTGGGTGATCTACCTCAATTCTTATAGAGTGCAGTCTTCTTACTTTATAATGTTCTTTAAAGAATTTGAGATATGGGGATAAGATTTTAACAGGTATATCATTTGTTTTCAGTGTTTCTTCCCGGCACTTCCCTAATTTTACTATTTTCTGATATCATGATTTATTGATAGATAGAATAACCGTTATTATGAAATTACTGAACCCTTTTTTTGCGTTATTTATCTTAGTATCGTTAACGTCTTGTATAAAAGATGTGGAAGATGTGGAAGAGAACCGTTTCGACGCCGATTGTGAAGCCATTAAAAAGGCAAAAATCAACGTGGCCAAATCAACTTATTATGCAGGCGATAGCATTAATTTTAGTACAACCAAGATTATAAACGCACAATATTCTTGGCAAACAAGTAGTTCACGGGGTGATGTTTCGATATCTGAGAAATTGTTTATCGGATCTTGTACAAAAGGAGACCAGGCGTGGTACTTTCTATCTATAGGTAGTTTTAATTGCGACCCTAAATTTGACAGTGTTTATATTACTGTGATCAACAAGCCGGTAGATGCGCCGTGTTCGCCAGCTAAAAATATGATCTCGTTCAGCTCGCTGGAAAATATTAGTACTGCCAATGCGGTATTAAGCATAGACCGCACGGTTAATTTTAAAAAAATAAGGATTTCACAGGGAATTGGCTATCCCACCATGGAAATCTTTTTTCCGCAATACTGGAACGATAAAGAGTTTGAAGATGGTGTTTACATTACTCAGGCAACATTGGATTTCGGCAGTAATGTGTATGGTGCACAAATGTCTGTCACCGATCAAAGCATATATTTCGTGGCGCATCCGGGTAAAATATATCTGAGTCATGTAAATGGCAAACTGAGGATAGTTTTTTGTAATATCACCCTCACCGGTTCATTGGGCGGACCGACGTTTACTACTACAGCCGCGAGTGACTTCACACTAAAGTAACAAAGAAAACTAATGCACGTAATTACATATCTCTTACTTGATCCAAATGTATGTCTTGCGGAGTTGCCTGCTCACCGCTTTCCCTTTATGTGAGAAACAGGTTAGTGTTGGTGAATAATTATCCTCCTTTTAAAAGGTTTCAGAAAAATTGTTGCAATTTTACTTGAATAATGACCGACTTTTCAAAAGATATAGAACAAGCACTCGAAATACTCAAACGTGGCGGCATCATCCTATATCCAACTGACACCATTTGGGGACTGGGCTGCGACGCTACCAACGCGGCGGCTGTAGACCGCATATATACCTTAAAGCGGCGGCCGACAAGTAAAAGCATGATAGTGCTGGTGGCTGAAGAAAGGGATGTACTGCAATACGTGGCAGGCCTCGATATGCAGATATTTGAATACCTGGAAAAAACGGAGCGGCCAACTACCGTCATTTACGAAGGAGCCATCGGCCTCGCCGATAATGTCGTGAATGAGGATGGAAGTGTGGCCATCCGCATTGTAAAAGACGAATTTTGCCGGCACCTGGTCAAGCGGTTCCGGAAACCAATAGTATCTACTTCGGCGAATATTTCAGGGCAATCTTCTTCCGGGTTGTATAAAGACATTCCGGAGGAAATAAAAAATGAGGTGGACTACCAGGTTAAGTACCGGCAACAAGAGGAAACCCCTGGCCAGCCTTCATCGATCATTACCTGGAAAAGCGGAATAGTGAACGTGCTGAGATGATGTTTCACCGATCTTATTAGTAGCTTTGGCCCGCATGCAAAAATTTCTTGTAATACAAACCGCATTTATCGGCGATGCCATTCTCGCAACGGGCATCATAGAAAAACTACATTCTTTTTTTCCCGGTGCGGAAATAGACTTCCTGGTGCGAAAAGGTAACGAGGGTTTGTTAAAAGATCATCCCTACCTGAATAATGTGCTCGTGTGGAATAAAAAACAGGGGAAGTTAAAAAATCTTGTTGCCCTTCTGAAAGGGATAAGACAGAACAAGTACGATAAAGTGATCAACATACAACGCTTTGGTGCAACGGGCATGCTCACTGCTTTTTCGGGTGCAGAGGAAACGATCGGCTTCGATAAAAACCCGCTTAGTTTTTTATTCTCCGTAAAAAAAGCGCATATAATCAGCACGGTTACTGCTCCCCGCCATGAAATAGAACGAAACCATAGTCTCGTGGAGCATTTTACCAATAAGGAGCCATTTAGACCAAGACTGTATCCATCTTCCACAGACCTTGCAAAGGTAAGCCAGTACAAAGATTTTCCTTATATCTGCATTGCCCCTGCATCGGTTTGGTTTACCAAGCAATACCCTGTTGAAAAATGGGTTTCATTTATATCCCGTTTATCCGGCAGGTATACCATATACCTCATAGGCGGTAAAGAAGATACGGATAGATGCCAGTTAATTATGGACAGTATCCCGGGGGAGCGTATCATCAGCCTTGCCGGCCAGCTTGGCTTCCTGGAGTCCTGCGCACTGATGAAGGATGCCGCCATGAACTATGTAAACGATTCCGCCCCTATGCACCTGGCTTCCGCGGTAAATGCCCCGGTTACCGCAGTCTATTGCTCAACGTTGCCTTCATTCGGTTTCGGGCCTTTATCCGATACCCGCTTCACAGTGGAAATACCGGAACGCCTGCCCTGCCGGCCATGCGGTTTACACGGACGTAAAGTCTGTCCACTGGGTCACTTTAATTGCGCACATAAAATAGAAGAGGCACAATTGCTGGCTACTTTGCCTTAGCAATACCACCACTTTACAAGAGACAGGCGATACCTGGCTGTTATATTCTCCTACCTATTTTGGCTTAGCTGTTTTTGCAAGCATCCACGCTCTACAAGGGAGCCTGATATATCTGACTGTTGTATTACCTTATATATTTAAAATCTGGCTTACCTGTTCTTCCTGCGTTTTACGGGCAGTTAAACGCTGGTTTTACTGTCAAAATATCAATGGAATCCTGAAAATCATGGTTACATTTGTAAATCATTATGTACATTAATTGCAACGATAAAGAACTGTTTGTTTTTAATAAGATCAGCCATGCAGCAGATGATCTGGGTGTGGACGCCTACATCATAGGAGGATTTGTGCGTGATAAAATCCTGGGAAGAAAAACCAAAGATGCAGATATCGTTTGCGTCGGGGATGGTATAGGACTGGCCTATAAAGTAGCCGCCCGTTTTTATCCTGTACCACAGGTCCATTATTTTAAAACCTATGGTACTGCTCAGATAAAAGTGGACGATTTCGAAATAGAATTCGTAGGTGCCCGTAAAGAAAGTTATGCCTACCATAGCCGCAATCCCGAAGTGAAGCCCGGCACCCTGGAAGAAGATCAGAACCGCAGGGATTTTACAATCAATGCCATGGCTATCCGTTTAAACAAAAGCGGCTACGGAGAACTGGTAGATCCTTTTAACGGGCTGGGTGACCTGGAAAAAAAAATCATTCAGACACCACTGGATCCTTACCAGACATTTAGCGACGACCCCCTAAGAATGTTACGCGCCATACGGTTTGCCGCGCAACTCGATTTTGCAATAGCAGATAAAACCTGGATGGGTATAAAAAACAATGTGGATCGTATAAAGATCATTACACAGGAACGTATTACCGAGGAACTGAATAAAATTCTTTTAAGCAAAAAACCTTCCGTGGGGCTGGATCTTTTATATAAATCGGGACTGCTTCATATTATTTTCCCGCAGATGGTTGACCTCGCCGGTGCCGAATATATCGATGGCATGGGGCATAAGGATAATTTTTACCATACCCTGCAGGTGATCGATAACGTAAGTGAACTATCGGATGACCTCTGGCTCCGGTGGGCGGCTTTGCTGCACGACATAGCCAAGCCAGTTACCAAAAAGTTTGAGCCCGGTCACGGCTGGACCTTTCACGGGCACGAAGTGGTGGGAGGCCGTATGGTGCCAAAAATATTTACCCGGCTTAAACTACCCCAGAACGAAAAAATGCGCTTTGTGCGTAAACTGGTAGAACTGCATCTGAGACCCATCAGTCTCACCAAAGAAAATATTACTGATTCTGCCATCCGCAGGTTGTTATTTGATGCGGGGGACGATATAGAAGCCCTGATGATGCTATGCTCAGCCGATATTACTTCGAAAAATAAAATAAAAGTAAAACGTTATCTTGCCAACTTTGAGCTGGTAAAGCAGCGGCTGAAGGAGGTGGAAGAAAAGGATAAAGTGCGCAACTGGCAGCCGCCCATTTCGGGCGAGTTTATCATGGAGGCATTTGGTCTCCTTCCTGGCAGGGAAGTAGGAATTATCAAAAATGCGATCCGCGAAGCTATACTGGATGGCGAGATTGGGAATAACTACGATGCCGCTTACGATTTTATGCTGCATACAGCGAAGTCGATGAGTTTACGCCCGGTGGCAGGTATGGAATCGGGCAGCGAAAAAACGGGGAATAGTTAATAATATAAAAACGATGTATGGCAATTTTAAAGTTCAGGGTTTATCTGGAAGAAGACGATAGCGTTTACCGGGATGTGGTGATCCGTCACAAACAAAACTTTCTGCAACTGCACCAGGTAATTTTAAAAGCATACGAGTTCGATAGTAAACACCAGGCTACTTTTTACAGGAGTAACGATAACTGGCAGCGGGGTAAGGAGATCACCCTTGAAAAATATGAAAAGGATTATAAGGTAACTCCCTTACTGATGGATGCCACGTTAATAGGTGCTGAAATATTTGATCCGAACCAGAAATTTATATACGTATACGATTTTGTAAAGAACTGGACTTTTCAGATGGAACTTATAAACGTAAGTAAAGAAGAAAATGCCCGGATCGATTACCCGGCCATAGCGCGAACGGAAGGCATCGCCCCTTCGCAATACGGTACCAAGGGCCTAATAGGCGATAAGCTGGCGGAAGTGGAAGAAAAATACGATCTTAAAAAAGGAGCGGAAGGATACGGACTGGAAAATGCCGGTGCGGTAACGGATGACAGTGGCGATAGTGAAGGGGACGGCGAACAGGAGCTTGAAGAAGAAAGCAGCGATGAATGACAAAACCTGCATTATCGTTACCGGGCCCACGGCAGTGGGCAAGACTTCACTCGCTATTCATCTTGCTGAATGTTTTAATACGGCCATCATTTCTGCCGACTCCCGGCAATGTTATAAAGAATTAAATATAGGAGTGGCTAAACCATCCCCTGAGCAATTAATTCGTGTACCTCATTATTTTATCAGTTCCCACTCTGTGGTAGAAGAAGTGAACGCTTCAGTGTTTGAAGCGTATGCTTTAGAGGCTGCTTCCAGGATGTTTGAACAGCACAATACCGTTGTTATGGCGGGAGGTACCGGCCTCTATCTAAAAGCATTCTGTGAGGGACTGGATGCAGTGCCGGCAACAAACAGTGTTGTCCGCGAACGCATCATCCGGGAATATGAAGAAAAAGGAATAGAATGGCTGCAACAGCAGGTAAGCGACAAAGACCCGGTATTTTATGCTTCGGGAGAAATAAAAAATCCGCATCGCCTGATGCGCGCGCTGGAAGTAATACTTGTTACCGGTAAAAGTTTATTGAATTTTCATAACCGGCAAAAAAAGACCCGGCCTTTCCAAATCATCAGGATCGGGATAGAGCTGCCCAAAGAGGAACTATACCGCAATATCGATACCCGGGTGGATGAGATGATTGGACAGGGTTTGCTTAAAGAAGTAAACGACCTCTTGCCCTATAGGGAATTCAATGCCCTTAATACAGTGGGATATAAAGAGGTATTTGAATACCTGGATGGTAAGCGTACATTAAAAGGGGCTACGGAAGCAATAAAAATAAACACCCGGCATTATGCAAAGCGGCAACTTACCTGGTTTAAAAAAGACAGTGGCATCCACTGGTTTCACCCCTCGCAACGCGAAAAGATATTGATGCAGATACGTTCCATGAAAGATTTTAATGTAAGTGATAATACCTAACTGTGTGGTATATTAGCCTGTAAAGAAAGAAATTATAGCAGAGTTCTGTTGCATTACATAGGAAAATAGCAGAGTTTTACGTTACTGATTTTATCCTAGGGAAAAGATTCCCGTTTTAAAATCGCCTGTCCGCTAAATCCAATCTCTGTGAAAAGCCGGAAGGTTCTGTACTAACCTCTGGAAACCCCACATTTTAATGTGGGTTTTTTTTAAAACTTAAACCCAAAGGTCAGCAGAATATTCCCCCTGGTACCGTCGATGGTGGCAAAAGTATTTGCTTCATCCGCTAACCGGTAAGGAAAATCAACATCTTTGCTTAACTGGTGCTGGTAGGCAAGGTCTACAAAAACGCCTTTATTGCGATAGCCTAATCCTCCACTCAGACTCATACGTCTTGCCGTAAGTTCCTCCTCATCGTAAGGATTACCGTAGTAAGCAAACCCTCCGCGAACCATCCATACATTAAATTTTAACTCGCCGCCCACCCGGGCATTCAAAGCCCCTTTGTATAAAATTCTGGTGGCATCGTTGATCCCATCATAATAGTCATCCTGGCTGGTCTGATCAAAATCCGATTGGGAAGAAGCGAAGCGGGAGCTTCCGTGCGTCACGTATTCAACATCTGCCGAAATAAATCCCTTCTGATTTTTTACGTCTTCCTCCTGGCCAAAAACATAGGCACCGCTCAGCATAAACTTCCATGGACTGGTAAGATTATATCGAAAATAAGCTGTCTGATCACCATTCAGTTCGCCGGATGTAACGGATACTACTCCGGGGCTCGGAGGATAATTCTCCGTATCGGTGGTCATAGCAGCACTGGTTTCTTCACTCAACCCATACAAAGTGGGTGTATGAATGCCTAATCCTATTCTTAACGCGTTTACCGGTTTAAATATGGCACCCAGTTTAAGATTAACACCGGCTCCTTTAGAGGAATAATTCTGGGTGTATTCCGAATAATTAAAACTATTGGCCGGATCGTTCGATGCGTCCGACTCCCGGAATACCGTTGTTCTTTTATAGTTCAGAATGGGTATACCTATACTTGCACCAAGGTATATTCGGTCGCCTTTACTTGCTCCAAAACCCAGTGCCAGCTCAGTAATGCCGCCGCTGGTAGTAACCGTTTTTTCCTGGTTTAATCCTACTTCAAGAGAAGCAAGGCTTCTAAACCCGGCGAAATTTCCGGAAGCATCCAGTACGGTATCTATGAGGTAAGTAAAATAGGCGAGACCGGAAGTAAATGGAAAGTCGTATACGCTATTCGTATCGAGCCCGTTGAATTCAGCCTCTTCCAGGTATTGCTGAGAATAGGAACTGAGCGTATTGAGTCCCCGGTATTTAATAGCCGAATTAAAGTCGGCCGCCCTGTTAACAGCAATACTGAAGGCCTGACTCCAGGGACTATAAGCATTGCTGAGCGCAAACACAGCTCCCGAAGTGCCGATGGAAAATGAATTTTTGGTAGCCGAGGTATTGTCCGTGCCCCGGAAATTACCTTTGTTACTTACCAGCCCGATACTGGGAGTAAATACTACATCATTCGTTTTATAAAATCCTAATCCCGCAGGATTTACGAACGTAGATGTGATATCTCCTCCTAGTGCACCTACAGCGCCGCCAATACCCTGGCTGCGCGCCGTGCCTGACGGTATATTCCAGCTCATGCGCAACGCGTCTTCCGGAATCTGGGCATAGAGATTCAGTGCGTAAAATGATAACGCCAATAATACGAATCGTCTTTTCATGTTAAATATTAATTGCCCCTTCTGGGTCTTGTTACGCCTCCACCTCCGCCACTGCTTCCACCTGATGAAGACCCGCTGCTGGGGCTGGGTGTATAGGTTCTTTGTGGCCTGCCTTCAGACGAACTGCCGGATGAAGGTGTGTAAGAATTATTTTGCCTGGATGAATTGGTGTTGTAATAAGTGCCTGCTGAATTGCTTCGCCGGGTATTGGTATTTACCCTTGTACCATTAGCAGAATTAGTATTGCTATAATTGCTATACGCACCTGTTCTTGGATTATAATAAGTACGATTTGAATTCGTGTTGGACCGGCCATTGGTATTTCCGTAAGCCCTGGGATTAAATACCGACGGACGTGCTGTACTGGTTCTGTATACAGGTTTTATACCGGGAGCAATACCTATATGATTGTAGCCATACGGGTTGTAATTAAAAGCATACGGGTTGTAAAAACTGTTCCAGTAAATAGAATTACCCCATGGGTTGTTCCAGGAGTTAAGGTAACCATAACCAAGACTTAATCCGAGACCGCTGGAGCCGTAAAAATTGTTGAACCCGTGGTTATATCCGAAATTACCGGCATATCCCCAGTCGTTCCAGTAGTAATTATTAAAAGTAGAACGATAATAAGGGTTGCCGATGCTCATTCTCATCCACCGGTCGTTACGGTAGGTTTCATAATTATCGGGGTTATTGTCCCTGTTGCGGTCGGCGGAGTATTTGTCCCTGTTGTTATCTACAGCCAGGTATTCCTCATTTCCGCCAGCCCTTACTTCCTTGGGCGCAGAGTAATATACATCATCAGGGGTTTGACCGGCCTGGTAGGCAGCGGAACATCCTGCAAGTAGTATCACTCCTGCGGAGATCATTAAAATGTTTATTTTATTTATATGCATGGCACAACGATTATGAGTTTTAAATATACTTTTGCGGTCTGTTAAATAAAGTTACATCAAATTCCTTGCCGCGGGAAACGCATTCTGTTAAATTGTATAAGGGAATAAATAATTAGACGACAAATAGGGCCCCCGCTTTCGGGGTATCGAAAAATAACGCTATGAGTAAAGAGATCACAAGCAGAAATACGGATTATTCACAATGGTACAACGACCTAGTGCTGAAAGGAAGCCTGGCAGATTATTCGGCTGTGCGGGGCTGTATGGTGATAAAGCCATATGGTTTTGCTTTATGGGAAAATATGAGGGATCAATTAGATAAAATGTTTAAGGAAACGGGCCACGTAAATGCCTATTTTCCGCTGTTTGTACCTAAAAGCTTGTTTGAGGCGGAAGAAAAGAACGCAGAGGGTTTTGCGAAGGAATGCGCCATAGTTACCCATTACCGCCTTAAAGCCAATCCCGATAAAAAGGGTTCGCTGATGGTAGACCCGGAAGCCAAACTGGAAGAGGAACTGATCGTGCGGCCAACCAGCGAAGCCATCATCTGGAATACTTATAAGGGCTGGATACAGTCGTACCGCGATCTTCCCCTCCTGATCAACCAATGGGCCAACGTAGTACGGTGGGAAATGCGGACCCGTTTATTCCTGCGAACGGCAGAATTCCTGTGGCAGGAAGGCCATACTGCTCACGCTACGGAACAGGAAGCCATCGCCGAAGCCGAACAGATGCTGCACGTGTACGGCGATTTCGTGGAGAACTGGATGGCACTGCCGGTGATCAAGGGCGTAAAATCTGAAAGTGAACGTTTCGCAGGCGCGGTAAACACCTATTGCATTGAAGCCCTGATGCAGGATGGAAAAGCATTGCAGGCAGGCACTTCGCATTTCCTCGGTCAGAATTTCGCCAAAGCCTTCGATGTAAAATTTTCCGATAAAGAAAACAAACTGGAATATGTATGGGCTACCAGTTGGGGTGTTTCCACCCGGCTGATAGGAGCCCTGGTGATGGCGCATAGCGACGATGAGGGACTGGTGCTGCCTCCCCGCATAGCTCCCTTGCAGGTAGTGATAGTTCCTATCTACAAAGGGGCCGAGCAGAAGACTATGATCGATGAAAAAGTAAATGCCCTGGTGCAGCAGTTAAAAAAAACAGGGATCCGAGTAAAATATGATGACAACGATAACACCCGTCCGGGCTGGAAATTCGCGGAATATGAATTGAAAGGCGTGCCGGTGCGACTGGCCATCGGTGCACGCGACCTGGAAAACAACAGTGCTGAAATAGCACGGAGAGATACCAAAGAAAAGAAGACCGTAAGTATCGACGGGCTCGCCGAAACGATTACCGCGCTGCTGGACGAGATACAGGAAAATATGTTCAACAGGGCAAAAGCATACAGGGACAGTCATATCATAAAAGCAGATACCCTCGAAGAAATGGAACGTATCCTGGATGGTGAAGGAGGGTTCGTTTCCGCCCACTGGGATGGCACTGTGGCAACGGAGGAGCAGATCAAAGAAAAAACAAAAGCGACCATTCGTTGCATACCGCTGAATAATACACCTGAAGAAGGACTTTGCATATTTTCGGGAAAGCCAAGTAGTCAGCGGGTGCTGTTCGCCAGGGCTTATTAATCAAGGTTTATTTCTTTATCTAAGTAAAATTTCTTTACTTAGATAAAACTTATAAACAACTAACATGGAACAACAACCTTTTCAACAGACCCCTTACCAGGTGCCTCCCGGCATGCCGAAGAACTGGCTGGTAGAATCGATCCTGGTAACCATTTTCTGCTGTCTGCCTTTCGGCATCGCAGGTATCGTTTTTGCTTCCCAGGTATCCAGTAAATACGCAGCCGGGGATTATGCCGGTTCGCTGAAAGCTTCCAAGGATGCGGCAAAGTGGACCAAGATCGGATTTTTTGTGGGTCTGGGGGTATTGATCCTTTATATCATACTCATATTCGGGTTGGGCATGACGGGTTTCTGGATGAACAAAAACGGTATGAACAATTTTAATTCATGAGTAAAAGGGCTCCTTTTATTCAGATCATTTTAGTAGGTGTAGCAGTGACTTTATTGTCGCTGCTATACTTTTTTTACCCCGCCACGGCGCATAGTTTTCACCCGGTATGCCCTTTTCACGCGTTAACGGGTTGGTATTGCCCGGGATGTGGTTCCCAGCGGAGCGTTTCCGCCTTATTGCATGGAGATGTTTTAATGGCACTTAAAAAAAATAGTTTGCTGGTAATAAGTTTACCGTTTATTATTTATTCGGCTATTGTATTTATCTGGAATGCCTTTAACGATACAAACAAAATGGAACAGCGTGTGTTCTATTCGCCTTCATTTATAAAGATTGTTCTGTTGATAGTGATCGTTTTTGCCGTCATGCGCAATATTCCCTCCTATCCGTTTACTATACTGGCTCCTGGTTAAGTGTTAGAGTTTTGATGTCAGGTGGTTATAATCCGCCATCAGAACATGTAAAAAGTACAAAGGTTCCAGCTCGCTCTGTACCCGGAGGGTCTGCTTGATTTTGTCTGCGGCCTGGTAGGCAAGCACGGAGTTACCGGTTTTATTCACATTCAGGATCACCTCTTTCACCAGTTGAATATCCCTGTCGGATAAATGGATCACCTCCGGAAAAGAAACGGTATAATTGGCTATAGACGTGGGCGTGTAGATGGTATCTTCTATATTGGTGCGGGCGGTGGTGCGGATAAGTGTAGTAGCTGCCACCATATCTCCCACCCTTTGTTTACGGGCACTCACGGCTACGGAAATAAGTGCGCACAGTCCGCTGGTAAGGGTAAAATCCACCAGGCGAAACAGCCACCTGATCAGGTATTGCCCTAGCGTCGGCCTTGCCCCATCGATGCTTACCACTTTAATATTCATCACTCTTTTACCCACGCTCTGGCCGTTCATCAGTATCTCGCTGACCAGGTCGTAAAAAACAATAGGGAGTATAAAAAATATAAGGACCCATAAATTTCGATCGATAAACGTATCTCCGGCAAAACCGTAAAGAATAGCAAAAAGCAGAACGATGTAAGCTACCACTATCAGCATATCTATAATTCTTCCTACGATGCGTTCTCCCAGTCCGGCAAGGTCATATTCCAGTTCAATATTCTGCGAAGTAGTGATTTTAATGGTGTTCATACAGTTGATAGTAAGACAAACCTACACAGAAAGTGCTGTTAAAAGAAATTTTCTCTTATCTTACCGTCGTAAACAATCATGAGAGAAGCACAGTTTCTTAAGCAAAATGCGGAGAAGTGGAAGCAGTATGAGCAGGAAGCCCTTCATTCCGAGAGCCCGGATACGTTTGCAGACCGGTTTATAGAGCTCACGGATGACCTCGCTTACTCAAAAACTTTCTATCCCAAAAGTAATACCAGTAAGTACCTGAACGGGCTGGCCGCCCGGTTTTACCAGAAGATATATCGCAATAAAAAAGAAAAGACCTCCCGTATTTTCAGTTTCTGGCAATTCGAATTGCCCTGGATATTTAAACAGTACCAGCGGCAACTGCTATATGCATTCCTGTTTTTTATCGCGGCCTGTTTTCTGGGAGCACTTTCGGCACATTACGATGATAACCTTTTGAGAGTGGTTGCGGGAGATGCATACGTGAACAAAACCCTCGAGAACATCAGCCAGGGCGACCCTTTCGGGATATATAAGCAAAGTGGTGAATTCAATATGTTTTTCCTGATCGCCTTTAATAATATAAGAGTGGCTTTTATCGCCTTTATGCTGGGCATCTTCTTTTCCGTAGGCACCGTGTATTTGCTGATACAGAATGGTATGATGGTGGGAGCATTCGTACAGTTCTTCTTTGCGCGTAACCTGGGCACCGCATCCATCCTGGCCATATTTATACATGGTACCATCGAATTGTCGGTAATCGTTGTGGCCGGGTGTTCGGGACTCATACTAGGTAACAGCCTGCTTTTCCCGGGTACCTATTCGCGATGGTATTCCCTGCAGAAGCGCGGCAGGGATGCCCTGAAGATCGTCGTGGGACTGGTGCCTTTTTTCCTGGTAGCCGCCTTTCTGGAAGGTTTTGTAACCAGGCATTACCAGGTAATGCCTCTATGGCTGAATATATTCCTGCTGGCCGGCTCCCTATCGTTAATCATATGGTACTTCATCATATACCCCATACGGCTACACAAGCGCGTACAGGTTATGAAAGACCGGCAAACGACCCCTGAAGACCAAAATTTTAAACTATGGCTGAACAAAAAATTGAATTCAGAAAAATAAGAGACTTTGGGGAGAATCTGAATGATACCTTCCTGTTTATACGCATGCAGTTTAAACCACTGCTGGCCAGTTTTTTTGCTATCTGCGGTGTCCTTATGGTTATACAGGCTATCCTGTATGGTATATATCAGTCGGGAGCAATGGGTGGACTGGGAGATCTGCTGTCCGGCCGGAAGATACGGGAAAACAGGGTGTCCGATATATTGAACGTTGGATACTTTTCCATGATTTTCAGTATGTGGATCACGTTCGTGGCTATGCAGGTGGCTTTTACGGCGTATATTAAACTCTATGTGGAAAACAACGGCAATACTCCTTCCATAGAAGATGTATGGTCCGTTTTCAAGCAGTATTTTTTCAAAATATTATTATATGGTATTCCCATTACCCTGCTTACCCTCATAGGCTTTGTATTTTGCCTGGCACCGGGTGTATGGCTGGCAGTAGTATGGGTGCCCTTTGTATTTATAGTGATGATGGAGGATAAAGATTTCGGAAATGCTTTCAGCCGTTGTTTCGAGATAGTGAAAGAAAACTTCTGGAGCTCGTTCGCCGTATACCTGGTGGCTTTCCTGGTATATAATTTCAGTTCGGGTATCGTAGGGCTCGTAGTAGGTGCCATAGCAGGAGTGATCGCCTATCTTTCCACGAAAGACATATCGACCACAGTAGGTATAGTAACTTCCTTTCTGAATATTTTCTCCTATACGTTTTATATCGTTTACCTCGTTTCTATTGCTTTCCATTACTTTACCCTGGTGGAAAAACGAGATGGCACAGGCCTCCTGAGCCGTATCGACAGCATCGGAACCAAAGACAGCAATTTTAATAATATAGAAGAAGAGTATTAACTGATGCGTTACTTTCTCCTGATAACCGTATTGCTTTGGTGTAAATGGCCCCTGCCCGCGCAGGAACCGATTTTGTACGACAGTACAAGAATCGACGTGCGCAAATTTTTGCCGCAGGAGTTAAATGCCTATAAGAACGACCGCCGCTTTCAATACGAACGCGTATCGGAGCCGGCGAGGTCGTGGGTGCAGCGCGCCATCGACTGGATAGAATGGCAGATCGCGCAGTTGTTTCGCACCAAACAGGGAAAATACACATTCAATGCTGTACTGATACTGCTGGCCGTTGCCATTATCGTTTTTTTTGTTATCAAGCTAACAGGCATGAGCTCCACCGGCCTTTTTGGTAAAAAGAATAAAGGAGAGAAATGGGCCTATAAAACGGGTGAGGAGAATATACATGCTATCGATTTTGAAGCCTCCATCAGGCAGGCGACAGAAACCGGGAATTTCCGGCTGGCAGTGCGCCTGCTGTATCTGCAGGTATTAAAGACGCTTACCGACCGGAAGCTTATTCAATGGCAGATCGACAAAACCAATATAGCATATCTGAGGGAACTGGGAGGCACTGCTTACCAGCAACACTTCAGCGACCTCACCATGCAATTTGAAAATAACTGGTATGGCGATCTGCCGATCGACGATAAAGAGTTCGCAATAGTAAATGATCAATTCACTCAGTTTAACCGACAACTTAAATAGCTTGAAAGGATACAGATGGTTTATGGTGGCTTTTATAGTGGTGCTCACGCTGTATTTTATAGTGGAGGCCAACCGTCCGCGGCCGGTGGACTGGACGGTCACACTATCTAAGGAAGACAAAAACCCGTATGGAAGTTATGTACTTTATAACCAGTTGAAGAACCTGTTTCCCGGTGTGGGGGTTACGTCGTACCGGCTACCCGTATACGACCAGGTGGCCGATCTGGAGGACAGTAATACCGCTTATGTGCTCATTGCTCCGCAGCTTAGGCTTTCGCACGAGGACGTGGATGCGTTGCTGACGTATGTGGTAACGGGAAACTATGTGTTTCTTGCATCCGATAATATTGAGGAGGAAATGATGGACAGTCTGAAGCTGAAAATAAGCAGCAGCATAGAGGTGTTTAATAAAGACTCTACCACCATCAATTTTGTAAACCCGGCGCTGAAAGCAAAAAGAGATTACGGCTTTAAGCGGATGACTTTGGACGGATACCTTGGCAATTACGATACCGCTCATACCATCGTACTGGGCACCAATCAATCCAGGGCACCGGTATTCGTAAAGATACCTTATGGCGAAGGTGCTTTCCTGGTAAATGTAAATCCTTTATGTTTCAGTAATTATTTTATGCTTACCGGTAATAATGCAGACTATACCGCAAAAGCCTTATCTTATATTCCCGGCAGTGTGGACAGTATATTATGGGATGAGTTTTACAAAATGGGTCCTGAAGGCTCAGGCAATCCCCTTCGTTTTATACTGGGCAACTTATACCTGAAATGGGCATTACGCATAACGATCATTACCATGCTGCTATTCGTGCTGTTCGAAATGAAAAGAAGGCAGCGGGTTATTCCGGTAATAGAGCCTTTGAAGAATACCAGTCTTGAATTTGTGCAGACAGTGGGCAATGTATATTTTAATAAAAAGGATAACAAGAATATCGCGGAAAAAAAGATCGGCTACTTCCTGGAGTTTATCCGCTCGGCTTTTTATTTGAACACCGGTGTAATGGATAATACATTCATTGAAATGCTGACTAAAAAATCCGGGGTACAAAAAGAAGAAGTAAATGAACTTGTGCGCGTAATACGCCAGGCACAGCAGAGCGGCTATATAGATGATGACGCACTGCTGCAGTTGAATGAATTAATTGACGATTTCTACAGTAAAGCCAAATAGTAAAAAAATATAACAATGGAAGAAACATCGTATGTTCCCCGAACCGATCTTAGTCAGTTAAATGCGGCCATACAGCGCGTAAGGGCCGAAATAGGAAAGGTGATCGTAGGACAGGCAGATATGATAGACCTGCTGATGGCGGCCATACTGGCCGACGGGCATGTGCTGATAGAAGGGGTGCCGGGGGTGGCCAAAACACTTACGGCCAAATTACTGGCCAGGAGCATTGAAGTGCCCTTTTCCCGTATCCAGTTTACCCCCGACCTGATGCCGAGCGACGTATTGGGCACTTCCGTTTTCAATCCGCAGAACGGTACATTTCAATATAAACAGGGCCCGGTATTCAGCAATATCGTTCTGATCGACGAGATCAACCGTTCCCCCGCTAAAACACAGGCCGCTTTGTTCGAGGTAATGGAAGAAAAGCAGGTAACCTTCGACGGTATTACCTACCAGATGCCCCGTCCCTTTCTGGTAATCGCCACCCAGAACCCTATAGAACAGGAAGGTACCTACCGGTTGCCCGAAGCGCAATTGGATCGTTTCCTGTTCAAGATCAGCGTGCAGTATCCAACTATGGAAGAAGAGGTGAAAATACTGATGAATACCAACGAAGGCCGGATATCTCATTTCAGTGAAATAGTGCAAAGCGTATTAACCGCCGCCGAAATGGAAACCTACCGCGCGCAGGTGAGCAGCCTGCACGTAGAGCAAAAGATACTGGAATATATCGCCCGCATTATTCATGAAACGCGCAGCAATAAATCGCTTTACCTGGGTGCATCTCCCCGGGCTTCTGTAGCCGTGCTGAAAGCGTCTAAGGCTTTTGCCGCTATGCAGGGCAGGGATTTTGTAACACCAGATGATGTGATATATGTAGTGCCTTCAGTACTACGGCACCGAATTATTCTTACCCCCGAAAAAGAAATGGAAGGCGTTACGGCCGATGAAACGATAGAAGCCATCTTAAAGAAAATAGAAGTTCCGCGATAGTGAAAATAAAATGGAAAAAATATATAGGTGACCTCTTTCTTCCCGGAAGATGGTATATGGTACTTTCCACCTGCGCCCTGCTCATCCTCCTGCGCTTTTTTCTGCATTGGCTAGGGGTGATTCCGTTTGTGTTAACGGCGGTGGCGGTAGTGCTTTTCCTGCTGGATTACCTGTTTCTTTTTACGAACCACCGGGGCGTGCTGGCCATACGAACACATGCCGACCGCTTTAGTAACGGCGATGAAAACCCGGTAACGCTCACCCTGGAAAGCTTTTACGACTTTCCCATACACCTGGAGATAGTGGATGAAATACCTCACCAGTTCCAGCGCCGCGATGTGTTGTTCAAAACCACCCTGGCGCCCCATGCTACCGGCTTCGTAGAATATAAACTGCGCCCGGTTAAAAGGGGGGCCTATTCCTTCGGCAGCATAAACGTATACACTCGTGGCCCTATCGGCCTGGTGATGCGTCGGTTTAAGCATGAAGCAACGAGAGATGTCGCCGTATACCCGTCTTATATACAAATGCGGAAGTACCAGCTGATGGCCGTACACAACCGGCTGAGCGAAGCGGGTATCCGGAAAATAAGACGCATAGGGCACAGCATGGAATTTGAACAGATAAAAGAATATGTGGGCGGAGATGATTATAGAACCGTTAACTGGAAGGCGACGGCGCGCAAAGGGGTGTTGATGGTCAATCACTATACGGATGAAAGAAGCCAGCAAATATATTGCGTGATCGATAAAGGAAGGGTAATGAAGATGCCCTTCGACGGACTCAGCCTGCTGGACTACGCAGTAAATGCAACGCTGGTACTTTGCAATGTTGCATTACTGAAGCAGGACAGGGCAGGACTGATCACGTTCTCCGAAAAACCAGGCAGCACCGTTATAGCCGACAAAAAACTGACGCAGATGCAATCGATACTGGAAGTGCTGTACAACCAGAAAACCCGCTACCTGGAAAGCGACTTCGAACACCTGTATGCTCATATACGTACCCGTGTTACCCAGAGAAGTCTTGTTGTACTCTTTACCAATTTCGAATCCATGAGCGGCATGGAACGCCAGTTGCCTTATCTTCGTAAAATAGCACAGCACCATCTTTTGCTGGTAGTATTTTTCGAGAATACGGAATTAAAGGAACTGACGGAGAAAAATGTTTCGGATGTGGAGTCCATCTATACCAAAACGATCGCTGAAAAATTTGTATTCGAGAAAAAACTCATCGTGAAAGAACTGCAGAAATACGGTATCCTCTCCATACTTACCGCGCCTGAAAATGTGACTGTGAATGCGCTGAACAAATATCTTGAATTAAAGGCCCGGCAGGCTATCTGATATATGGAATCATCCGCGTCAAATACATACCTGGAAGGAAGGGTTTTGCTGATAGACAAACCGCTGCACTGGACCTCCTTCGATGTAGTACGAAAAATAAGGAACTCTATTAAGATAAAGAAAGTAGGACATGCGGGAACCCTTGATCCGCTGGCTACCGGTCTGCTGATCGTATGCACCGGTAAGTTTACGAAAAAGATCAATGAATACATGGCCCGGGAAAAAGAGTATACGGGCACTATTACCCTCGGCTCCACCACGCCCACATTTGACCTCGAAAGCATTCCTGAAAATGAAAAACCTTTCTCTCACCTGACGAAAGAAGACATTATAGCCGCTACCCGTTCCTTTACCGGCGAAATACTGCAGGTGCCGCCTATGCATTCGGCGATCAAGAAGGGCGGAGTCCGGTTATACGAACTGGCAAGAAAAGGAATAGAAATGGAAATAGAACCACGCAAAGTAACGGTGATGGAGTTTGCCATTACGTACGTGGATTTGCCGGTTGTTTCCTTTAAAATAGTATGCTCCACCGGCACTTATATCCGTAGCCTGGCCAACGACCTGGGTGCGGCACTCGGGTGCGGTGGCCATTTAAGTAAACTTTGCCGAACCCGTATCGGTTCTTTCTTAATCGAAGATGCTATGAGTATGGAAGATTTTATGGCAAGCCTGCCCGGCACCCAGGTAATACAGAATCAGAATGGATAGTTGATACCCAGTTGAAACTGGCCGCCTCTTAATTTAAGATGCTGAAACCATCCGTCGTCGATAGTATAAAATACCGGGTTTTTTATTTTATATGCCCAGTCGAACCGGATAAGGAAATAATCGAAATCGAAGCGTAAGCCGGTACCTGCCGCCACGGCCAGGTCTTTATACAAACGGGAAAAACGGAAAGAGGTATTCACCAGCTCAGGACGGTTACTGAGATTTCTATCCCACACATTGCCCATGTCCGTAAAGAGGGCACTTTTTATCTTTATACCCTGGAAAGTAGCGAGGTTGAAACGGTATTCTATATTGGCTTCCAGTTGTATATCCCCGTAGCGGTCGTATCCTCCGCCATTGAGAGTATCGTAATAATTGCTGGAGCCAAGGCCGAGCCGGCGCACCTGCCATGCCCGCATGCTGTTAGGCCCACCTGCAACAAACGATTTAAAAAAAGGCAGCGATGGCTCCAGGTTGCCGTTGCGCTGCTTGCCATAAGGTACTCCTATACCCCCATAAGCACGGAAAGCCCATCCACTCCGCGGGAAATTGATCTTATGGACAAACTCGGCATCGAGTTTTACAAAGCGGTAAAGGCCCGACTCGCGATCCACATATTTAATCAGCCCGATCAGTGCACCGCTTTCTTCGAGTCCTGCTTTGATGGTGGTTGTTTTGTTATTCTTTTCAAAGAATGCCCTGTATATAAATTTCTGGCTGATCACCATCCCGTTATTAAATGAAAAGCGAAGGTTGGGAATAGAAGTGAACAGCTTTTGAAGGCTGTCCGTTTCCCCCAAACGCACTAATTCTATATTAAAAGGCACTACCGTAAAAGAATGCCTTTTATAGCTGTATTCAAATCCTATGGAGCCGTTTAGTGATCCCAGCGTAAAGAACTGTCTTCGGTCGGTCCAGGAACCATTGAAGTTGAGAATTGTACGGGAAGAAAGTATCTTTTCTTTTTTGCCCGGGGTTAAATAAAGGAGGGCTTTGGGTATAAATATATCGTGGGTGAGGCTGATCTGCGTTGTTTGAATCAGCTGTGTTCTCGTTCCGAGCTCTATCCCGAAGCGGGCATTGGTATTGGTTTCTATCGATTCCCTTGCCACATTCACATTGCGGAAGCCAAGGCTTAGTCCAAACCCGAACAGGTTGGAGGTGGTTATCACATCGCCGGTATTGCGGCTTGCTTCCAGGTCTACTATCATGGTTTGTTTACGGGCTGGGTATAGCCTGATGGCTACGTCCACATTGGCCGCGGAATCATTAGGGTATACGTCTACCGTCACCGTTTGCCATGCCCCCATTTTATAATAATTATTTACCGTTTTGAAATAGTTCTCCTGGCGGAACAACTCCCCCGGTTTTAAAGCCGATTGCCCGGCCACGAAACCGGGTTTAAATTTATTGACCCTGCTGAAAATAGTGATGCCTTTCTTTGAAGTGGTGTCGTAAGCCATCCCCGTGCTGTCCTCTACCAGTTTCAGTTCCGGGTAAATATTTACGTCTTTAATATGAAATACTTTTAAATGGGTACTATCCCTTTTCAGACGTTGCCGGATAATCACGCTGATGGTTGGATTCTCTCTTCGCTGGTTTACTTCCTCGAGCAGGGCAGCCTGTTCCAGGGGATCGAGAAAGGGGTTGATCAGGGCTTCTACTACCGTGTCTACTTCGGCATACAGGTCTTCCCTCGACATGCGGAAATATCCGTTATTTTTAAACAGCTCCAGCAAACGGTCTATCTCCGAGGATACCACTTGTTTGGAATAGGGCTCTCCTTTTTGGAGTAGCGACTTGTTCTTTTCCTGCAGTGCCAGGTTCTGCAGCAGCGAATCGTTCAACAGGAAAGCTGTTGAATCCAGGCGTAGCCGCTTGCCCGTTTCTACGAGGAAGTTGACGGTGACCCGCATCTGTTTTTTTTTACCCGTCCCCAGCGTTTTCATGGTGGAATCCCAGGTAATGACGGATTTATAAAAGCCCCTGGAATTCATCAGCGCGTTCATATAAATGATGGAACGGTTTACGTAATTGGTATCGAACGCAGCCGGGTTCTTTAATGTTTTTCTCACGCCAGCGAGTGATACCATTTTTACCTGCAGACTATCATCCAGTTGATTCTCCAACCCCATCTTAAGATCCGCTTTTTCGGTGGCGTTTAAATTTCCCTGTATATTTATGTTCGTTTTAAATACAAAAGGTTTGTTGGGCTGGTAATTGCGCGGCACTACACATGAAACGGAGAATACGATAACAATAAAAGCGCAATAAAATGATAAATGCATGATCACAAAATCGGAGGTCAAATATATTCAAAGTTTGGGCCATAAAAAATTCAGGGACGAACTGAAACAATTTACTGCCGAAGGCCCTAAGATAATCATTGAATTACTAAATTCCCCCTCTATCTTGTTAAAAGCCCTTTATGCTACAGAAGAATGGTTGAATGCCAATAAGGATATATGTGAATCGTTAGCCCCCGGGATGGTGATTGAAGTTAAAGATTATGAACTGGAAAAGATATCCGCTTTATCTACCCCCAACCAGGTAATAGGAATTTTTCATCAGCCCATTTTTCGTAAAGTAACAGGCTTTAACGATCGAATATCGCTTATGCTGGATGGCATACAGGACCCGGGTAATATGGGCACGCTGATACGAATCGCCGATTGGTTTGGGATAGAATATGTTATCGCATCCGAAGAAAGCGCAGATGTATATAACCCTAAAGTAGTACAGGCAACTATGGGTAGTATAGGAAGGGTACAGGTTATTTACGATGATCTGCTCCGCTTTATAAAAGAAATACCTGCCGTGCCCGTTTACGCCGCCTCGCTGCAAGGAAAGGATATAACTGAATATAAAAAGATCAATGAGGGAATAATACTTATAGGAAACGAATCAAAAGGAATACGGGTGCCATTACTGGACTCAGCAACCCACCGTATAACTATAGCCCGGAGAGGTAAAGCCGAATCGTTGAATGCGGCCGTAGCTGCCGGCATCCTACTTTCGCACTTAGTGTGAAAGCTTATCTCATAATATCAGAAAGAAATAATAGGATCAGGTATTCCATCCGGATCGTCGGACGCGGTTCCTTTTGTTTTAATATTAACTCCATTCAATACCAATATACCGGCCACATGTGGTGCAGCCATCGAAGTGCCGCTTAGCCGCGCATACCTTCCTTCACTGAAAGTAGACACGATCCGAACGCCGGGCGCCGCAATGTCTACCGCATCATTTCCAAAATTGGAGAAGGTGGCAAACCTGCCCAGGCTGTCTATGGCTGATACGGTAAAAACATTGGGATGGTTAACCCTCGCTGGCGAAGCAAGAATGGCTTTCTTGGCGTCATTTCCTGCAGCTATGGAAAAAAGGATGCCTTTTTCAGCAAGCGTCCTTACTGCATTATCAAGGGCATTGGAAATAGTATCTGCCCCAAGGCTCATATTCACTACTTCACCTGCTTTAGCATTCTGGCCCACATAATTAAGAGCCCTTATCAGCCCGCTGGTATTTCCCTCTCCATCGTTATTTAAAGCCTTGAGCGCAATGATACTTATGCCGGAAGCAACTCCCAATACGCCGCGGGAATTATTTAATGCACCTATAATACCTGCCACGTGCGTACCATGACCATTCTCATCTTCCACCGATGTTTCGTTGGTGATAAAACATTTGCTAAGTGTTAGATCTACATTCAGATCCGGGTGATCGGTATCTACTCCGGTGTCTATAATCCATACTCTTTTACCGGTACCATCATCCGCCCCGGTCCGGCGGACTCCCCACTGCACCGTTGACGCGGTTTCAACGGTAAAACAGCCTTTTTCCAATGCAATAATCCGGTCCTGTTCCACGAGTTTCACCTCTTCATCTGCTTGCAGACGTATCGCCTGGTCACGGGTGAGCCGGGCTATAAACCCGGTGTTTACCGTATTAAGAACGATGTCCATTTGCTGTTCCGGAATACGATACCTCGATAAAAGATGATTACCGGCTAATCGGGCAGTTTCCATAGACTGCTTCTTGCGTGCTCCCGGGTCACCGTCCTTCAATATCACGATATATACTTCACTCGAGGGAGAGCTGGCAAAGCTTACCGGTTCACATACGGGCTCCGGCACATTTTCCGTACTGTCCGATTTTTGGCAGCCTGCTGTAGAAAGCAGGATAGCGGCGGTAAAATAAAACCAGGAGAATTTATACATACAACATCTAAATTAAGATAAATACGCGACCGGAGAGCGCTTTGTTTTAAAGGTTATGTTAATTTATTTAACAACATCCTCTAACTCTACATCTGCGTCCGGGGCATCTTCCCCGGCTTCGTTTATTTTGTCCTGAATGAGCAGGGTTTCCGCCTTGCGGGAATCAATTATTTTACTCTTATGTTTTTGCAGCTTTTGTGTCAATACTTCCACGCATTCGCTCACCGAGGTTTCAAAATAAGGACTATGCTTTTTCACAAAAGGGTCGTTCCCCGGAATCTCGAGACGAATCTCGCAATAACTATTATCAGGATTGCTGTCGGGTCCTTTATACAATGTAACGTTGGCTCTTACAATATCTCCGCTTTTAAGGGTATGCAACTTTTCCCGTATAAAATTTTCCAATGTATCTCCTGCCTGAAATCCTAATGATTGAATAATGATATCCATAGTTATACGTTTTATAGATATCTTCCCATAATTATGCCAGGGCAATATCGGAATAGGGGTATTGTCCACTGCGTAAAAAAGTATAACCCGATGTTTTCAGACAAATTTAATAGCCTTCACCGGCTGTACTCTCCTGATGATGAAAGTAGGAATAATAAGTACTAAAAAAGCGATCAGCAGCGTAGCCAGGTTTATCATCACTACATGCCACCATACAATTTTCACTTCCGCTTTTGAAATATAATACATTTCTTCCGGTAACGGGATAAAACCATACCGCTGCTGCAGCCAGCAGATACCCAGTCCGAGCAGGTTGCCAAGTATTATTCCCGATAAAGCTATTATGATGCCGTGGTACAGAAAAATGCGCTGAAGCGTTCCGTTGGATGCACCAAGTGCCTTTAAAATACCCGTCATTCGGGTTCGTTCAAGTACCAGTATAATCAGGCAGGTGATCAGGTTAAGAACGGCAACAAGGGTCATAATGATGAGGACTATTATGATGGTCTGATCCTGCAGATTCAGCCAGTCAAAGATGTTCGGGTTCAGTTGCCGTGTTGTCTGGCTGTTCCATGCAGCGGGGAGATGATAAAAAATGGAGGAATTCACCGAATCCATGGTATCGTACTTCTTTACAAATATTTCGTAACCCCCTATTTCCTGCGGCGTCCAGTCGTTCAGTCGCTGTATCAGCCGCATATCGCCCACAGCCAGCAATTTATCATATTCGTCGATACCTGTTTTATAAATGCCTGCTACATTCAGTTTTCTTGCTCGCGGGGCGGAGCCGTCTGATTGTATAAAATAGATCAGTACTTTATCATTTACCCGGAGCTTTAACTGCCTGGCCGTGTAAGCGGAAAGATTGATATCGCTGCTATAGCCGCTATCCGGGAAATGCACCCAGCGGCCCTGCTCCAGGAAACGGTCGATATTCCGGAAGTCGTAGCTTTTTTCCACCCCCTTAAACAGTATCCCTTCTATCGTCTCATTGGTTTTTAATATCGCATTTTTGACAGCAAACGTAGTGACGCTTTGTATGTCCGGGTTCTTTCTCAGCATCTGCAATATGGTATCGTCCTTTTCTATGGGAAGTTCCTCTGCGATAGATACATGATTGGGCTGAAAATGCTGCACGCGGATATGCCCCCAGAAACTGAATATTTTCTGACTGATGGCAAACTGGAAACCATTGGTAAAAGCCATGGCAACGATCATGACCGCCACGCTGATAACGGTGGCTGCTATCGCCAGCCTGATGATAAAGCGGGAAAAGGACTTATGCTGGTTAAAGGCGATCCGGCGGGCTATAAAACTGGCTACATTCAAGAAAGCGTGTTTACATCAAAAGTAGGGAAACATTTTTTAACTAAATTCGATGTATGAAGCTATCTATCATTGCAATTGGCCTGTTGAGCTGTTTCTTTACATATGCGCAGATTCCGGACCATGTGTATTATCCCAATATCAGGAATATAAAACTTTATGTATTTAATAACCCGCTGGCATATCCCATTTATAATTTGAACAGTGGTGAGCGGCTCGAACTGCATTTTGACGATCTGGACCCTACCATCCGCAATTATTCTTATACATTCCTGCTATGCAATGCCGACTGGACACCTGCCGTGATCAGCCAGTTCGATTATATCAGGGGCTTTACGCAGCAGCGCATCACTACTTACCGGTCTTCTTCTATCGCATATACTAAATACATACATTACCAGGCGATGATTCCCCAGCAGAACGCTGCACCCTCCCGCTCGGGTAATTATTTGCTGAAAGTGTTCGCAGATGGAGATACTTCCAAAGTATTGTTTTCGCGGCGTTTCCTGGTGGTGGAAGATATATTGCCCATCGGGGCCCAGATACAGCAGCCTTTTAACGGGCAGTATTTTAGAACCCACCAGAAAATACAGTTCACCGTCAGTACCGCCAGGCTAAACCTGGTAAATGCCATGCAGCAGATCAATGTGTGCATACTGCAAAATAACCGGTGGGACAATAGTATCCGTAACATAAAACCCACTTTTATGCGGCCCGGTTCGCTGGAATATAATACGGAGCAGGATGCCCTTTTTCCCGGTGGCAGGGAATGGCGATGGCTGGATCTGCGGAGCTTCCGGCTTCAGAGCGACCGCGTAGCCAAAGCTGATTATTCTGGCAATAAAACGGATATACTGGTAGTGCCAGACGGAGACAGGACCCAGCAACGTTTTGTAATGTATAAGGACAATAACGGCATGTACTTCAACGAGGTGTTGGATGGTATCAATCCCTTTTGGCAGGCAGACTATGCAACCGTTCATTTCTCTTATTCGCCTCCCGGCAAAATGGCTCTCGGAGGCAGGGATGTTTACCTGTTCGGCGAACTTACCGATTATGGCGACCAGCCCAATGCAAAAATGGAATTTAATGCGCAAACGGGCATGTACGAAACGGCATTGTTCGTGAAACAGGGGTATTACGATTATGCGTACGTAACATCCGAACGGAATGCCCCCGCGTTCAAAGCGGACTTTAACTTTACCGAAGGCAATTTTTGGGATACGGAGAATACCTACACGATACTGGTCTATTACCGGGCACTGGGCGATCGTGCCGATAAACTGGTAGGTATTACCCGTATAAACTCACTCACCGCAAGGCCGGGCTATTAATAATCTGTTAAACACGGTACCAATTAATTCATCTTTGGAAAATGATTTTTTTAATTACATTTGCACCCGGCAAGTCTTATACGACCAGCTCCTGCTGAACTCCCCCAGGGTCGGAAGACAGCAAGGGTAAGCGGTTGAGCGGTGCGATGTAAGTAACTTGCCTTTTTTTATTACTATTATCTTCAAATATATAACATGAAGTTTTTTATAGACACAGCCAATCTTGCACAGATCAAGGAAGCAAACGACCTCGGAATCCTTGATGGCGTTACCACCAACCCTTCACTGATGGCCAAAGAGGGCATTAAAGGAGAGGAGGCCATCACCAATCATTACAAAGCCATTTGTGAAATGGTGGATGGTGATATCAGCGCGGAAGTACTGGGTACTACGTTTGACGGCATCGTGGAAGAAGGAAAAAAACTGGCGGCTATTCACCCGAATATTATTGTAAAAGTGCCGATGATCAAGGACGGCGTAAAAGCCATCAAATGGTTTACCGATAATGGCATCAAGACCAATTGCACCCTGGTATTCAGTGCAGGGCAGGCCATCCTGGCGGCAAAAGCCGGCGCTGCTTACGTGTCTCCTTTTATAGGACGCATAGACGACAGCAACTGGGACGGGGTAGAACTGATCGCACAGATATCGCGCATCTATAAATTACAGGGTTATAAAACAGAAATCCTGGCAGCATCTATCCGTACTGCCCTGCACATCGTAAAGTGTGCGGAAGCAGGAGCAGACGTTTGTACCTGCCCGCTGGAACCTATTCTCGGACTGCTGAAACACCCACTTACCGATATCGGCCTGGCCAAGTTCCTGGAAGATGCTAAAAAGATGTAACAATATTTTTTTGGAAGCAACCCGGTTTCCCTTTACTTTGCACATCAATATGAATACAAACATACATATCCATCATCATCATTACCTGCATATAGGTAAGCTGTGATGTTTTGTGTTGAATAATAGGACATTAAAAGGCTTACCGGAGGGTAGGCCTTTTTTATTTAAAAAGTACAATATGATATTACGGTTAGCTATACAGAAGTCGGGCCGCCTGCACGATGATTCTATTAAATTATTAAAAGAATGCGGCATCGATATTTCCAATGGCGTCAATAAATTAAAAGCGGAAGCGACCAATTTTCCTCTGGAAGTTTTTTTTCTCCGCGATGATGATATACCGCAGTACGTAGAAGACGGCGTGGCCGATATCGGCTTCGTGGGAGAGAACGTTGTATACGAAAAGGAAAAGGAAGTGGTAGTCGTGGAAAAATTGGGTTATGGTAAATGCCGGCTCAGCATAGCGGTAGGAAGAAATGAAAAGTACGATTCTGTACATTACCTGGATAACCGTAAAATTGCCACCAGCTACCCGGTGATCGTAGCAGAGTTTTTGAAAAAGCATCATATCAATGCGGAAATTCATGAAATCAGCGGATCGGTGGAAATAGCGCCGGGTATCGGACTGGCAGATGCTATTTGTGATCTTGTCAGCAGCGGGTCCACGCTTTTTATGAATGGTCTGAAAGAAGTAGAGACGATCCTGCAATCACAGGCCGTGCTGATCCGCAATCCTGCCCTGGACGAAGAACAGTTAAAAATACTCAACAAGCTACTTTTCCGCATACAGTCTGTTAAGAAGGCAAAGAATACCAAATACATATTACTGAATGCGCCCAATGAAAACCTGGAAAATATAATCGGTCTGCTTCCGGGAATGAAGAGCCCTACGGTGCTACCTCTTGCCGAGGCGGGCTGGAGCAGCGTACACAGCGTACTCAACGAAAATGATTTCTGGGAAATTATTGAAAAATTAAAAGATGCCGGTGCGCAGGGCATACTTGTAATACCAATTGAAAAGATGATTATCTAACACAAGCACGTATGCAGATAATAAAACATCCTCCAAGAAGTGACTGGAAAAAAATTCTTCAACGCCCGGCGATGGATACTTCGTCGCTGGAATCAAGTGTTTCCAACATTCTGAAAGAAGTGAAGGCGAATGGCGATGAAGCCGTACGCCGGTTTTCGCTCATGTTCGATAAAGTATCCCTTTCCACTTTGGAAGTAACGTCTTCCGAAATAACGGAAGCCGTGGAGCAGGTACCGGAAGAACTGAAACAGGCCATATTGCAGGCAAAGGCCAATATAGAATGTTTTCATACACGGCAGGTATTGGCTGTGGACATGATAGAGACAATGCCTGGCGTTAAATGCTGGCGAAAAAATGTACCGATCGAAAAAGTAGGATTATATATACCGGGCGGCACTGCCCCGCTTTTTTCCACCATACTTATGCTGGGCATACCGGCAAAGATCGCGGGCTGCAGCGATATTATTTTATGCTCGCCACCGGGAAAAGAAGGCCGTATTCATCCTGCAATATTGTATACTGCTCAACTGGTGGGTGTTACTAAAATATTTAAGGCAGGAGGTGCACAGGCTATTGCCGCTATGGCCTACGGTACGGATATAATACCACAGGTGTTCAAGATATTCGGACCGGGCAACCAGTACGTTACTGCCGCCAAACTACTGGTACAGAAGGATGGTACGGCCATCGACATGCCGGCCGGTCCCAGTGAAGTGGCTGTATATGCAGACAATACTGCGAATGCCGTTTTTGTGGCAGCCGACCTGCTAAGCCAGGCCGAACATGGTGCCGACAGCCAGGTGTTGCTGGTAACGGTTAATGAAATACTTGTGAAGGATCTACTGACCGAACTGGAAAAACAGCTCGATGCACTACCCCGTAAAGAACTGGCCGCACAGGCACTGAAGAATAGCCGGATCATACTGGTGGAGAATGAAGAAACAGCTTTAGATTTATTAAACGAATACGCTGCAGAACACCTGATACTGGCATGCGCATACCCGGAGCGGATGGCAGAAAAAGTGGTAAATGCCGGTTCCGTTTTCCTGGGTCATTATTCGCCGGAAAGTGTGGGTGACTATGCCAGCGGCACCAACCACACCTTGCCCACAAACGGGTATGCACGGTCTTATAGTGGCGTAAGTGTGGATAGCTTTGTAAAGAAAGTTACCTTTCAGCAACTGACGCGGGAAGGGTTGCAGGCCATTGGTGGCGCGGTGGAGCGCATGGCAAAGGCGGAAGGACTCGATGCCCATGCCAATGCGGTAAGTATCCGGTTGTAATGCTTGTTAAAATAAGAATACATCATGTTCAATCTTGACAGTCTCTTAAGAGAAAATATAAAAAAACTCGTTCCTTATTCATCTGCCCGCGATGAATTTAAAGGCGATGCCAGCATATTCCTCGATGCCAATGAAAACAGCTATGGCTCTCCACTGATAAAATGGTACAATCGTTACCCCGACCCGACGCAATGGAAGGTAAAAGAAAAACTGAGCGAAATAAAAACGGTGCCGCCAAATAATATCTTCCTGGGTAATGGCAGCGATGAATGTATTGATATCCTTTTCCGCTCTTTCTGTGATCCCGGTAAAGACAATGTAATTATAGTGCCGCCTACTTATGGTATGTATGAAGTAAGCGCAGGCATCAACGATGTGGCTGTTAAGAAAGTGCCACTTACACCCGATTTTCAATTGAACCTGGAAGCTGTAGAATCAGCGGTAGACGATCATACTAAGATGGTGTTTCTTTGTTCGCCCAATAATCCCACCGGCAACTCGCTTAATAGGGAAGATGTGGAGATGGTACTTAATAATTATTTCGGACTGGTAGTGATAGATGAAGCCTATATCAATTTCAGCCGTCATCGTTCCTTCCTGCAGGAGTTGAAAGAGTATCCTAACCTGGTAGTGTTGCAGACCCTGTCCAAGGCCTGGGGACTTGCCGCCCTGAGAGTAGGTATGGCGTTTGCTTCGGAAGAAATTATACGGGTCATGAATAAAGTGAAGCCGCCTTATAATATCAATCAGCCTTCGCAGGAGCTGGCCTTAAAAGCACTGGAAGAAGTGGGCATGGTAAACGATATGATCCGGGAGATCGTAAAGGAAAGAGGTGCCCTGGTGCAGGCACTGAAAGAAATACCTTTCGTGGAAAAAATATACCCCAGCGATGCCAATTTCCTGCTGGTGAAAGTTAGTGATGCGAACATAATTTATAATGCCTTGCTTCAAAAAGGAATCGTGGTCAGGGACAGAAGCAAAGTAGCATTATGCGAAGGCTGCCTCCGCGTTACCGTGGGAACCGAAAAAGAGAATAAAGAACTTATCACAGCACTCCGTTCAATTTAAACGTACCGCAATATGAAACGTATACTTTTTATAGACAGGGATGGAACACTTATCAATGAAGCACCGCCTACTTACCAGCTTGACTCCTTCGATAAACTTACTTTTTATCCCCGTATGTTCGAATACATGGGTAAAATAGCCCGCGAACTGGATTACGAGCTCGTGATGATCACCAACCAGGATGGGCTTGGAACTGCGACATTTCCCGAAGATAGCTTCTGGCCTTTGCACAACCTGGTGATGAAAAGCCTGGAGGGAGAGGGTATCCATTTCGATACGGTATTGATCGATAAAACCTTTGCCGCCGAAAACGCACCTACCCGTAAGCCAAATATTGGTTTATGTACACCTTACTTCGACCAGGAAAAATATGACCTCGTCAATTCTTTTGTAATTGGTGATCGCATTACCGATGTGCAACTCGCTAAAAATCTGGGCTGCAAAGCCATCTGGCTAAACCAGGACTCCTCCCTGGGCAGCAGTGAAATAAAGGATACGGCAGACGAGCTCCGTAAGAACACCGTAGCCCTTGAAACGACTGAATGGAGCAGGGTCTACGAATTCCTTAAACTCGGGTTGAGAAAAGTAACGCACCAGCGGAATACCAACGAGACAAAGATTAGTATCGAGCTGAATATGGATGGTGATGGCAAGTCCTCCGTTTCAACCGGGCTCGGTTTTTTCGATCACATGCTCGACCAGATAGCCAGGCATGGTAAAATAGATATGACGGTTATTACTAAAGGTGATCTTCACATAGATGAACACCATACCATTGAAGACACCGGTATAGCACTCGGAGAAGCGTTTGCTATTGCCCTTGCCGATAAGCGGGGAATGGAGCGCTATGGATTCGCATTGCCTATGGACGAAGCGGAGGCGAAAGTGCTGATCGATTTCGGTGGCCGCAACTGGCTGGTATGGAATGCTTCGTTTAAAAGGGAACGCATAGGCGAAATGCCCACGGAAATGTTTTTCCACTTCTTTAAATCGTTCAGCGATGCGGCAAAATGCAATCTTAATATAGAATGCCATGGCGATAACGAACACCATAAGATCGAAGCCATTTTTAAAGCATTTGCCAAAGCGATCAGGATGGCGGTACGGAGAGACCCGGTGAGCAACTACCTGCCTTCTACCAAAGGGCTGCTTTAGATATAATGAAATTGAGTGATGCACTTTAGACATGCATAACGTTATGTAAAAAGATTAAATTTATAAGAGAAGAAAAATTTGCTTTTTCCAAGTTTCCCCCACATCTTTGCATTTAATGATATCAAAAATTCAAAATATTCAGTGGTGGTGGCATATCAACCTTAAACGGGGCAGGTAATGCTATGTTATTGTATTACTATATCGGGCCCCGGTTTATCCGGGGCTTTTTTTATTCAATGAATTGATTGATGAACTGATTACTGAACTGACCCGTTATTCGACTTTGTATGAAGAAAATACCGTTGCGGACAAATTGTAAAAAAATGCTGGCAGACCTGTTTACGCCGGTAAGCATCTATCTCCGTGTGAGAGACCGGTTCCGGGATACGATCCTGCTGGAAAGTACGGATCACCATGTATCCGAAAACAGCTTCTCTTTTATCTGCATTAATGCCATCGCCGGTATGGAAGTGAGTTCCACCAGTACGATAGAATTTAAATTGCCAAACGAACGCCCTGAAAAAATCGCTATCAAAGAACCCAGCGAGGCACCGGAACTGCTATGGAATTTCATGCAGCGGTTCGAAGTAGAGGAAAGCGTCCGGGAAGCGCGGTATGCGCAGGGATTGTTCGGGTATACCACTTTTGACGCCGTGCAGTTTTTCGACTCTGTAACGTTTGCAGTAAAGCCGGTATCGCCGGAGAATAAAAAGAACGATTCTTCCATACCGCTCATGCGATATCGTCTTTATCAATATGTGATCGCCATCAATCATTTTAAGGATGAACTATTTATCTGCGAGAATATTGTTAAAGGAATGGACTCTGATATAGATGCGGTGGAAAGTCTTATCAAAAGTAAAGATGTACCGGTGTTTCCATTCAAGGCTTCCGGGAACGAGACTTCCAATATGCCCGATGAGCAATACCGGGACATGGTAAAAAAGGGTATTCAAAGCTGTATGCGCGGCGATGTTTTTCAGATCGTTTTAAGCCGCAGATTTCAGCGGTCGTTTACAGGCGATGAATTTAATGTGTACCGGGCTTTGCGCAGTATCAATCCCTCTCCTTACCTTTTTTACTTCGATTACGGCGATTATAAATTGATCGGCTCCAGTCCCGAAAGTCAGTTGATCGTTGCCAAAGGAAAAGCCATCGTGCATCCCATAGCCGGAACGGTGCGCAGAACGGGAGACGATGCCATCGACGAGCAGTTGGCAGGTCAGTTGATAGCTGACCCCAAAGAAAATGCGGAGCATGTAATGCTGGTGGATCTTGCCCGTAATGATCTGAGCCGTCTCTGTGAAGAGGTGGTGGTAGAGAGTTATCGTAAAGTAAATTATTACAGTCATGTAATACACCTGGTAAGCGAAGTAACAGGTAAAGTAACACCGGGCAGCAACCCGTTTCAACTGATGGCATCCACCTTTCCGGCAGGAACGTTAAGCGGAGCCCCCAAGTTCAAAGCTATGCAACTGATCGATCAGTACGAACCTACATCGCGCAGTTATTACGGTGGTGCCATAGGCTTTATGGGGTTCGACGGAAGCTGTAATCATGCAATCATGATCAGGACTTTTCTTAGCCGTAACAATACCCTGGTATACCAGGCCGGTGCCGGCGTGGTAGCCGCCTCGCAACCGGAAAATGAACTGCAGGAAGTGAATAATAAACTCAATGCACTTAAAAATGCGATTGAACTGGCTCAAACTATTTAATTATGAAGATCCTCGTTTTCGATAACTACGATTCATTTACTTATAACCTGGTACACCTGGTGGAAAAGATCATTCATGGTAAAGTGGAGGTGCACCGCAACGATCAGATTCCGCTGGAAAAGATAAAAGACTATGATAAGATCATCCTGTCGCCCGGACCAGGCATTCCGGAGGAAGCGGGCCTGTTATTACCGCTTATTAAAGAATACGCGGCGTCCAAATCGATCCTCGGTGTTTGCCTGGGCCATCAGGCCATAGGCCAGGCTTTCGGCGGCACGCTGGTGAACCTGAGCACGGTATATCATGGCATTGCCACCCCCGTAACTGTATTTAAAAAACGCGGCGTTGTAAAGACGGATCTTTTCGCCGGACTGCCTGAAGTACTGGAAGTGGGGCGTTATCATAGCTGGGTAATTGCACGGGAGGGTTTTCCGGAAACACTGGAAGTAACGGCCGAAGACGCCAGCGGATACATCATGGCTTTGCAAAGCAGGCAATATGATGTACAGGGAGTGCAGTTTCACCCGGAGAGTGTATTGACGCCACAGGGGGAAACCATTATTCGTAACTGGTTAAAGCAATAAACTGCATGAAGAAGACATTACAATATTTATTTGAACACAAAACCCTGAGTCGCGCATCTGCACGCGAAGTATTACTGAATATAGGGAACGGTGTTTATAACGAACATGAAGTAACAGCTTTCATGACCGTGTACCTGATGCGGAGTGTCACCATCGAAGAACTACAGGGTTTCAGAGATGCCTTGCTGGAGCTTTGTATAAAAGTGGACCTTAATGGGTATGAAGTAATCGATATAGTAGGTACGGGCGGTGACGGAAAAAACACTTTCAATATATCAACACTTAGTTGTTTTATAGTAGCAGGTACGGGAAATAAAGTAGCGAAGCATGGAAATTACGGAGCATCTTCTATAAGCGGTGCATCAAATGTGATGGAGCAACTGGGATACAAATTTAAAAACGATCCCCTGGTTTTGAAAAAGGAAGTGGAAAAGGCTAATATTTGTTTCATGCACGCACCGCTTTTCCATCCCGCACTTAAAGCGGTAGGCCCTATCCGGAAAAACCTGGGGATGAGAACGTTTTTTAATATGCTGGGCCCGATGGTAAACCCCGCGTTACCTACCTATCAACTGGTAGGCGTATACAGCCTGGAAATGGCGAGAATTTACAATTACCTGCTACAGGAAACGGGGGGAAATTTTACCATCATTCACAGCCTTGATGGGTACGATGAGATTTCTCTTACAGGCGATACCAAGGTAATCACGAATACGGGTGAAAAAATATTAACCCCCGAGCAGATCGGTAAAAGGATGGTAAGTCCGGAAGACATTTACGGAGGCAATACAACGGAAGAGGCCGCCCGCATCTTTTTAAAGATTCTTAAAGGCGAGGGTAGTTTTGCCCAAAATGCCGTGGTATTGGCAAATGCTGCAATGGCGTTAAATTGCACCGGTAAATACAAAGACCATAACGACGCATATCATGCGGTCGTGGAAAGCCTGGAAAGTGGGAAAGCGTACGATTGCCTTCAAAAACTAATTGCCTAGTATCATGAATATCCTGGATAAAATAGTAGCGGCTAAAAGAACGGAAATAGAGCAACTGAAACCTTTAAGCTCCATTGCCCGTTTTGAAAAGGAAGGTTTTTTCTGGGAGGTTTCTAACCGTTCCCTGAAACAAAGCCTGCTGTCCCGGGGCAGTACCGGCATTATCGCGGAATTTAAACGAAAAAGTCCCAGTAAAGGCTGGTTCAAAAACAGGGAACTGGAGGTGGAGCCGGTAGTAGTTCCTTATAACAACCTCGGGGCAGCGGGCATATCCGTACTTACCGACCTGGAGTTTTTCGGCGGAGACCTGGACGACCTTATACAGACAAAAGTAATTGCCGATGTGCCCGTGTTGCGGAAAGATTTTATCATCGATGAATGGCAGATAGCGGAAACGAAGGCATTCGGGGGAGATGTTATTTTGCTGATAGCCGCCTGCTTATCCCCGGTGCAGGTAAAACACCTGGCCGCATTTGCTCATAACATCGGACTTGAGGTACTGCTGGAGATTCATAATGAACAGGAACTGGATCATATCTGCGATGAGGTGGACCTGGTGGGCGTCAACAACCGTGATCTTAAAACGTTTACGGTAGATGTAAACCGTTCGGTGGAGCTGGGTAAACAGATACCCGACGGTAAAGTAAAAATATCGGAAAGCGGTATCAGCGATCCGGAAACCATTATCTTTTTAAAACAACATGGATTCAATGGATTCCTGATCGGGGAAACGTTTATGAAAGAAGAAGACCCAGCGATTGCCTTTGCCGGATTTGTACAACAACTTAAAGCGAAAGCAATATGAGGATCAAAGTCTGCGGCATGACCAAAGCCGACCAGGTAAATCAGCTGGATGAAATGGGAATCGACTTTGCAGGGTTTATTTTTTACCCTAAGTCCCCGCGTTTTATATTCAAATATATGTCGGCCCCGCAGATCAAAAAAATAAGCCGCTCTGTCAATAAAGTAGGCGTGTTCGTCAATACCAATGCCGATGAAATACTGCGTACGGTGGATGAATGTGGCTTATACCTGGTACAGTTGCACGGCGATGAATCGCCCCGGTTCTGCGAACAGATAGCCAATTATGTAACGGTAGTAAAGGCGTTCCGTTTAAGCGATGATGATAATATAGAATGGATGGTAAGGCCCTATATGGATTTCGTGGATATGTTTCTCTTCGATACGGAAGGGGCGGGTTACGGGGGTACAGGTAAAAAATTCAACTGGGAAATATTAAAAGGACTTACAATTGAAAAACCCTTTTTCCTGAGTGGAGGCATTCAGCCGGACGATGTAGATAAGCTCAGAGAGTTTAATAATGAACCAGTGGCAAGGGATCTTTTTGCAGTGGATATAAACAGCAAATTCGAAATTCAGCCGGGAGATAAGGATATGGAAAAAATAAGCATCTTCTCCCGTGCACTAAAATTGTAATATGGAAGCAATCTATCAGCAACCCACCGGGCAGGGTTATTACGGTGCCTTCGGAGGTGCATATATTCCGGAAATGCTCTACCGCAACGTGGAAGAACTTCGCTTGCGCTACCTGGATATTATGCAGGAGCCTTCCTTCGTGGAAGAATTCAATGATCTGCTTAAAAATTACGTGGGAAGACCTACTCCTTTATACCTGGCCAAACGGTTAAGCAAACAGTTCGACACCACTATCTATCTTAAACGGGAAGACCTTTGCCATACAGGTGCCCACAAAATCAATAATACCATCGGGCAGATACTGCTTTCCGCCAGGCTGGGAAAGAAGCGCATTATTGCAGAAACCGGTGCCGGACAGCATGGCGTAGCCACTGCAACGGTATGTGCACTCAAGGGAGTGGAATGTATCGTGTATATGGGCGAAAAAGATATAGAAAGGCAGGCCCCCAATGTAGCGCGTATGAAGATGCTGGGAGCAAAGGTGATCCCGGCACTGAGCGGCAGCAAAACATTAAAAGACGCCACTAATGAAGCGATCCGCGACTGGATCAACAACCCGGTGGATACGCATTATATTATCGGCAGCGTGGTAGGTCCGCACCCTTACCCCGATATGGTGGCCCGTTTTCAAAGCGTAATCAGCGAAGAGATAAGGTGGCAGCTTAAGCAGGAAACGGGTTCTGAACTGCCCGACCATATAATGGCCTGTGTAGGTGGCGGCAGTAATGCCGCAGGTGCTTTCTATCATTTTTTGGAAGAGCCTAACGTACAGCTGGTAGCGGTGGAAGCTGCCGGACAGGGAGTAAACAGCGGCCTGAGCGCAGCTACCACGCAACTGGGTACACCAGGCATACTGCATGGAAGTAAAAGTTTGCTGATGCAAACCGAGGACGGCCAGGTAGTAGAACCGCATAGCATTTCTGCGGGGCTCGATTACCCGGGCATAGGGCCGCTGCACGCGCACCTTTACGAAAGCGGCCGGGGAACGTTCCTGAGTGCTACCGATGATGAAGCACTTGTAGCTGCTTTTGAACTGGCGCAACTGGAAGGTATCATCCCCGCACTGGAAACGGCGCATGCGCTGTCGGCTTTAAAGCAGATGTTATTTAAAAAAGGAGCCGTTACCGTCATCTGCCTGAGCGGCCGCGGCGATAAGGATATGGCCACGTACATGAACGTTATGAACCAGAAAGCCGGATAAAAATGAACAGGATACTTCAGTTATTTGAAAAGAAAACAAGTCGTATTTTAAACGTTTACTGTACAGCAGGCTACCCGAAAGCAGATAGCACCGTTGCCGTTATGGAAGCCCTGCAGGAAAACGGAGCGGATATCATTGAACTGGGTATGCCTTATAGCGACCCGCTGGCGGATGGGCCCGTGATACAGGAAAGCAGTATGACCGCTATCAGCAATGGGATGTCCATCGTTAAATTGTTCGAACAGTTAAAGAACTTCAGGCATAAGGTATATGCTCCGGTTATTCTTATGGGTTATATGAATCCCGTACTGCAGTATGGCTTTGAAAGGTTTTGCCAGCATGCCGCAGACGTGGCGGTAGACGGACTGATACTGCCCGATCTGCCTATCTACGAATTCGAAACGGAGTATGGTGTGCTTATTAAAAAATACGGGCTCAGTTTCATCTTCCTCATTACACCGGAAACTTCGGAAGAACGTATCCGCAGGATAGATGAACTGTCTACCGGCTTTATATACGCTGTATCTTCTTCTTCCACCACCGGCAGCAAGAATAACGATGTGGAAGGCCAGGAAGCATATTTTAATAAGATACGGGGTATGAAGTTGAAAAACCCCGTGCTGATCGGCTTTGGCATAAGGGATAAAGAAACGTTCAACCGGGCCGCATCTTATGCCAGCGGTGCTATCATCGGGAGTGCTTACATCCAGGCCCTGGAAAAATCAACGGATATCGGTACCGCTACGAAAACATTCCTGTCCTCAATTTTAGAATAATATGAATTTTGTTATTATAAAATATAATGCCGGTAATATACAATCTGTTCTCTATGCGCTGGAGCGTCTGGGCCTGGAAGCGACAGTTACCGATGATCCTGAAACGATTGCTTCCGCCGATAAAGTTATCTTCCCGGGCGTAGGGGAAGCGAGTACTGCCATGAACTACCTGAAGCAGCGAAAGCTGGATGCCGTTATAAAGAATCTCAAGCAACCGGTACTGGGAATATGCCTGGGTATGCAGTTGATGTGCGACTATAGTGAAGAAAACGATACTCCCTGCCTTGGCATATTTAACAGCCAGGTAAAGAAATTTACCGGGGAACTTAAAATACCGCAGATAGGATGGAATAATATAAGCGGGCTAAAAACGCACTTGTTCCGCGATGTACCCGAAAACGCCTATGTATACTTTGTACACGGGTACTATGCCGGCCTTGGCAAGGATACAATAGCCACGGCTGACTATACAAAAAAATACAGCGCCGCATTTCACAGGGATAATTTTTACGGGGTACAGTTTCACCCGGAAAAAAGTGCTACAGTGGGAGAACAGATCTTAAAAAACTTTTTAGAATTATGATATGGAAATAATACCGGCTATTGATATTATTGATGGCAAGTGCGTTCGCCTTACACAGGGCGATTACCAGCAAAAAACGATCTACAATGAGCATCCGCTGGAAGTAGCCAAACAGTTCGAAGATGCCGGGTTACGAAGACTTCACCTGGTAGACCTGGATGGTGCGAAGGCAGGGGCCGTTAAAAACTGGAAGGTGCTGGAAGCTATCGCCGGTAAAACAAAAATGGTGATCGATTTTGGTGGTGGCATTAAAACGGATAATGATGTGAACATCGTATTTGAATCCGGCGCAGCACTGGCTACTATCGGCAGTATGGCGGTAAAGGACGAAGCCGGTTTTGTGCGATGGCTGCGACAATACGGACCATCGAAATTTCTGCTGGGTGCCGATGTAAAGAATGAAAAGATAGCCGTAGGCGGTTGGCTGGAAACTACGGAGATATGGATATACGATTTTATAGAGAAATACATGGAACATGGGGTAAGACAGCTATTCTGTACCGATGTAAGTAAAGACGGCAAGCTGGAAGGGCCCTCTTCCGAATTATACAAAACGATCATGACCCAGTTTCCTCAGCTATACTTTATAGCCAGCGGTGGAGTCAGTAATCTGAAAGACCTGGAAGATCTCCAGAAAGCCGGATGCAGCGGGGCTATTGTAGGCAAAGCCATTTATGAGAACAGGATTTCTTTAAATGAATTAAAGACTTTTAACAAACATGCTAACTAAACGAATCATACCCTGTCTCGATATCAAGGATGGACGTACCGTTAAAGGCATCAACTTCGAAAACATCCGCGATGCGGGTGATCCCGTTGAGCTGGGAGCATTGTATGCCGCGGAGGGTGCCGACGAACTGGTTTTCCTCGACATAACGGCTACTGTCGAAAAAAGGAAGACGTTAAGTGAACTGGTGAACCGCATCGCGCATCGCATCAATATTCCTTTTACCGTAGGCGGCGGTATCAGCAGCGTGGAGGATGTGTATGTACTGCTGAAGAATGGGGCAGATAAAATATCCGTTAATACATCCGCCTTTAATAACCCTGATCTTATCGGTCAGCTTGCGGCCGAATTCGGCAGCCAATGCGTGGTGCTAGCCATAGATACCAAAATGGAAGCGGACGGCAACTGGTATGTATATCTAAATGGGGGAAGGGTTAAAACGGATTGTCTCTGCACCGATTGGGCAAAACAGGGAGTAAATCTCGGGGCCGGCGAAATATTACTTACCTCCATGAACAACGACGGAACCAAACAGGGCTTCGCGATGGATATTACGCGTACCCTGGCTACTACATTGCCGGTTCCGGTGATAGCGTCCGGGGGTGGAGGCAGTAAGGAACATTTTGCAGCGGTGTTTAATGAAGGCAAAGCAGATGCGGCACTGGCAGCTAGTATTTTTCATTTTAAAGAGATATCCATTCCCGAACTGAAAGCATATCTTGCCGGAAATAATATCAGTATCAGAATTTAAAATACAATGAAGGTAGATTATAATAAATACGCAGATGGTCTAGTACCTGCCATCATCCAGGATGCAGATACACAAAAGGTTCTGATGCTGGGATTCATGAACGAGGAGGCTTTGCAGAAAACGCAGGCAGAAGGGAAAGTTACTTTTTACAGCCGTTCGAAGGGAAGGTTATGGACAAAGGGAGAAGAAAGCGGTCATTTTCTTTTGTTCCGGGAAGCTGCCATAGATTGTGATAACGATAGCCTCCTTATCAAAGCCAGGCCTCTAGGACCCATATGCCACACCGGTGCAGATACCTGCTGGAATGAAGATAACAAAAAGGAAGATTTTCTTTTTTACCTGGAGCAGGTCATTCAGCATCGCAAAGAAGCATCTCCTGAGGATTCGTATGTAGCGAAAATGATGGCGAAGGGGCTTAACAAGATAGCACAGAAAGTAGGCGAGGAAGCTGTAGAACTTGTTATAGAAGCGAAAGATGATAACAGGGAGCTTTTTTTAGGAGAGGCGGCCGACCTGTTGTTTCATTACCTGATGTTGCTTAATGCCAAGAATGTCGAATTAAACGATGTTATCGAAGTGTTGAAAGGCAGACATTCATAATACCCACACCTATAGCGCCTTTATCCTATATGCTTTGTTTGAGCTGCCGTTTGTATAATTGTACGGCATTTTCATAACCGAGATATAGTGCGTCACAAACAAGGGCATGCCCGATAGAAACCTCCTGTAAGCCAGGTATATGCCGGGCGAAGTAATGCAGATTATCCAGGTTGAGATCGTGTCCTGCATTGATGCCAAGCCCCAGTTCATTGGCTTTTTCAGCCGCCTTTATGTATGGGGCGATGGCTTCTTCTTTATTTTTTACATAACGGGTGGCATATCCTTCGGTGTACAACTCAATACGATCCGTTTCCACCAGTGCGGCACCTTCTATCATCTCCTGTACTGGGTCTACAAAAAGCGAAACACGAATACCCTCCTTCTTAAAAATCCTGATAGTATTAACAAGAAAGTCCTTATTCCGGAGCGTGTCCCATCCATGATCCGAAGTAAGCTGTCCTTCCGCATCCGGAACCAGGGTAACCTGGTGGGGTCGAATCTCCAATACCAGGTCGATAAATTTCTGTTCGCGGCAATTACCCTCGATGTTATACTCCGTGGATATGATCTTCTTTATTTCCCTGGCATCCTGGTAGCGGATATGTCTTTCATCGGGACGGGGATGAATGGTAACACCGTCTGCACCAAACAACTGTGCATCTACGGCCGCTTTGGCAACATCGGGATTGTTACCTCCCCGGCTATTGCGCAACGTTGCGAACTTGTTTATATTGACACTTAGTTTTACCATGTGTCAAAGTTAGGAATAAAGCCATTTCTATTCTTTGTTAATGGCTACCGTGTTTAGGATATTACCGGACGTGTCTTTGAATTGAATGCCATATTCACCGGCAGGCAAATTACGAAGACCATCGAGCGAAGTGACATTAATGCCTGGTTTAAGCGGCCAGCTAAACATCCGGATGATGCTGCCGCTTTTACTGAGCAATGAAACGATCACCGTCTCTTTTTCTTCGCTGGATATTTCCAGCGATATCCTGTGACTAAAAGGATTTGGATAAATGTTGAATTGCCTCATCGGGGACGGATTACGGGGTTAAAAAAATACGGATTGAGCTAACTATCACAGCCAATTGTCTATCCTGGTTTCACTCACCATCTCCCAGATTCATAACAATCTGATACTGAGATGATTAATGATTTTTCGTATATGCACTAGGGTATTGTACGGGAATTCTCGTGTAAAATAGGGAATTATTTAGTAAAAACACGCGGGAAAAATGTGGTTTTCCGAAGTTTTAGTGTTTACCCTTAAAATCGGGCAATCAGTTTTACGTTCAACAGGCGGGGAGTAAGCCTGTTGGGAATGGTGAAGGTGGTATTGGAAAAATCCTTGATCAAGAGATAGGAGATGGTATTGGCCCTGTCAATTATATTGAATACTTCCAGGGTAGCCCAGATGTTTTCAAAGGCCCGGAAAGGACTGTGACTTCTGCGCTTGCTTTTATCGCTGTCAAGAAGCAATGCACTGAATCCTACATCAACACGTATATAAGGTTCTATGATCAGGGCGTTGCGGTATTTGACGCTATTGGGTATATTGTAAGGAAGATTGGTGCCGTAAAGCGTGTTCAGGTACATCTTGATGTTCTTGTTTGTCGAAAGATAATCCTGGAAGAACATACCAAAATTGATCAGACGGTCGCTCGGGCGGCGAAGCCAGCCTATATTCTGTTTTATGCTGTCGGCCACTGCCTGGTCTTCGGTTTCGGAAGTGATTATTTCACCGGCCGCATTTTTATAATTATAGTAGAAATCGTTGTTTATATTTTCTCTTACCCGCATAAGTCCAAGACTTATCCAGCTTTCCGCGTCTTTCACAATATCGCCGAAAAGCCGCATCTCCAGTCCGGCTGCATATGCTTTGGCGTTATTTTCCCCGGCATAGCGTAACCGTACATTGTCGATATCATACGATACTACATCCGCCATGTTTTTATAATACGCTTCGGCCGTAAGACGGAAAGGGCGGTTGACTGCTTTAAAATTATAATCCAGTCCGCCCACTACCTGCCAGCTTCTTTGGGCTTTCAGGTCTTTATTGACGGTGCCGTCATACCGGCGAAGCTCCCTGTAAAAAGGGGGCTGATCATAAAATCCTGCTGCCGCCCTGAATACGATATCTTTTTTCCAATGAGGAGGAGTCCACGAAAATCCCGCCCGGGGAGATACCAGCAATTGGTTGTTAAGCGTATTATAATTGTACCGCACACCAGCCTGCAGCGTAAAGCCGCTGGAATCTCCAAATACAATGTTATCCTGTATAAATCCTGTCAGCCGGGTTAGCTCTATATCCGCGTTTGACTTCAGCACTTTAAATAGAGAAAGGGCGCCGGGCTGATAAGGCAGGGAGTACCCGGCAGAGTCCTGGTATTCCCATTCATTGAGCTTATCTTTTACCAACTGTCTTTCTGCATTCGCACCCCACTGAATATAGTGCTTACCCTTGTCCAGGTATCCTTTGTGCCCGGCGTTCCACACTTCTATATTCAACCGGTTGCGGATATAATTCAGGAAAACGCCCGCGCCCAGCGGGTTCGTTATAAGGCCGAAACTGGGTTTGCTTCTGTCGAAATCCCGCTCACCAAAAAGATAGGCCCCTGTAATATCCACCGACTCCTCTTCATCGTTCTCAAACCGCGATACCATCCACTTTAAGCGCAGATTTTTTCTTGCCTGGTTCACGATGGAAACACCGATCATGTTGGTACTGTATTTATCTTCTTCTTTGCCCTCGAAGAAAATGTCGAGGCCGATATTAACCGTATACAACGGGGAAAAAACAGAGGAGGTCTGCTGACTGTATTCAGGCCTTAATTTAAAACTGTTGGCAGATACATTACCCAGAAGTTCAGCCGACCATTTGTCGTTGAACTGGTAAGTCAGCAACGCCTGCAGGTCGGACGAAGAAGGTACATAATTGCCTTTTGTTTCCTGGCTGCCGAGCAGGTTCCGGTTGCTGCGGTTACGTACCCCGGCCAGGTAACTAAACTTGTTATTCCTGCTTAATCCCTCCAGATGAAACCCCTGTTCGAGAAGGCCTGCATAAGCGGATCCTGCAAAGCCTTTGGGTTTTTTATACTGGATATCGAGCACGGAGGACATCTTGTCGCCATATCTGGCCTGGAATCCCCCGTTCGAAAACTGGACGCTGCGGGTCATTTCGGGGTTGATAAAGCTAAGTCCCTCCTGTTGTCCGCTGCGTACCAGGTAAGGGCGGAATACCTCGAAATCATTTACATAAATAAGGTTTTCATCATAATTCCCTCCTCTCACGGAGTACTGGGAGGTAAGCTCGTTATTGGAGCCCACAAATACTTTAATCAGGCTTTCTATACCGGTAACGGGAGAAGGGATATTGATGGCGTTTTTGGGGTTCAACGATACCAGTCCTGCTTCCCGGCGCTGACGCTGGTCGGTTATTACCACTGTTTCCAACTCTTTGCTACCTCTTTCCAGTCTTACCACCATACGCTCTTCTTCATTAATGCTTAACAAAAAATTACGCTGGTCATTTTTATAACCTGTATAACTGAATAAAAGGGCAAAAGCTCTTTCTGCCGGCACTTTAATCCTGAATGTTCCTGAATCGTTCGTAAGGGTTCCTGTGTTTCTTCCCAATATCACTACCGACACCGTACTGATCGGTTTTTCGTTCTCATCTAATACCTGGCCACTCACATAAGCAGCTTTTGACTGGGCAAGGGAGAAAGAAGGAAGGATGCATATGGCACATAGAAGGAAGAATAATAGTCTCACGGATTAACGGGTTTATAACTTTTTTAATTCGCTGATGACGGCGCGGGGGTTTTCAGACTTAAAAACGGTGCTGCCCGCCACCAGCACATGGGCCCCGGCTTCCATAATAGCGGCTGCATTATCCATCGTTATACCTCCATCCACTTCTATCCTGGTGCCTATCTGCAACCGTTCTATTTCTGCTCTTAAAGTCTTGATCTTATGAAAAGTGTGAGGGATAAATTTTTGCCCGCCGAACCCGGGGTTTACACTCATTATACAAACAACGCTTAATCCGGGCAGCACATCGTATAGTAGTTCTACCGGCGTATGGGGATTAATAGCCACTCCGGGTTGCATGCCCAGGTCGCTGATTTGCTGAATATTTCGGTGGAGATTACGGCAGGCTTCGAGGTGAACGGTGAGTATGTCGGCCCCTGCTTTACTAAATGCTTCCGCATAGCGTTCGGGTTCTTCTATCATCAGGTGTACGTCACAGGGTTTGGTAGTGGTGGTCTTTATCTGCTCGATTACCGGAAGCCCGAAACTGATATTCGGCACAAACCGCCCGTCCATTACGTCCAGATGAAACCAGTCCGCTTCGCTTTCGTTCAGCATGGAGCATTCATCCGCCAGCTTTAAGAAGTTGGAAGCCAGTAAAGAAGGAGCTATTATCGCCATCAGGTTAGTTTATAATACAAATATAATCGGAAATGCACTTGGGATACCCTAGAACGGGGTTTAGAGGATATTTATTCTCTCCAGTGCCTGGGCGGCTTCCGTAAAATCTTTGTCGAGTGCGAGGGCTTTGGTGTAATTAGCTGCCGCTTCTTTTTTCTGCCCCAGGGCTTCGTAACAGCGGCCCATCCAGAAGTAGGCATCTGCGTAGGTATTGGTAACCGTAGCGGCCAGTTGAAACACCTTCAGTGCCTCCGGCAGTTTTTGACGGTTGTATAACAGGATGCCTTTTTCAATATAAGCTTCCGTAAACTTCCAGTCGCGCCGTATACATTCGTTATATGCTTCAATAGCAAGCGCGTCTTCGCCTGACTTCGTATAGTAAATGCCTTTGATGAATACAGGTTCTGTAAGGGTGCGGGCGGTGTCCTTTTTCAACATGGCATTACAAAGGGCAAGTGCCCGTTCGTTTTTTGTTTCTGCATACAGGTTGGCCAGTGCTATGCCCGAGGTTTGAAGGGGTTGCAGGGAAAATGACGTTTCCAGTGCGCTGATCGCTTCCAGGGTGTCGTTCATTTCAGCCAGTAATAATCCTTTCTGATACCAGGCTTCAAACCCAGACGGATTGGCCTTTATGATAGCTTCGAGTCGCGTCAGCGAATCTGCGTTGGTAAGGTTGCCGGATATGGGCTTCGCGCTATCGGCGGGCTTCACACGACCGCGATTGCCGCAACTGTAAAAAGCAAGGATTGATAGTGCTATGGAAACAACGGTACGCAGATTCATTGTTCAAAATTAACCGATTTTAGTCGTAGTTTTGCGTCTGCTAAAACAACATATATGGAAACCGGTCTTTTACATCTTCATAATCTTCTTCGCTGGGTAATTCTTGTTCTCCTGCTTATTTCCATAGTGAAGGCCTACACCGGCTGGCAGAGTAAAAAAATATTTCAGCCGGGCGACAAAAAGATCTGGTTGTTTACCATGATAGCCGGGCATATTACTTTACTGATAGGTATTTACCAGGTACTCTTCGGAAGATATGGCATACTCTCCCAATCCCTACCCGAAGGCACCAGTGTGATGAAAGATAAGTTCTTTCGTTTTTACTGGATAGAACATCCTTTTACCATGATACTGGGAATCATATTTCTTACGCTGGCGCATGGCATGGCAAAAAAGGCAGTGCCAGATCCGGTCAAATACAGGAAAGCATTCTGGTTTTTTCTCATCGCCCTGGTGCTTATACTGGCTGGTATACCATGGCCCGGAAGAGAGATTGTAGGAAGGCCGCTGATGCCTTAAAACATTATTTGCTAACTGTGGGATTTTTGTTTTTATTTTTCCTTTTCTCCCGGTAATTTATAATATCTTCTATATGAGGCAGCATGGCAAATGTTATAACCAGAAGGAAACAACTGGCAACGGCTATATAAGGTAAAATAGACATGCTTAAAGTTTTTTGATGATGGAAATAATCTTAAAGAAAATTCTGATCAGTGCGTATAATAAAACGAAAGTAATAAATATGCCAAACAAAAAAAACACATATTCAATAGGCCTGCTATGAAAGTTTAATGCTAGTGATACAGTGCCAGTTAAATCTGCAATCATTAAAACAAAGAGTGCTTTAAACCATTCAGTGTATAATTTGATAGTCTCTCTTATCTGCTCATTCATTGATAATCATTCCCCGCAATTTAAATACGTCGGTACGCTAAAAAAAGGGTCTTTTAACCCTTTTTTATCCGCTTAACACCCGGAGCAATCACATTTTACCTTATATTTATAAATGCCTTTTCATCGCAACTTCACATATTATATCGACAAGCGCGGGTGGAAATATTATTTCCTCATACTGACTCTCCAGTTGAACAAGCGGCAGGATACGTCTGCTATTTTATCTATAACTTACTGTTAATTAAATTGTTACTTGCTATGCCACATTATTATAAGCTGGGGACCATTCCTCACAAGCGTCATACCCAGTTCCGTAAGCCGGATGGTACTTTATATTCTGAGCAGTTATTTTCTACGGAAGGGTTCTCCAATGATTCCTCATTATTGTATCATTGCCATCCACCCACCATTATCACCAGTACGGACGAGCCCTACGATGTAATGCCTCTTGTCGCCGAAGAAAAAATGCTGAAACACCGCAGTCTGGAAGGTTTTAGAATAAAGCCTATCGCCGGTTACCTGCAAAGCCGGGTTCCTGTACTGGTTAACAATGATCTTCATATCGTGCTGGCGGCACCGCAACAAAGTATGCGGGATCATTTTTATAAGAATGCCGATGCCGATGAAATGATCTTCGTGCACGAAGGAAGCGGAGTACTGTTAACCATGTATGGCAGTCTACCTTTCGCTTACGGCGATTACCTGGTAATACCAAGGGGTACCATTTACCAGATTCATTTTGAGACAACTGATAATCGCCTTTTTATAGTAGAGTCTTTTAGTCCAATCCGTTATCCTAAAAAATACCTGAGCAGGTACGGCCAATTAATGGAGAACTCACCGTATTGCGAACGGGATATCCGCACTCCGAAGGATTTACAGACTATCGATGAAAAGGGTGATTTTCTTATAAAGACCAAAAAGAAAGGCCGTATGTACGGACTTCATTATGCGTACCATCCATTCGATGTGGTGGGTTGGGACGGGTGTTGTTATCCTTTTGCCTTTAGTATCCACGATTTTGAGCCCATTACAGGGCGGGTTCACCAGCCGCCGCCTGTTCACCAAACCTTCGACGCACATAATTTCGTGGTGTGTTCTTTCTGTCCCCGCCTGTTCGATTACCATCCCCAGGCTGTTCCCGCTCCATATAACCATAGTAATATAGACAGTGATGAAGTGCTGTACTACGTGGATGGAGACTTCATGAGCCGTAAAAATGTCACCCGCGGAATGATCACACTGCACCCCGCCGGCATACCGCATGGTCCGCACCCGGGCACGGTGGAAAAAAGCATAGGCGCCAGAGAAACGTATGAGCTGGCGGTAATGGTGGATACCTTTCACCCGCTGCAATTAACGCTGGCAGCCCTTGAAATAGAGAATGACGATTATGTGATGACATGGGCAGAATAAATAATTCTGCATGGCATTTATTTTGTAAATTGTTATCTAACAAAAACGATTACTTATGCTTAAATTAAAAAACTTAAAGGAAGGTGACTACATAATGGCAGAATTCGAGGGCCAGTTAATGGAAGGAACGGTCCGTGGTCTGCATAGAGATAATGATAATGAAGTATGCGTTGAAACGCCTGTGCAGGAGTTCTGGTTTCATCCGGAGCATTTATCAGGCATACCCCTTACGGAACAGCAGTTATTGCTGTTAGGTTTTCATAAGCAGGAAAACGAAGATAATTCCGTAAAATATATGAAAGGCCCATTCCGGGTGGTTACTCCCGTTAAAGGCGATTTTTCCCATATGGAAATGTGGTACCGGGAAGATCGGCGACATATTACCAGTCTTCTTGACGTTCATGAATTACAGCATCACTATCATGATATGACTAAAGTAGATCTTGTAAGAGAGGAAACTATCAAGCACTCGCTCTAACGATTTTTTAATATAATTTAAAACCTGTACTCCTTTACTTTTTACAAGGAGACCGGTTTTTCATTTAATATTATGGGGTACACTTGATTATGGGGTACACTTGCCCAATCGCCATAGATGTTAATTCCTTTGAATTTAAAAATTCGCCTTTTTTCAATTGCAAACCTTTACTTTTGCACGCTCATGCAGTTACGCATGGTAAATTTCTATTAAAAACGTCTTAGAACGCATAGTTCAGGGCATTAAATGGGGCCGGGAAGGGTAGAAATGCGGATTAAATGGTGATTTTTTACCTTTTTTTTCGTAGTTAGACCGGATTCTCATATCTTTGCGCTCCCAAAAACGGTATGGCGAAACAAGCACTTATTAAGCAAGACGGGACTATTATGGAAGCTTTGAGCAATGCTATGTTCAGGGTAAAACTGGAAAACGGACACGAAATAATAGCCACCATCTCGGGTAAAATGAGGATGCACTATATAAGGATTTTGCCGGGAGATAAGGTAGGAGTGGAAATGAGTCCATACGATTTAACCAGGGGAAGAATCATATTCAGGTATAAATAAATATAAATTTCATGAAATGGCCCCGGCCAATTACATGATCCCATAGAAAAAGATAAATTGATATATCATGAAAGTTCGGGCATCCATTAAAAAACGCAGTGTTGATTGCAAGATTGTGAGAAGAAAGGGAAAGCTGTACATTATTAACAAGAAGAATCCTCGCTTTAAACAGAGACAGGGGTAATTTCTGTTCGGGATCTGTTAATCCACGCATCCCGACTAGCATATTTGTAAATTGAAAATTAAAATAGATCTATGGCTCGTATTGCCGGTGTTGATTTACCAAAAAACAAAAGAGGAGAGATTGGCCTTACCTATATATACGGTATCGGCCGTTCTACTGCACAGTACATCCTGGGGAAATCCAGTATCGATTTCAACAAGAAAGTAAATGAATGGAACGATGATGAGTTGAATGCCATCCGTACTACCATTACCAACGAATTTAAAGTGGAAGGCCAGCTTCGCAGCGAAGTGCAAATGAGCATCAAGCGTTTACTGGATATCGCGTGCTACAGGGGTCTGCGTCACCGTAAGGGACTTCCGGTTCGTGGTCAACGTACAAGGACTAACAGTCGTACACGTAAAGGTAAACGTAAGACGGTTGCCGGCAAGAAGAAGGCAGCCAAGAAATAATTAACAGGTTAGCTTACGGATATTTTATTCCGGGAGGCTTGCTTTTATATATGCACCAATTACAGATCAGTTACGGAGGCGGGTGCAGGTTCAGGATTGGTCTGGTTCTGGTTCGCCGGGATAATTTCAAAACAAGATTACCTTTTTAAAGATCATGGCAAAAGCGCAACAACAGCAGAACAACGCGAAAGCGGCTGCTAAAAAGAGAATTGTAAAAGTAGATTCGTATGGCGATGCACACGTAACCGCCAGCTTCAACAACATTATTATTAGCCTTACTAACAAACAAGGTCAGGTAATTTCCTGGAGCAGTGCCGGCAAAATGGGTTTCAAAGGCTCCAAGAAAAATACCCCTTACGCCGCTCAGATGGCAGCATCCGATGCCGCGAAAGTAGCACTGGACGCCGGTATGAAGCGCTGCGATGTGTACGTTAAAGGCCCCGGTTCAGGAAGAGAGGGTGCCATCCGAGCCTTGTCGAATTCCGGTATCGAGATCACGCAAATTAAAGACGTAACGCCACTGCCACACAATGGCTGTCGCCCCCCCAAGAAAAGAAGAGTATAGTTTTCACATACCAGTCCTGGCATCTATCGTGTCAGGATCTGGAGTTTTTAAAATCTAAAAGCCGGGCACGATCGAATTTTAAGATTTTTAGATGATCGGGTCAGGGAACTTAAAAATCTACAATTTAATATGGCACGTTACACAGGTCCAAAGACCAAGATTTCGAGAATTTTCGGGGAGCCTATCCTCGGCAATGGAAAATGGCTTAGTAAAAACAGCAACCCTCCCGGTATGCACGGCGCCGCCCGTAAGCGTAAAACACTCGGGGAATATGCACTGCAGCTTCGTGAGAAACAAAAAGCAAAATACACCTATGGTGTATTAGAGCGCCAGTTCCGCAAAACATTTGAAGAAGCTTCCCGCCGTAAGGGAGTTACCGGTGAAAACCTCATCAAACTGTTGGAAGCACGTCTGGACAATGCAGTGTACCGTTTAGGTATCGCTCCTTCCCGCGGCGGTGCACGCCAGTTGGTAGCTCACAAGCATATTATGGTGAATGGTGCTGTTACCAATGTACCCTCTTACCAGTTGCAGCCCGGTGATGTTATTCAGTTAAAACCTTCGGCCGCTACCAAAACTGGACTTACCAGCGCTATAAAGGGTAAAAACCCTAAGTTTAGCTGGCTTGACTGGAATGAAGGCGAAATGACCGGTACTTTTATCGGTTATCCCGAAAGAGACAATGTTCCTGAAAATATCAAGGAACAACTGATCGTGGAATTGTATAGTAAATAATTAGTAAAACCAGAAAGTTTAAATATGGCCATTTTAAATTTCCAGAAACCTGACAAAATCGTTTTGCAGAAAGCAACTGATTTTGAAGCACAATTTGAATTCCGTCCTTTGGAGCCCGGATTTGGTGTTACCGTTGGTAACGCTTTACGCCGCGTATTGCTTAGCTCCCTGGAAGGTTATGCTATAGTAGGTATCAAAATTGAAGGGGCTGAGCACGAATTTGCAACCATTAAAGGGGTAACGGAAGATGTTACAGAGATCATTCTCAACCTGAAGCAGGTTCGGTTTAAAAAGACGGTTGATCACGATGTTCCTTTCGAGAAAATTACCCTTCATATAAAAGGTAAAAGTGAATGTACCGCGGCTATGATCCAGGAAGGAAGCCAGAGCTACCAGGTTATGAACCCGGATCTGCTGATCTGCACCATGGATCCCTCCGCCAAGCTGGAGATGGAACTGACCATCGGCAAGGGCCGTGGTTATGTGCCCGCTGAAGATAACAAGGTAAAAGATGCGCCATTCGGCTATATTCCCATCGACTCTATTTTCACACCTATTAAGAATGTGAAATACAGTATCGAAAATACACGTGTTGAACAAAGAACCGATTACGAAAAACTGGTAATGGATGTAAATACAGATGGTACCATTCATCCGGAAGAAGCAGTGAAACAGGCCAGCCGTATACTGATCCAGCACCTGATGATCATCACAGATGAGAATATCACCTTCGATAATAAGGAAGAAAAGAAGGAAGACCTGGTGGATGAGCAGACGTTACAACTAAGAAAAGTTTTAAAGACTCCGCTCGAAGACCTGGATCTTTCCGTAAGAGCGTTTAATTGCCTGAAAGCAGCTAAGATAAACAGCCTCAGCGAACTGGTAGGTTACGAACAGGAAGATCTCATGAAGTTCAGGAACTTCGGACAGAAATCACTTGCGGAAATCGAGCAGGTGCTGGTTGAAAGAGGTCTGCATTTTGGTATGGATCTCAGCAAACTGAAAGTAGAGGAAGATAATTAAGATAATTTTTCACATCTTGTAATTCCTGACACGGTACAAGATTAAAACACAATGTCATGCGTCACGGAGACAAAGTCAACAATCTCAGCAGAACCGCTTCCCACAGGAGAGCGTTATTAAGTAACCTGGCTTCACAGCTCATTACTTATAAAAGAATCACTACTACTATAGCCAAAGCCAAAGCATTGAGGATATATGTAGAGCCACTTATCACCAAGGCAAAAGATAATACTACACACCAGCGTCGTATCGTTTTTAGTCACTTGCAGGATAAGCAGGCGGTTACGGAGTTATTCAGCACTGTCGCTGAAAAGGTAGCAGGTCGCCCGGGCGGTTATACGCGTATCATTAAATTAGGTATGCGTGCCGGTGATAACGCGGAACTTGCCATGATTGAATTGGTAGACTTCAACGAGATATACGGTAAGGGTGTGAAGGATGCAGCTGAGCCTGCCAAGAAAACACGCCGTTCAGGTGGAAGTCGTAAAAAGACTACTGTAACTTCTACGGATGCTGCTCCGGTAGCGACCACAGCCGTGGGAACTGAAGTTGCTGCGGAAGAGGTTAAGCCGGAAGCTGAAGGATCTAAACCAGAATAGTGAAAGCTGCATAAAACAGCAAGATATAATATTAGAAAAAAAGCCTCCCGAATTTCGGGGGGCTTTTTTATGGTACCTATCTTAAAATGACCTGAAAGTCTTGCCAGTACTCATTCACAATTTGTTAATAAATCCGTAATCTTTAATTTCTACTTTCCATTCGCTTTAACAGCACCTTCGCAGGAATTTAATTTTACGATATGAAATGGTTTATACCCCTTAAAAAAATGCTGATTGTTGCGGTAATTTTGCTCTCTAATGCCGCAAATTCCCAAATAAACTGGCAGAAGGATCCCGTGCTAAACAAAGATTTACCGATTGGAGTGGAAGTATTCCGTGGAAGCGGCTTGATAAATGGCACGACTAGCATAAGAGCCACTTATACTGTATTTGACCCCCGCATTAACCCCCAATTAGAACTGGATCTTGCCTTAGGTAATAACGTTCTAAGGCAGCCTCAGCAATTCGCGTCTCTGGAACCTGAAAAAGTATGGGTAACTATTAACGGCGGTTTTTTTGGAGGCACTGTTACCAATTCCCATATTACTCAAAATGGCGTGGTAACGGGCTCTGGGGTTAAGTCACTCACCCGTGGTTCTAATGTATATTATCCTACCAGGGCGGCCTTTGGTATTGGTTCTGACGGCACCCCTTCGGTAAACTGGCTGTATAATGTGGGAACAACCAATACACCATATATCTACCCATCTCCTAGTCCCAATAATATCACGCAATCTCCTCAACCACAGCCTTCCGCCAGCTTCCCTGTCGGAGGTGCTATCTGGGACGCTTATACGGCCATTGGTGGGGGACCGATGTTACTAAAAAATGGCGTGAAAAATATTACGGACACGGCGGAAATGTTCGATGAAGCAAGCGGGGTGGATCCTTCCGGTTTGGCCCCCAGGACGGCCATCGGGTACACAGCCGAGGGTAAATATTATTTACTGGTGGTTGACGGAAGAAACTCCGTATATCCAGGCGCCTCCGCCGGCATGATGGCTGATATATTACTGTCTTTGGGTTGTACTAATGCAATCAATCTGGATGGCGGCGGAAGCAGTTGTATGGTAGTTAATGGTATGGTAGCAAACGTGCCGAGCGACGCTGCCGGAGTGAGAGCCGTGTCGTCCGTGGTATTTATCAAGCAGAAGAACTGGGTATTCGATACAGAATTTCCCGCCGATTACAAAGAAGTGGGTGGTGCGTGGTCAGAGACTGGAAATGCCGGTTTCTGGGGTCCCAGTAAAGCAAGGTTTATCAATAGCGGAGATGGTAGCAGAAAAGCGTACTATCTTCTTAATAACCTGCCGCATGCTTCTTATAAACTATCTGCCTGGTGGGTAGCTTCCGCCAACCGAAGCAATAAAACTCCCTTCATCATTCGCCGTGCGGGCCTTAAAGCCGATACGGTGTATATGAATCAAAGTATCAATGGTTCAAAATGGAATCTTTTAGGGTCTTATCAATTAAGCGCGGGCGATACGATTGAAGTATCCGGGGCAGGTCAGCCGGGTGCCCTCGTTACTTCGGATGCTATACAATTGGTGAAAGATGGTGAGTCTTCCCCGGTGTATAAGTTTCCTGTTGGTAATTATGGCGAATACGTCAAGGACAGCTCGATCAGCTTCCCGGTTCATATCGCGTCAGTCAATTCAGGAGTTAAACTGAACAAATTGATCATAAATAAAGTATTGCAAAACGGAACTGCTTCTTTATTGGACAGTATCAGTTATAGCCAGGTGGATTCTATTCGTTATACGCTGAATACGACGGTACTGGAAACTACCGGGAGCCTGGTAGCGCTGGTCTTCAGCACGGAAGATAATTACGGTAGAAAAACCGATACTTCGTTCACTTATAAAGTGACACCCCTTTCGCAGATACGCTTTATACCAGATATAAGTTCAAAAGAGATTGAAAAAGGAAAGCCATTTACGCTGCAGACAGAACTCGATACAAGAAGCGAAACGAATACCCTTCGTGATTTAAAAGTATATAAAAGAGGGTCTGACGGAGTCAGGATTTTATACGACAGCGTCATAAATATCGGTGGGGCAAAAACTAATTACCAGTTAAATGATATTATCAGGGAAAATGTGAAAGATATTATCAGGTACGACTTCATACTCACAGATAGTAACAACGATACCGCTTCCAAAACCTTTACGGCTATAGTGGAGCCGGGAAGGGGAGATTTCAGGATAGTGGTAATTTCGGATCTGAATAGCAGTTATGGAGACATCACCTACGAGTGGCAGGTAGACAGCATTATGCAGCGGATACCGCGTTTGTGGAAACCCAACCTGGTGGTAAGCGGCGGAGATCTCATAGCCGGACAATCCACCGTATACGATTCCGCCAGGGTGGCTGCTATGTGGAATGCATTTGATGTAAAGATTGCCAAACCACTCAGGGATAATAATATACCGCATGCCTTTACCATGGGAAATCACGATGCGGCTATTGGCTTCAACAATGATAGGGTAGGAGCGAAAAATTACTGGCGTAACCCGGCCAATTTTCCCGGCTGGCATCCTGTTGATACCACTAATTATCCTTATTATCATTCATTCACTGAAAAACCCGATGGCGATTACTTTTTCGTAAGCTGGGAGGCCAGTGATGCCAACCTTTCACAGGCAGACATCGAATGGACGACCAGACAGTTCCAGTCACCCCAGGCGCAAAGTGCGAAATACAAGATACTGATCGGGCACATGCCTTTTTATGGTGTTGCGCAGGAAAGAGACGGAGCAGGGAATATCCTAACGAATGGCGACGAACTCAGAAAGAAAATGGAAGACCTGGGAGTGAAAATCTATATCAGTGGTCACCACCATGCTTATTACCCCGGCAAGCGTGGAAACATAGAATTATTAAATACAGGGGCGGCAGGCAGTGGAGCGCGCAAATGGACATTTAATGATGAAACGGCGCCTAATACCGTTACGCTCATCGACTTCTTTAGCGGAAGTGATTCGCTGGTGTATACTACTTATGAGATAAGGCAACTTGTGGCGGAGAATATGACAGTGTTCAATGAAGCCAGGTTACCTAAAGCCGTATTCGGCACAAACGGTTTTACCCATAACCGTTCATTAAAGGTAAAAGCGGATGCCATAGGTAATTTCAGTTCCTATAACGTGCCGGATAGTGTGTTATCCGATGCCACGGGAAGTGTTACGGTATCCCGTAACGGAAATAATGTAAAAGTATCCGGAACGTTCAGCAACCTGAAAGGGAGGTTGTCGAAAACACCAGATGCCATTTCCGTATTTACCGGTGTATTTCCTAGTGAAGGTGAATTGCTCAAAGCGCTCCGGGTTACATCCGCTGATGGTAAGACCGGAACGTTCGAAGGTACACTGGCTATCGACAACAGGAACGAACTGCTGGAACTGATCAGCGTGGGAGCATTGTACGTGGTAATAAAAACAGACTCCTTTGCCAACGGGGAAATACGTTCGCAATTATTTCAGCAAGATAATATTGCCCTCAGTAAAGCATTAATCACGAGCCAGGTTTCTGACAGTGTATACCAGGTAAGAAACATTCCTGCATTCTTCCGGCTGACATGGACAAAGAGCACCGATGCAGACATTGATGCGGCCATCTATACGTATCAACTGGCATCCGATTCTTTATTTAATGAAATTGTTTTAAGTAAATCTGCAGGCGTGGCCAATTCCTTTGGCACTACACAAACGGATCTCTGGCAACTAATGACTGGTATTGCTCTAGATACGGAAAAGAAATTTTACCACCGCGTCATCAGCAGCGACGGCAGCCATGTAACCATAGGGGATGCCATTACACTACGGTTGATAAAGACCGAAGCCCCGCTTACCGGCGACGTGGTACTGCAATCTCCTTCTTATCAATATGAATGTGCGCGTAAGGATGGTGACGGCAATTGCGTGGAAGCATTCGCCAATGCTACTGCCGGTCATGGAGTAGTAGTGGATAAATCAGGCAAGGTTTGGTATCATCCCTATTCAGGCGGACTGTTGGTTCGCAACCCGGATGGCAGCTTTTATAAACCAACCTCTCCCAACCTACGGTTTTCATTGCCTGCCGCACCTAACA
>JANNOM010000025.1:0-77180 GCA_031399065.1 Chitinophagaceae bacterium
CACCCCCCACCGGTACGATCTTATGGTGGTTATGCCGAGGGTGTTCACCTCTTACCATACCGAACAGAGTAGTTAAGCCCCTCATGGCCGATGGTACTGCACCACAATGCGGGAGAGTAGGTAGCTGCCATATTTATTACACCCGGCCCGTTCTAACCAACGGGCCTTTTTTATGTACCTACCTTTAATCTACTATCTAAACCCCTGCGACCCGCAACCCCATCACCCGCAACGCCTGAGAACGAACCCCATCCCCCGCAACATATCACCTGCACCTACTGCGAACGAACCCCATCCCCCGCAACCCCATCCCCCGCAACGCCTTACCTGCACCCACTAACCCCCGCCCGATCCACCATCCCTAACCTACCACGCACAGTACCCACAAAATAGACCCGCCCGATCACCATCCTCTAATTTAATCTAACTACAGCGCATCAACGTCCTATAACAGGCATAAAAAAAGTCCGGTTAAAAACCGGACTTAGGATCTATCTTTCAAGATTTTAGTTAGTAGTCTCTTTTGTTGAAGCCGCCGCCGTTTCCGCCGCTGCGACCACCACCGCCGCCGTAACCACCGCCACGGCTTCCGCCACCGCCGCCGCCGCCGTAGCCACCGCCACGACTTCCGCCGCCGCCGCCATAACCACCGCCGCCACCGAAGCTCTTCTTTTTGAATCCACCGCCACCGCCGGTGCTTCCACCCTGCTTAGGTTGTGATTCGTTTACTACAATGCCACGACCGGAAACATCGGATCCGTTCAGGGCATCTATTGCTGCCTGACCTTCACCATCGTTCGCCATTTCAACAAAACCGAAACCTTTGGAACGGTTGTTATTGAATTTGTCAGTGACAATTTTAGCAGAAGTGACTTCTCCGAATGGAGTGAAAAGATCCTGCAAGTCTTGCTCAGTCATTGTCCAACTGAGATTTCCAACGTAAATGTTCATTTTTCAAATTTTTAGAATAAATAAAACCTAAAGACACAGCGACAATGAACCAGAGAAACATTTACCAAAAAACGCTCAGAGAACAATGCAGGACTGTAAAGATCATTAGGACATTACGAAGATATAAAAAGAGAGTCAAAAGTTGAATTTTATTTTTGGCATACCGGGCGGCACAAAAAAGCCCGTGACAACTGCCACAGGCTTAATGTTTTATGCGTTTTAAGCTCATTCACCTACTACCTCAAATTCCACCTGGGTGGTATTTCCGTTACCAAAATCGATATTGGCTTTATAAGTACCCAGCTCTTTCACTTCATCGGTTATAGTGATTCGTTTACGGTCGATTTCGTACCCTTTCTGATCGCGGATCGCACGGGCAATCTGCAGAGAGGTAACACTACCGAATATTTTGCCGCTGGTACCTGATTTGGCACCAATTTTTAAAGGCCCTTCGCTTAATACAGCTACCACGCTTTTGATCTCGGCCAGTAATTTGGCTTCCTTCTTTTGCTGCTGTTTCTGCTTTTCTCCCATCTGTTTCAGGTTGGAAGCACTTGCTTCCACGGCCAGTTTCTGTGGAATAAGGAAATTACGACCATATCCGTTTTTAACGGTTACCAGTTCGTTAACGCCACCTAAATTATCTACATCTTGTATTAATATTACTTGCATGGCTTCCTCCTACTTTAAAAGATCGGTTACATACGGCAATATTGCCATCTGGCGGGCTTTCTTGATGGCCTCGGACACTTTACGCTGGTACTTCAGAGAATTACCCGTAATGCGGCGTGGCAACATCTTTCCTTGCTCGTTCAGGAACTTTTTCAGGAACTCACCGTCTTTATAATCGATATACTTGATACCGTATTTTTTAAAACGACAGAACTTTTTGGGGCGTTTCTCCTGCTTGATAGCCGTGAGATACTTGATTTCGTTTGTCTTTGCCATAATTAAGCCTCCACTTTTTCAGTTCCTGTAGGTACACCACTTTTTCTTTTTGCATTGTACTCGACGGCGTATTTATCGAGTGCAGTGAACATGTGACGCATCACAGATTCGTCACGAAGGAGCTGGATTTTCAGCTTCTCATTGAAGTCGGATGGCGCAATGTATTCCAATACCCAGTAAAGACCGGTAGTCTTTTTCTGAATAGGGTACGCCAGTGATTTTAATCCCCACGGGTTGGTGTGCAGCACAGTACCTTTCGAATCAACAACCAGGTCTGTGAATTTTTTCTGAGCGGCTTTAAATTCCTCCTCAGAAAGCACAGGGGTAAAAATCACCATCAATTCGTAATTGTTCATTTCCCTGTTTTTAGTTAAAAATTATTTAGTCCCATTCACCTTCCTTCGCAGGAAAATGTATCCTTTTTAGGATTTGGGCTGCAAAGGTAGCGTTTTTTGCCGAAACATGTGCTGCGGTAAGCAAAAATTTAAACAGCCAGTGTGTCAGGATAACCGAGGTGGCATTTGGTTTGTTAATGAGTGATTCTCTAAAATAATCACTATGCAAAAAGGTAATATACGCGTACAGACTGAAAATATTTTTCCCATCATAAAAAAGTTCCTGTATAGTGATCACGAGATTTTCGTGCGGGAACTGGTAAGCAATGCCGTGGACGCTACTCAAAAGCTGAAGACTCTCTCATCCATAGGTGAGGCCAAAGGAGAAATGGGAGAATTGCGGATCGATGTAAAACTGGATATAGAAAAAAAGACACTGACGATAGGTGACAAAGGTATTGGCATGACCGGTGAAGAAATCGATAAATATCTAAACCAGGTGGCTCTGTCCGGTGCGGAAGAATTTGTGAACAAATATAAAGGGCAGAATGAAAACAATATCATCGGAAAATTCGGTTTAGGGTTTTATTCATCCTTTATGGTGAGCGATAAAGTGGAAGTGGTTTCAAAAAGCTATAAAGACGGGTCAAATGCGGTAAGATGGGAATGTGATGGCAGTCCGGAGTTTACCCTCGAGGAAACGGAGAAAGAGTTGAGGGGAACCGATATCATCCTTCACATCAACGAAGAAAGCAAAGAATTCCTGGACGCCGATCGCATAAAATCCATTCTTACTAAATTTTGCAAATTTTTACCCGTACCTATTTTTTTCGAAGACAACCAGATCAACAATCCCGTACCGGCCTGGACGAAGAAGCCTTCCGAATTAACTGCGGAAGATTACCAGGGTTTTTATAAAGAGCTTTATCCATACAATGAACCACCGCTGTTCTGGATACATCTGAATGTCGACTATCCCTTTAACCTGACCGGCATTTTGTACTTCCCCAAAATCAAACAGAGCTTTGAGGTACAAAAGGATAAAATTCAATTATACAGTAACCAGGTTTTTGTAACGGACGAAGTAAAGGATATAGTACCGGAATTCCTGATGCTTTTGCAGGGAGTAATCGATAGCCCGGATATCCCGTTAAATGTAAGTCGCAGCTACCTCCAGGGAGACCCTAATGTTAAAAAGATTAATGCACACATCACTAAAAAGGTAGCGGACAAACTGGAAGAGTTATTTAACAGGGAAAGAAAAGAGTTTGAAGAAAAGTGGGACAGCCTCGCACTGTTTGTGAAGTATGGTATGATGACGGATGACAAATTCCTGGAGAAAGCAGGCAAGTTTCATATTTTCGAAGATGCACAGGAGGGTAAATTTTATACACTGGACGAATACCGCGCCGCAGCGGAAACAAACCAGAAAAATAAAGACGGGAAACTGGTAATTTTATACACTACCAATCCCATACAACAGCATAGTTTTATACAGGCAGCTACCGCAAAGGAATACAAGGTGGTAAAAATGGAGACCATTGTAGATGCCGCATTCCTTAATCAAATGGAAGTAAAATGGGAAAACGTACACTTCGTGCGTGTGGATGCCGATATAACAGATAACCTGATCGATAAACAGGACGCCTCTGAAAGCGTGCTTAGTAAGGATGAAGAGGGTAAGCTCAAAGAACTGTTCGAACTGGAAATACCTGCCCTGCACGTAACCGTAGAAGTGAAGGGCTTAAGTCAGGAGTCGGCCCCGGTAATAGCCACCCGCCCGGAATTTATGCGGAGAATGAAAGATATGGCGGCGGTCAGCGGACCTATGGGAAGTTTTTACGCTAACATGCCGGATGAAGTAACGTTAACCATTAATGGTAATCACGCCATTTACCAGAATATTCTGAAAGAAGATAATGAGGACCTGAAGAAAAAACAGGTACGCAACCTGGCCGACCTGTCATTGCTTTCCCAGGGGTTATTGAAAGGCAATGAACTTACCGCCTTTATCAACCGGAGTGTGGAACTGATGGCCTGATGTCGATGATCTTAAGCTGCAGGTGTTTTTGATTATTCCACTCATTCTCCTCGAGGGTAAAAACAATGTCGACAGGATTTTTATTCCCGAGGAGATGAAACTTACCGGCCATATTAAATCCGATTCCGTTAAAGATTATTTTGTCCTGTAATAAGGAAAACTTGATGTGCTGGTCTTTCACTATTTTAGACCATCCTGAATCAGATACATTACGGGCAAGCAATACCGGTTTCATATTATCCGGTCCAAAAGGTTCCATCTGGCATAAGATATTATAAAACGAAGGACGAAGATCGCTAAAACGGATTTCCGCGTCGATAATGATCTCCGGCGTTAATGAATCTGAACTGATAGTAGAAGCCACCACCTCTTCAAATTTGTTCATGAACAAGTCTACCTGTTCGGGAAGCAGGGTCATACCCGCCGCTGCGTAATGACCTCCATAACCTATCAGGTGTTCCCTGCAGGCGTGAATGGCTTCATACAGGTTAAAGCCTGTTACGCTGCGGGCACTCCCCGCCACTACCTCCCCGCTCTGAGTTAGTACAATGGTTGGCCGGTAATACTTTTCGATCAGGCGCGAAGCAACGATTCCCACTACTCCTTTATGCCAGTGCGGCTGAAACACCACAGTCGATTTACGGTTAGCCATCATCTCATCGTTCAGGATCATCGCCAGGGCTTCTTCGGTTATATTGGCATCTGCCTCCTTGCGGTCCGTATTATCACTATGCAACAACTCCGCGATGGCCAGTGCTTTCGTTGCATCCTTTTCAATAAAGAGCTGCACTGCCTTCCGGGCATCGTCCATACGGCCGGCGGCATTGATCCGTGGAGCTATCACAAAAACCACGTTGGTAAGTTGCAGCAGTTTTTGCATGCCGCTAAGTTGAAGAAGTGCTTTTATGCCGGGGCAGGGATTTTCATTTATTTTCTTAACTCCATGGCAGGCAAGTATCCTGTTTTCACCTGTGATGGGCACTATGTCGGCAGCTATTGCCGTCGCTACCAGGTCCAGGTATTCGAAAGCCAGTTTATTTCCAAGCTGCAGTTTCTGGGAAAGGGCACAGATCAATTTAAATCCCACTCCGCATCCACATAAATCCTTGTACGGATAATTACAACCGGGCTGCTTTGGATTTAAAATGGCTACAGCGGGTGGCAATACATCATCCGGCATGTGATGATCGCACACTATAAAATCGATTCCCATCTCACTGGCATAAGCAATCAGATCTGCCGACTTGATACCACAGTCGAGAGAAATGATCAGCGAATAGCCCTTTTCCCTGGCCATGTCGATACCTGCTTTACTAACCCCGTAACCTTCTCTATACCGGTGCGGAATATAAAATTCGAGTAAAGAGGCGTCGTATATATTCAGGAGAAACTGGTACATGCAGGCAACGGCCGTAGTGCCATCCACGTCGTAGTCGCCAAACACGAGTATTTTTTCTTTATTGAAAAACGCGGACAATATACGTTCCACCGCTTTTTCCATATCCTTCATTAGCCAGGGATCATGCAATGCCGATAGCTGTGGTCTGAAATAACTTTTCGCCGTTTCGAAATGATCCATACCCCGCTGTACGAGTATCCCCGATAATACAGGGTTTATATTGAGTGCGAGCTGTAGTGCTTTAGCTCTTTCTTCATCGCAACGTAAAAGGTTCCATTTTTTCTCCATCATATTTACATCGTGCATTAGTATTTTCTGTCTGTTGTGTATCTTACCAGTTCTTCCAACCCTGATCTTACATCACTATCGGGGAAAGTATGTAATATAGTCAATGCGTCATCCCGGTAAGCCGTCATCTTGTTTTGGGCATAGGTGATACCCCCGGTACGTACCACGTGATCTATCACTTCCTGCACTTTTCTTTTGTCTTTATTTTCATTCTTGATGATGTATATGAGTTTTCTCCGGCTCGATGCGTCAGTATTGTTCAATGTATAAATGAGGGGAAGTGTGAGTTTTTTTTCCTGGATATCGTTGCCTGTTGGTTTCCCTACATTGTCGTTTCCATAATCGAACAGATCGTCTTTTATCTGGAAAGCAATACCTGCTTTTTCGCCGAAAAGGCGCATTTTCTCCGCATGCTCTTCGTTATGGGAAGATGAAAAAGCTCCGGCAGCGCAGGAAGATGCCAGCAGGGAAGCAGTTTTATTTCGTATAATTTCAAAGTAAATTGCTTCATCAAGATTGAGGGTTCTGGATTTTTCCAATTGCAACAATTCGCCTTCGCTCATTAGTCTGACTGCCTGGGAGAGTATCTGCAATATTCTGAAATCGCTGTTATCCAGCGACAGCAAAAGGCCTTTTGCCAGCAGGTAATCCCCTACCAGTACGGAAGCTTTTGCTTTCCAAAGCGCGTACGTGGAAAAGAAACCCCGCCTTTCCATTGACTCATCCACCACATCATCGTGCACTAATGTGGCGGTGTGAAGTAATTCCACCAGGGAAGCGGCACGATAGGTTGATTCGTTGACGTCGCCAAACAATTTAGCAGACAAAAGAACGAACATGGGCCTTAATTGCTTGCCTTTCCTTTTGACAATGAAACGCATGATCCGGTCAAGCGTAGGAACATTGCTTTGAACGGATTCCTTGAATTTAGATCCGAAAATGATCAGTTCTTCGTTTATTACAGCCTGTGATATTTTCATTCCTTAGATTGGGCTGGCAAATTACTATTTAAATTTGTGTTCGTAATTGTAGCTCATTCTTATTAAAAAAATTTGTTAATTAACATTCAAGTGATAAATTTGCCGATAGTTATTAGTTTTTTTCCTATATTCATTTACATAAAATTGAGTTATGTCAAGCAAAAAGTACATTTTTTTTATCGGTTTATTATTTCTCCTGACATCAGGATTGTATGCCCAGGTGGGTACTACGTATGATGTTCTGGATTCCTCTTTGATTCCTAAAAAAAGTCTTCCACAGCACAATGAATTTGTAAATAATGCATATCCCTTTCCGGCCAAGCCGAGAAACCAGTGGGAATTGGGTATAAAGGGCGGTGCTTTCAGTATTTCGGGTGATGTTCGTTCCCGTTTTCCCGGTGTAGGAGTAGCTATCCACGTTCGTAAAGCTCTTGGATATGTATTCTCTATTCGCGGAGAAGTGGGTTATGGAACTGCGAAAGGATTAAATTTCCAACCTTCAAACAGTTATGGATTGAACAGGGCATGGATCAATTATGCTTATAACCCTAATACACAAGCCATATTCTATAATTATAAAACAGACGTTGGTGATGTATCACTTCAGGGTGTTGTGTCATTGAATAATATTCGTTTTCATAAAGCCAAAACAGGATTCAATGCTTATGCATTTGCGGGCATTGGAGGTATGATCTACAATGTAAACGTGGATGCTCTTGACGGTTCTGGTAACACTTACAACGCCCAGTTTGCCGCTATTTCTGCAACTTATGCCCCAACAGGTTTCCGGTATGAAGATAGGAAAGACATCAGAAATGATCTGAAAGACGCTTTTGATGGTGAGTATGAAACGGACGCCGAGCAGGACAATAGCCAACCAAAGATTTTCGGTACTGCGTTCAGACCTACTTTTTCTGTTGGAGCAGGCTTGCAGTTTAAACTTTCAAAAAGAATCAGCCTCGCTATAGAAGATAAAGTAACCATTTCCAAAACAGATTTACTTGATGGTCAGCAATGGCAAAACAATTCTGTTCAAAATCCTGCGCAAACCAGGGATTATGATTCATATAACTTCCTTTCAGTGGGTCTGAATTTCGCGATTGGTGGCAGGTCTGTAGAGCCATTATGGTGGGTTAATCCGTTGGATTATGCTTACAACGAGATCAATGCTCCTAAACACATGAAGCTGCCGAAACCTATTCTGGACGATGCTGACGGTGATGGTATCACGGACCAGTTTGACCTGGAGCCTAATACCCCAACCGGTGCTCCTGTTGATGCGCATGGTGTAAGTAAAGATACGGATGGTGATGGTGTTCCTGATTTCAGGGATAAAGAACTGATCACTCCAACACAATGGCAGCCTGTTGATGCCGATGGTGTAGGTAAAGCTCCTGATCCGGCCTGCTGCGCTACGATCGATTCACTGCTGAAAAGCGGAAGTTTCAGAGGTGGTTGTGGTATCGGTGATTTACCAAGCGTTTCGTTCAGCGGACGTTCTGTTACACTCAGTAATGATGCGAAAGCGGTTCTTTCTACCGTTTCTACCAGCATACGTAACAATCCTAACTGTAAGATATCTGTAATAGGATATGGAGAATCAAGCAAATCGGCACAGCAGTTAAGCTGGGATCGCGTGAATGCTGTAATCAACTACCTGGTTGAAAAAGAAGGTATTGGTTCAGACAGATTTGTATTCAAATACGGCGAAGGCGGCGGAGATCCTAATACAGTTGACCTGAGAGATGGTACCGGAGAAGAAGGACCTAATACTGTTCCTGCTCCGCATCCTAACCTCAGAAAGAAATAGTCTCTACTTTTTGCTCAATAACTACTAAGCCCCCTGTCCTCAGGGGGCTTTTTTTATACTTTCAGAAGTTTGTTATCGTCCCTAAAGTATATATTCGATTGATTTGCTATCCTGCCAAACAGTCATTTTAACGTTTGCGTGTACTTGTTTTATCAATATTTACCTGATATTTGTCCAAATTATTTAACTTCGCAGATCTTATGAGGGCTTTAACGACAATAACGATCACATTTTTTTTCCTGGTTTCCTGTTCCAAATTTGCTAAAGTGCAAAAAAGCAATGATTATAATCTTAAGCTGAAAACGGCCAATGAGTATTATGATAAAAAAGATTATCATTTCGCACAGCAATTGTATGAAGACCTTTTTCCGGTAATGAAAGGCGATCCCAGGTTTGAAGACCTCTATTATAAATATGCTTTTTGTGCTTATTATCAGAAAGACTATCTAAACGCCGAAAATCTTTTTAAGAGTTTTGTGGAAGTGTTTCCTACGAGTAAAAAAGCGGAGGAAATGGACTATATGAGGGCTTATTGTTATTACAGGCAATCACCAAAAGTAGAACTTGATCAGACCAACACTACCCGGGCGATCGGACTAATGCAGACATTTATTAATACGCATCCTGGATCTGACAGAAATAAGGAGGCTATGGAGATAATAGAAAAAGGCCGGTTAAAGCTGGAGGCGAAAGAGCTTAAAAGTGCGGAACTTTATTACAATATCGGTCAGTACAAGGCGGCCGCGATCGCTTTTACCAACCTTATAAATAATTATCCTGATTCGCCCGCAGGGGATATGTATAAATTGCAGGCGATCAAATCGTATTATGAATACGCTTACTTAAGCGTCGAATTGAAAAAAGAAGAACGTTTTCAGCAGGTGATTACGGAATGCAACGATTTTATCGATCGCTTTCCTGAAAGCACTCTTATTAAACAGGTACAGGATTTTTTGACAACATCTCAGAACAACATTAAAGTATTAAAAAATGAGCAAATTAAGGCGGCAGCTTAGTGCCCACACCAGTAATAATGCGGAGACTAAAAATCTTACCGACATCAAAGCGAAAACAGGTAACCTGTATGAGTCTATCGCAATAGTGGCAAAAAGGGCTAACCAGATCAATATTACGATCAAGGAAGAATTACATAGCAAACTTGAGGAATTTGCCAGTCATACAGACAGCCTCGAAGAAATTCACGAAAATAAGGAACAGATAGAAATATCCAGGGCTTACGAAAGAATGCCCAATCCTGCTTTGCTGGCTACACAGGAGTTTATGGAGGATAAAATATATTACCGGAAGAATGAAGACAACCTGTTCAGCTAAACTTGTTGGACGGAAAAAAAATATTATTAGGCGTCACAGGAAGTATAGCCGCTTATAAGTCAATATTGCTGGTGAGGCTTCTTGTGAAAAGCAATGCAGAGGTGAAAGTGATCCTTACACCTGCATCAAAAGATTTCGTTTCCCCGTTAACCCTGTCCACCCTCTCAAAAAATCCCGTTCTTACCGGGCTTTTTGAAGAAGATTCCTGGTCCAATCATGTAATGTTAGGGCGATGGGCCGATATAATGGTGATTGCACCGTTAAGCTGTAATACACTTTCGAAAATGGCCCACGGAGCATGCGATAACCTGCTGCTGGCTACTTACCTATCGGCCACCTGCCCGGTAGTGGTTGCCCCGGCGATGGACGAAGATATGTGGCACCATCCCACCACTGTCTCTAATCTTGCTAAACTTATTTCTTTCAATAATCTGGTTATTCCTGCAGAAGAAGGCGAACTGGCCAGCGGATTATATGGCGAAGGAAGGATGGCGGAACCGGAGACGATCATCCATTTCCTGCAACGATACTTTTCCGGTAAAAAAGATCTGGAGGGGAAAAAAGTGATGATCACTGCCGGGCCTACCCACGAGCCTATCGACCCGGTCCGTTTTATCGGTAATCATTCTTCGGGGAAAATGGGTATAGCACTGGCCAGTGAAATGGCCGGTAGGGGGGCATCGGTACATCTGATAATGGGCCCCGGTTCTGAAAGCCCACCTGTTCACCCGGCCATTCGTGTCAGCAGGGTACAGTCGGCCCAGGATATGTTCGAAGCCTGCTCCAAAGATTTCCCCCGGTGTGATATCGCCATAATGGCTGCTGCGGTCGCCGATTTTACTCCGTTAAAGGTAGCAACTGAAAAGATCAAAAAAACGGCAGAAAGCCTGACCATCGAACTTGCCAAAACAAGGGACATACTTAAAAGCCTGGGAGAGCTGAAACGGGAAGACCAGGTATTGGTTGGTTTTGCCCTTGAAACGGAAAACGAAAGAGAATACGCACTTAACAAAATGAAGATAAAAAATGCAGATATGATCGTGCTGAACTCCCTGAAAGATGCAGGGGCCGGATTTGGTTACGATACCAATAAAGTAACCATTTTTGAAAAGAATGGTATAGAAACTTCCTATGACCAGAAACCGAAGCAACAAGTGGCCAAAGATATCGTTGATAAGATAGTAAAAATGCTATATGCGTAGTACCCTACTTCTTTCCGGTTTATTGTTATTTGCCGCGGCAATGCCGAAAGCACAGGAGCTGCAGGCCCGCCTTACCGTTAATGCCGCACAGGTAAGCACTAAAACGGATAAAAAAATATTTCAGACACTACAAACAGCACTCAATAACCTGCTTAACAACCGTAAATGGACCAAAGAAACGTTCCAGGCAAATGAAAAAATAGTTTGTAATTTCCTGCTGACCGTCAGTCAGGCACAGGATGATAATATATTCCAGGGTTCACTTACCATCCAGGCGGCGAGGCCGGTTTACAATACGGCTTATGATTCACCTCTTATCAATTTTATAGACAACGACGTCGTTTTCCGCTACATAGAATTTCAGCCGGTAGAGTACAACGAGAACCGCGTATCCGGCTCAGATGCCATGGCTTCTAACCTTACTGCCATCCTCGCATTTTATGTAAATGTGATCATTGGTCTTGACTTCAGTTCCTTCTCCCTGCGGGGAGGAGATCTTTATTTCCAGAAAGCACAGAACATTGTGAATAATGCGCCCAGCGGACGGGAGCTATCCGGATGGAATGCATTTGACGGTCAGCGTAACAGGTACTGGCTGATGGAAAATCTTAACAACAGCAAATACGCCCTGGTACACGAAGCACTCTACGGCTACTACCGACTGGGTATGGATAATATGTATGATAATGAAACCGAGGCAAGAAGCTCCATTATCAACACCCTAAATTTATTGAACAACGTAAACACTTCTTTTCCCAACTCTATGATACTACCTTTTTTTTTCCAGGGTAAAAGTAATGAACTGGTAAAAATATTCAAAAAGGCATTACCTGACGAGCGATCCCGTGCCCTCGAACTTCTGAGCAAACTCGATATCAGTAATTCCAATACGTATAAACAGGAATTGAAATGAAGGTTTATTTAATCCTGCTTGTTTTAATTTTCATGAATGCCGGATGCGCGCGTGAGGGTTTTATTCCCTCCGATATTATGCAGCAGCAGCAAATGCAGGATCTTGTATGGGATGTAATGGTGGCGGAAGAATACGCAAAAGACCTGGCAGTAACGGATACCGTTAAAAATAAAAACCTGAAACAGGAAAGATCGATCGCTTACCAGCAGGTATTCGACCTGCACCATACTACCCGCGAAGACTTTAAACGGAGCTTTGATTATTACGCATCGCATCCCGACCTTTCAAAAGTGTTGTTCGATACACTATCCAAAAGAGCCAATAGAAAGCGTGAGTCCTCTTTTCGTATGATAACACCACCTAAATTGCGCTAATTTCACCTTTTAATAAGTCCGTATGAATAAAGTATTTATGAATGCCGGGGCGGCCATTTACGATATAATGCAGGGAGCTACACTGATGCTGGGTGGGTTTGGATTGTGCGGTATCCCGGAAAACCTGATTGCTGCACTCGTCAAAAAAGGGGTGGCCGGACTTACCTGTATTTCCAATAATGCCGGTGTGGATGATTTCGGCATCGGCCTTATGCTGAAACAGCACCAAGTGAAAAAAATGATAGCCAGCTACGTAGGGGAAAATGCCGAATTCGAAAGGCAACTTTTATCCGGTGAACTGGAGGTGGAACTGATACCTCAGGGTACGCTCGCTACCCGCTGCATGGCTGCCGGCTACGGTATGCCTGCCATTTTTACCCCCGCCGGTGTGGGTACCGAAGTAGCTACAGGAAAAGAGATCCGGAACTTCAACGGGAAAGATTACCTGCTCGAATACGCATTTGACGCAGACTTTGCTCTGGTAAAAGCCTGGAAGGGAGACGATGAAGGAAACCTGGTTTACAAAGCCACCGCCCGCAATTTTAACCCACTGATGGCCATGGCCGGCCGTATTACGATCGCGGAAGTAGAAGAACTGGTACCAGCCGGGGAGTTGAACCCGGATGAAATACATACTCCAGGTATATATGTACATCGTATATTCAGGGGAGTGAATTATGAAAAGCGTATAGAACAAAGAACCGTCAGAAACAACTAAAATATGCCGCTTACAAAAGAGCAGATAGCCCGCCGGATAGCCCGCGAATTAAAAGACGGGTACTACGTTAACCTGGGCATAGGTATTCCGACCCTGGTAGCCAATTATATACCTACCTCCATCAGCGTAATACTGCAAAGCGAAAACGGTTTGTTGGGAATGGGACCGTTCCCTATGGCCGGAGAAGAGGATCCGGACCTTATTAACGCCGGCAAACAAACGATCACCACCTTACCAGGCTCATCGTTTTTCGACAGCGCCATGAGCTTTGGAATGATACGGGCGGGCAAAGTAGACCTGACCGTACTGGGTGCCATGGAGGTGTCTCAAAATGGCGATATTGCCAACTGGAAAGTGCCCGGAAAAATGGTAAAGGGTATGGGTGGTGCCATGGACCTGGTAGCCAGTGCTAAAAACATCATTGTCGCCATGCAACACACCGACAAACAGGGTAATTCCAAACTGCTAACTGCCTGTACCCTGCCCATTACCGGGATCGGGTGCGTAAAAAAAGTAGTGACGGAGCTGGGAGTATTTGAAATTGAAAACGGCTGTTTCTTATTGACGGAGCGTGCCCCCGGTGTAGGGGTAGATGAAATAAGAGCTAAAACGGCCGGGAAGATGGAGACGGCGGATGTAGTAAAGGAAATGGAATGGACGGATGCCCTTTAATCCACCAGGTTATTCTTAACGGCGTAAAAAACAAGTCCTGCGGTATTTTTAGCACCAAAACGTTCCATCAATTTATCTTTTATTGACTCCACCGTTCTTGGACTTACATCCAGCTTCTGCGCAATTTCCTGTGCCGTAAATTCCATACAGATATACTTGATCACATCGCGTTCCCTGGAATTGAGCGTTACTTCGTTGGAAAGATTAGGTGTTACTTTTTGTTTATTATGCGATTTTTTCAGCAGTATCCTGTTCACGAAATTATTAAGGTAGTATCCTTTAAGGGTAACTTCTACAATGGCTTTTTTAATCTCCTGCGGATCGGCACTTTTCAGCAGGTAACCGTTTGCTCCTATCTCCATCATATGCGTAACAAAGCGCTCGTCTTCAAACATGGTAAGGGCGATAATATGAATATGGGGGTAGGTTTTAGTAATAAATTTGGTGGTTTCAATCCCGTCTTTCTGCGGCATGCGTAGGTCCATCAGCACCACATCCGGTTCGGAAAGGGCTATACCATCTATCAGTTCCTGTCCATTATCCGCTTCCTGAACAAATTTGATATTGGTATAAGGTCTCAGGGAAAGGATCACTCCTTTCCGGAAAATTTTATGATCGTCGGCGATAGCCACTTTAATAACTCCCATAGGCCTAGATATTCGATTTAAAAATAAGCATAAATGGTTACCAAGCAAGCGAATGATCCTATATTAACCCCGGTATTTTAATATTGAATAACTTGCTCTCTGGCATGTTCCGCTTCTTTAGTGAGTTCTATGGTCACTTTATAATAGGTTTGTGAAAGGTCTTTTTCAAAGAAGATATTCCCCTGCAATACTTTCAGCCGGCTTTGTATGTTTTTGAGGCCCAGTCCGCCCGAGCTTTTATTCAGCTTCTCAAAATCTGCCTGGGTAATTCCCTTGCCATCGTGGTGAAGCCGGAGATAGAAATGATCGCCGTTGATATTCTGCGTTACATGTATAAAACTGGCATTGCTGTGTTTTAGTATATTGTTTACCAACTCCTGCAAAACCCTGAAAATGGTAAGTTCCTGCTCAGACCGCAACCGTTCCCGGTAATCGTGAAAACGGCAACTGGCATTGATAGACCCCGATCCGCTGATCTTCTGGAAAAGATCATTCACGGCGGACTCTAACCCGAAATTTTTAAGCGTAGGCGGCATAAGACTGTGAGAGATATTCCTGATAAGCTGGATGGTATCGTCTATTATCTGCTTGGCATTGTATATATTCTGGAGCTGCGTCACTTTGTCGAGGTTCACCAGGTTCTCATTCAGGTAAAGGCGGGCGGTGGCCAGCAGGGGTCCGGCATCATCGTGAAGGTCCGCTGCGAGCCGCTGCCTCTCTTCTTCCTGGAGGCGGATAGAGGCATTCAGCAGTATTTTCTGCTGTTCATGTTCCATTTTCTGTAAGGTCATCTGGTACCTGATCACCTTTCTTTGATGAAAAATAATGAATATGATTAAGCCTATAGTCAACGCCAGCATCCCAATGGTTCCGAAGAAGAGGACCATGGAGACGTTGGTTGCTGAAGAGCTTATCGTTTGCAGGAGAAACATTTTTTATTTAGGGTTTGGGTTACAAAACATAATATATTTGAATTCTTTTTAAGTATTTGTATTTTGGAAAAAAAGAGAATTATGAGATGTTGATTTTTTCATTGAAAAAGCAATAGTAAAAAGGACATTCTTTAAGATGTTGAAAACTAAATTTAACTTCCAGTACTTTTCAGTCTCCTCTTGTGATAATTGTGGTAATATTAATGATAAGAAAAAGATGCCAGATAAATAGAAAAGAATACTCACAATGATCCAGAACACGGATGTTGAGTATATGAATAATGACTGAGGATTAGTAATTTGTTCGAAAAATACAATAATACATGAGATTATAACGATTATTGTCTCTACGCTAGCTATCGTGGCATAGTAGTCATCAAGTTTATACCGAGTAAAGGAATAGATTAAAGCGAATAATAAAAACCCGATAATTGCAAAAGTGATTATTTTTTTTAATCTTATACTTCTAGATGTTAAGATTAGAAATAATGTAAAAAGTATGGTCTCTACAATTACAAATACTGTAATTTGATGTCTAAAATATCGGGGCGGAAGCACATAGAAATATAAAAGGAGATCCGATATAAATGATAGTATGATGTAAAAAAAAATTACCCATAGGTATTTTTGAGATTTATCACACTTAGCGGATGAAATCGCAAAAACAACTATGGGTAATAGAGGAGAAAAAGCACTTATATTGATTAGTAGGGTGTCTATTTGATTGATATTTACATCAAATATATATAAATCAACCTACTTTTCTAACAAATCACTCTGGTAAACCCCATGCAGTATAAATGTCTGCATCTAAATCGACTGGTTTTGGGCCTGGTCTCAATCTGTCAGCTATTATAGCTTTTTGCTTCGTAAGCTCTCCGGCATTGTTGACAGATACGAATTCTGAGATTACTTCGTTGTTTTGGTTGATACCTGCGTAAACCAATGTTTTTTGACCAAGCTCATTTATTGCGTTGTAATAACGCAATCCTACACAACCAGGTTGGGATAGAATATTTTCAAGAATGTTTCGTCCAACCTGAAAGCCAATAAAGTCATTAGGATGCAATGTTTGATAATCCTTTACCATTTTAATACCCAATTCATGGCTGATTTCCTCGCCGATTGCGGCTAAATTCGTTTCGATTGTTTGTGTAATCATGGTAGTAGTTTTATATTTTCTTAGGTGAAATTGACAGTATGAAGTACTACTAAAAAAAAAATCTTTACAAGGGGTGTAAATGCTGTGAAAAAGGGCTAAATTGCCTAAAATTCATACTGTACGTGCATTTGCTTGATTTCTTTGCGTAAAATAACTATACTATAATTAGGATTTATCCTAGTGCTGAACCGTATTTTTACGGTAGTAAAGTTACCAATAATGAGCTAGTAAAGTTCCCAAATATCTAATTTTTGGAGTTGCGGATTGGTTTTTATCCACATATGTTAATAAAAAGGGTATTTATGGATAACACCACACGTACAGCAGAATGATGTATATTAACCCTTCAAAACATCAAACCTGACCTTTATGACTGCTGAGCTGGTAATTAAAGTGTCTATTGCCGATGACCATAAAATATTCAGAGACGGAATTAGGATGTCCTTAAAGGACAGGGAATATCTTAAAATTTTATGGGAAGCGGAAGACGGAAAAGATCTCATGCATAAAATGCAGTTGAAACGGCCCGACGTACTTTTAATGGATATCCGGATGCCCGAGATAGATGGCATTGGAGCCATTTCCATGCTCAGGAAGGAGTATGAAGATGTAAAGATTATCATCCTTACTATGTATGATGATCAGGAAATGATTACCCGGATGATGGAAATGGGTGCGAATGCCTACCTCACAAAAACGACCGACCCGGACGAGATATACCAGGCCATTCTTAGCTGCATGAATGACGATTTCTACTTTAATGAGTTAGTGAACAAAGCCGTACTTTCCAAACTTCAGACAAAACGTACGGTAAGGCAGTTTTACCCCCATCCTATTAAATTTACAGAAAAGGAAGTGCGGATATTAAGACTGCTGGCGGAGGATAAAACTACCGAAGAAATTTCCAAAGAAGTGTTTTTGAGTCCGAGGACTGTTGAAACGATCCGGCAAGCGATGAAATCAAAGGTAGGTGCCAAGACTATTGCCGGTCTTATTATGTATGGTATGAGAAACAAATTAATAGACTAAAAATTAATGATGCCATTTTTAATTGCATACATGGCCAGCCCCACCCTGCTTTTCACATCAAGCTTTTCAAATAATTGATCCCTATAATTGTCCACCGTTCTTGGGCTTACAAACAGTTCCTTTGCCATTTCCTTATAGGTCAATTCTGAACAACTTAGTTTCAAAAATTTTATTTCATTTTCATTCAGTACCAGCGGCTGTGTATACACACTTTTATCGGGGTTGTGAAATACGTTTGCCAGCTTCCCCGATATGGTTTGCGGATAGTAGTAGCCCTCTGCCATAACAGATTTAATAGCATGCTTCAATTCGCCCGGATGGGTATCTTTTTTTAGGAAGGCCTTTACTCCTGTCCTCAAGAGGCGAATAATGGTTATTTCAGAATCGAACATCGAAAGTACCAGAATATTTATGGCCGGGCTGTTTTCGACCAGCCAGTTTGCCGTTTCGTAACCATCCATAAACGGCATGTTCAGATCAAGAATGATAATATCAGGCATGTTTCCATGCCGGATCTGACTAATCATTTCAAGGCCGTTTGCAGCCCTGAGAGTAACCTCGCAATCATGATAGTCATTAATTACGTTGATAAGAGCGTCTCTCAGGAGAATATGATCATCCACTATTCCTATGCGGAGTTTTGCTACACGCCGGGATGTTTTTAATACGGAATTGTAATACATAATAGAGTGCCTTTATTTATTTTACTGTTTATGTGGTATTGTCCATTGATCATTTTAACCCTGGTAATAATATTCTGCAATCCCGAAGATCCGTTTTTGTAGCTGCTGCTAAGAGCAGCGGTTACGTCGAAACCAATACCATTATCCTCTATCTTCAGCTCCAGCTCATTTTGCTTAAAATTAAAAAATAGGATCACTTTATTGGCACACGAATGTTTGAGCACATTATTAATGGATTCCTGGATTATCCTGAACAACATAATCTCCGTTTTCGGATGAAGATTTTTTTCCTCTCCCTCATAGTTTAGAGTGACAGACAGCTTACTTATATTTTCGATCTGTTGAACGAACAGGTCTATACAGTTCCACAAACCATTTTCATTTATATAGTTTGAGTTGAGATTTCTTGCGAACGATCTTATTTCTTCGAGACATTGTTCCAGTAGTTTATCGGCATCATTTATATTCGACTCATTTTGCTTATAGCTTACAGTCAATGAAGAAGCAAGGCGAAGCCTGCAAAGCACTATCAGGGGAGCTATGTTATCGTGTAGTTCCTGCGAAATATGTGCGAATGTACTTTCCTGTATTTCAAGCTGAGCCTTGATCACCTCTTTATTATATGTATTTTGAAGGGTAATCTGCTTTTTATTATAATAGAACAACATGTAAGCGATACATAAAACAAGGCAACCGCCTATAATAGCTGATATCAAAACGGTTTGTATAATTATTTCGGGGCTTTGCATGTATAAGCTTTAATGAATAATAGGTGTAAAAAGATGTATCCAATATCATTTAAGATGATGTATATAAGGTTTGTTAAGTTATTATTGTTGTTAAAGAAAACTAATGCCGGTATGTTGATAACTGAATAAAATAAAATACCTATCGCAATATAAAAGGACGATTCGTTTGACAGCTCGGTAAGAAGCGATTTCGAAAATGTAAAGTTTAAGTACAAGAAAAAGATTAAAATATAGTATATATTCAATGGTAGAATAAATTTTCTTGTATCAAAGTCAAAAGAAAAATTACTTATTGATAAAAACAGAAACAATATCAATTGAAGACCGGAAAAAAGAAGTAAAACTGGTTTGTATTTATGTGAGGAAATTATCTGAAAAGCAAAATAAGTTAAGAGTAAAAATTCAAAAAAACTAAATAAATTATATGGGGTGTTATTGTTTAATTTATTCTCTTTCGAATAATACAACGTAACAATCACTTCCGTAGTAAGTGCCAGAAAGTTATAGAATGGAAAAATACGCAGATAGGTGGGCTTATCGCTTCTAAAGCAATAAACTAACGAAACGATAAACGATATAAAAATCGTAAATATCGCGATATGGAATAAGGTGTAGGTAAGGGCCATTTACTTGCGTCTGTACCATAATATTACTAAATTAACAATAATTTAATGGGGTTAATCAACCCTTTTTTTTATCAGAAAAATTTAGTATGCAATTTTGAAGCATCCAGTTCCAGTACCCTTCTTTATACGAATGCTTAAAAATTCTATAAATTAGCAACTGAGTTAGACGGAAGTTGTAGTTGCCGGGGTGAAATACTCTGAAATAAGTTTGAATTGTCCTAAGATAGGATAAGGCAGATTTGCACTCCATGGGCTGAAGAGGATAAAAGTAGTGTGTAAAAAAGTCAGCTAAAATTTTGTGCAAACGGACATAGACTTAGCAGCGGAAAAAAGGCAGGTGCTGCGGTTCCGTTTGGGTAAGGACTGGGTTAACGAGCTCCTGCAACTTATCATGGACGCCAAAATGGGGCGTGGGAGGGTTCATGGAAATGGTGGGAACGTTCTACCTGGACCGTGGGAACTAATGATCCATTCCAGTCTGCGGATTAATTCCGTTCCATTTTCCAGTTCATTAAATGTAAATAATCGGCTATGCACTTTGTAAACGTATATCGGTCGATATCACTTATCCCCGCGCACATAAAGTATATACTTCTCTTTAAAAAACACCTCCCCGAAAATATCAAATATCTCCATGCTTCTTGGCAGGGTTCCGCTATCGGAAATCTCCTGCGACAGGTCACCTCCCTTCAGGCAAATAAGCCCGTTGAGTAATTCTGGATCCGAAGACTTTTTCTTTAGCAAAGGTGTTGACCATTTCAGCAGGTCCACCAGTGGCGCTACGGCGCGGGATACCGCGTAGTCGAACCTTCGATTCGTTATAGCCTCCGCCCGGCTATGCTGGGTGGTTACATTGGTAAGGCCGATGGACTGTACCACTTCATCCACCACCTTCAGTTTCTTGCCGATGCTGTCCACTAGGTGAAATTGTACTTCGGGGAAAAAGATGGCCAGCGGTATACCGGGGAAGCCGCCGCCGGTGCCAATGTCTATGATCCGGGAGCCTGCTTTAAAGGAGGATATAGCGGCAATACTGAGAGAATGAAGAACATGCTTTTCGTAGAGACCGTCTATGTCTTTACGGGAGATCACGTTGATCTTGCTGTTCCAGTCTTTATAGAGTGCTTCGAGTGCAGCAAACTGTGTTAGCTGCTGCGGAGTGAAATCGCTGAAATATTTCAGGACTATGTCCAGGTTTTCTTGGGCTTTTTCCATAGTGCAGGTGCAAAAATAATGTAATAAAAAAACATCCAGATATCCATTAGCCACCACCACGCGAACAGGTCTTCTTCATTGAGTTTGTTCATGGCTTTATAATAATAAAAAGCCTGCACACCCATTCTTATGATAAATACCGGCAAGGCAAACCGCCAGTCGAAGAACAGCATGGAAATAAGGAAGAAAGGATAAAATAAAAATTGGGATGCGGAATAGGAGCCCAGCAACAGTTTGTGCTCCCGCTTGTAATATTTACCCGTAGTGTAATGCCTGTTTTTTTGGCGGATCCAGTCACCAAAACGGTTTTTGGGTTCCGACAGGGTAATGGCTTCTTTATCGATCACCACGCTTGTATTAATGGCATTGCTTACTTTGCTGATGAACAGGTCGTCGTCGCCGCCGGGTATATGATTGATGGAGGAAAAGCCCTTGTGTTTAAAGAACAGGTCTTTTTTATAAGAAAGGTTTCTGCCAACACCCATATAAGGTTTGCCTGCCAGCGCATAGGAAAGATACTGCAGGGCCGAATGGAAGGTTTCAAAGCGGATCAGTTTATTGAGCAGGCCTTTTTTCCTGTTATAGGCACCGTAACTTAAAACGATCTCCGTGTTTTCATGATAGCCGTCCTGCATCTTCTGCATCCAGAATTCGCTGGCGGGTACGCAGTCGGAATCTGTCAATAAAAGTATCTCGAACCTGGCTTCGCGGATGCCAATAGACAAGGGGTATTTTTTACCGGGAATACCTTTGGCTTCATGGGTAAGGTTTACTCCCTGCAAGTGCTTGAATGTTTTCTTGAATTCTTCGAGCAGGTACTGTGTTTCGTCCTGGCTATTATGATTTACTACTATCACTTCGTGCGTGGTAGGGTAACGCTGCACCAGTACGCCAGGTAGGTTGCGGGCAAGATTGGCTGCATCGTCTCGGCAGCATATAACCACCGATACGGGATGTTGTTGTGTTTTTTCTTTGATGCGCGGAGTAAAATAAGCCACCCTTCTGAAGAAATAAAAATAATGGATAAGCTGTATAAGAGTAATCAGTATGAATATATAAAAAACGATATCCTGCCAGGGTAGAAGTAAGGACATATTTAATTAGTCAGGGTTTTTAAGACGCTAAAATACTAAATAAAAAGCGTTGCATCAGGTAAAGTAGTCGATATACTCATTTACAGACCTTTCGCTGTTGTAGAGAGAAGCCAGTTTGCGGATAACACCTTCCACCACCGCATCCGGACAGGAAGCCCCGCTGGTCATCAATATCCTTACGGGATCTTTTGGCGGAAGATAGCCGACGGTATGCAGTTCGGTATTGTGGTGAAAGTTGTAGTGAATGATTTCCTCCGCCGATATGATCTTATCGTGCGAGTTGATGAAATAGGTGGGCAGCTTCTCTTCACAAAGCTCTACCAGGTGCGATGTATTGGATGAATTATACCCACCTACCACGATGGCAAGGTCGGCTTCCATCTCCAGCATACCGCTTACGGCACTCTGGTTGTCGTTGGTGGCATAGCATAAAGTGTCCCTGGTGTCGGCGAAGTGTTCATGAATATTCGTTTCGTCGAGGCTGTATTTTTGAAGAATAGTCTGTTTGAGATAATCGGCTATCGCCTGTGTATCCGATGCCAGCATGGTAGTCTGGTTTACTACCCCGATACGTGCCAGGTCTTTCTCTGCATTAAAGCCTTCGCTGAACTGGCCCTTGAATACCTCATAAAAACCGGACGCGGGTCTTGCTCCCATAATGAATGCGGCCAGGTGCTGCGCTTCTTTCATATCATTGATCACCAGTGTAGGAGTATTATAGGAGGCATGCGAAAAAGTGGCGCGGGTTTCTTCATGCCAGGCTTTGCCATGTACTATTACCGTGTATTGTTTTTTAGCGATCTGTTCGGAGCGGTTCCAAACCTTTTCCACGAAGGGGCAGGTGGTATTGTATTTCTCAGTATGTATGCCTATCTCCTTCAGCTTTTTCTCGATATCCAGCGTGGTGCCGAAGGCGGGAATGATAACGATGTCTTCAGCATGCAGTTCTTCGAAGGGGATGATCTGTCGGCCAAACGTGTCCTGCATAAATTGAACGCCCCGTTCTTTCAGGTCGGCATTCACCTGCGGGTTATGAATCATTTCACTTAAAAGAAAAATGCGTTTACCGGGGTTTTCTTCTATCGTCCGGAAGGATATCTCTATGGCATTTTCCACACCATAACAAAACCCGAAGTGACGGGCCAGGTAGATATGAAGCGTGCCAAGGTCGAGCAGGGTAGGAGTGAAATCCTTTTTGAGTCGGTCGTCCTGCTTGCGTTTGTTCTTTACTGCACTGATGAGCGGCCCGCGGTAAATATTGGGAACGTTGAATGTTTTCATTGAAGTGCAAAGGTACAAAATTAAAAAAACACTATTTTCACTCCCGGAAATCTTCCTGGTAAAGGTTACAGGCTTCTGTTAAATAAACAATATGAGTGAGCATTTTGAACCGGTAGCATGGAGCAGGGATACCAATATTTACGAAGTCAATCTACGCCAGTATACCCCGGAAGGAACGTTTGATGCCTTTGCGAAAGAACTTCCCCGGCTAAAGGATATGGGGGTGGAAGTGTTATGGTTCATGCCCATCACCCCTATCAGTAAAGAAAAAAGACTGGGCACCCTGGGCAGTTATTATGCGTGTTCCGATTATAAGGCCGTAAACCCGGAGTACGGCACACTGGATCAGTTCCGGGAGCTGGTAAAAGCAGCCCATGATCACGGAATGAAAGTTATTATAGACTGGGTGGCCAATCATACCGGATGGGACCATCGCTGGACGCGCGAGCATCCGGATTTTTACCGCAGAAACCTCGAGGGCCATTTTTTCGATCAGCATGGATGGGCAGACGTGATAGATCTCAACTATGACAATAAGGATTTATGGGATGCCATGCAAGACGCCATGAGCTTCTGGATAAATGAATGCGAGATAGACGGTTTCCGCTGCGATATGGCTATGCTGGTACCATTGGAATTCTGGAAAAAAATGCGCAGCGAGCTGGAAAAGAAAAAAAAACTTTTCTGGTTGGCAGAATGTGAAGAGACTCATTACCATGAGGTATTCGATGCCACTTATACCTGGAAGTTTCTGCATACGATGGAGGCTTATTGGAGAAAAGAAACCGACCTCTTTGGTTTGCAAGCCGTTCTGCAGCATTATGATACCGTTTTCCCCCCACAGGCGATGAGGGCTTATTTTACCACCAATCATGACGAGAACTCGCACAGTGGCAGTGAATATGAAAGAATAGGAGCTGCCGCCCTGGCTTTTGCTGTGCTCTGCTGCACCTGGAACGGTATTCCGCTTATCTATAGCGGGCAGGAGCTGCCTTTACTTAAACGGCTTAAATTTTTCGATAAAGATGAAATAGGCTGGACGGGTAAATACGAGCTGCACAATTTTTATAAAACCCTTCTTCATTTGAGGAAGTCGAATCCCGCGTTGCGTTGCGGAAACCCGGATTCACATGCCATCCGGATACTTACCAATGCAGGCCATTTTGTATTGGCTTTTCTCCGGAAAAAAGATGAACGGCAGGTGTTGGTGTTAATTAATCTTTCGGGAGATGATAAGTCTCTGCTGCGATTAAGTGACAATGCGGCTTCTGGAAGATACCGCAATGTGTTTACCGGTAACGAAATGGAAATTTCTACTGAAAGCTATTTTTACCTGGGGGCATGGGATTACCAGGTATATGAAAAATAAAAGGCACGGGCTATAAACCCATGCCTTTACTTATATAGTTCAATGATTTACTCTTTACTTAAACGAAGCGGATAGCTGAAAACCCCTTCATAACCGGGATACATACCGTCCAGCTTGATGGAACCGGTGGCTTTCTCCAGAGCCGATTTAAATTCATCTACAGTCAGCACATCTTTACCATTTACTTTCAATATTACAAAACCTTCCTGCATTCTTGTTTCGCTGAAAGCACCGTCCTGACGAATCTCCTTTACCTGCACACCACCTTTGACACCCATTGGGGTGGCTATTTTAGCATCTATTGTCTGAAGAGACGCACCCAGCTTTTCCAGTATGGCCTGTGACTTTACAATATCAGTATTGCCGGCGGAATTGCGAAGTACAACTGATGTAGTATATTCTTTACCACCTCTTACGTAGTTAACAGATATTTTATCGCCAGGGCGGTAAGTGGCTACCTGGCCTACCAGGTCTGCACCACTGTAAACGGGTACGTTGTTTACTTTAGTAATAAAATCCCCTTTCTTAATACCGGAAGAACCGGCAGCACCGCCTTCAGGCACATCGGACACAAAAACACCCTCACCGTCCGCAATACCATTTTGCTTACGGTATTCTTCACTTAAGTTATCAGGAGCATAATTAATTCCAAGAAACGCTCTTTGAACGGTGCCGAACTTCAACAGGTCGGCTACTACCTTCTTTACGATGTTTACAGGAATTGTAAAGGAATACCCAGCATAGGATCCTGTAGGAGAAGCGATAGCCGAGTTGATACCCAGCAGCCTGCCATCCGTACTTACCAGCGGGCCGCCGCTATTACCTGGGTTTACAGCAGCATCTGTTTGTATAAATGATTCTACAGGGCTGTTACTTTGCCGCCTGTTAATATCCAGCGTTCTGCCTTTGGCACTCACAATGCCCGCGGTAACGGTAGCCTGCAGGTTTAAAGGATAACCAACAGCAAGTACCCACTGCCCTACTTTGATATCTTCTGAATTACCATATACCAGGAATGGCAAACCTTTGGCTTCGATCTTAAGGATCGCCAAATCGCTGCTTGGGTCGGAAGCTACCAGTTTGGCAGTAAATGACTTGCGGTTGCTGAGCCTTACCAATATTTCATTGGCACCGTCTATTACGTGGTTATTAGTTACGATATAACCATCTTCACTGATAACGGCTCCCGAGCCGGATGCCTGTTGTGGCATAGAACGGCTTCCGCCCCTGTCACCAAAGAAATCTTCCAGTCCGCCATCCCCGAAAAGATCGGAAAAAGGGCTTCTGCGCGTGATATTATTAGACTTCGCATTTGTTTTAGTAGTAATATGCACGGTAGCAGGGATGGCCGCAGTAGAAGCCCCGGTGAAATCAAGTGCTTCCGGAACGGCCGTATTATTCATGCCGTCAAAAAATTTGGCATAATTAGAGGGTATTTTACCACTGTCCAATTGATTATTGTAAACATATGGACGGGTGTCAACAAAACGATTGTATCCCCAAACGCTTCCGACAGCCGTGGCCGCACTCAGTAGCACAACACCTAGTACTTGTTTGATTTTCATAATGTTGAAACTTTTTTTAAATGTAAGAATAAAGGGATTAAGAAACGTTTAATTCCTGCTACAAGTTAACGCTGTAAGCGTCAATCTGTTTCCCCTTACTGTCAGTTTAACAAATTTTTGACCAAAACAGGGATGCTGACATTTTTACAACGCTTTTAAAAACTGCATAGTATCCACGCCATCAGCAAAGTCGGTAAGAGAGGGTATTTGTGCCATTCCAAAAGAGGTGAATCCGTATCCTTCAATACATTGTACATCGGCACTTGCCTTAAGTGCTTTTTGCACGGTCAGAATATCTTCATAAAACTGGTAATTAACCTGGCCTACGGGTGAGAACAGAGAAGCATTTTCCGATAGCAGCAGACTGCCGGAACTCATATAATACTTGTTATTGAGCAAATGAATCGCGAGTTGGTAATCGTAATTGTTCCTGTATTTGCTGTGATCGAAAAAATACAGATACTTTTTAAAAGCATTTATAAGAGGTATAAAATCGTACCCGGCTGGTACAAACAATTGAGTGACATTGCGACAGCCAAGACCAAAATATAAATGTACATCGTCACTCAGTTTATCCAGCTCTTCCGGGGTTTCCGAACCGGTAAGAATGGCTGCGGCACTACGGTTACGACGAATAATATGCGGGTATTTCCGGAAATAATAATCAAAATGCCTGGCAGAATTATCGCTTCCCGTGGCTATATAGGCGTCACAGCCTTTCAGCATATCCGGGAAGCGGATGCTGTGTCGTAGCTTATCGTCCCATTCATATAATTTTTCTACCAGGTGCTTCAGCAGTATATTGTCTTTGGAAGATAGTTTAACCGCTATAGAATGACCAGAGAGGAATACACATAAAAAATCATGAAAGCCCACGAGTGGTATATTCCCGGCCATTACCACTCCCACCGTTCTGGGTAATGGGTTTGTTTCTGGAAATTCATAATGGGCCATAAATACGTCCAGTGCAGGCCGTTGCAGGAAGGCGTAAACGATGTTCCGAACGCTCAGGTCCACAAAGTCAGGGGTAAACCAGCCATTAAAGATGCCCGCCTTTATTTTTACTTCTACCCATTCCGGGGCATCACTGCGCATATATTCCCCCAGGCGGGTCATCAGATCTATGCGGTATGGTATATTCATGCTCCTAATCCCTTAATTTTGTGGCGCAAAGTTAACTCTATAAAACGCATAACTTTTTTAAAAATGGCTATTAAAATAACAGATGAATGTATTAACTGCGGAGCTTGTGAACCGGAATGTCCCAATAACGCGATCTACGAAGGCGGCGTGGAATGGGCCATTGCAGATGGTACCACAGTAAAAGGAACCTACCAGTTGATGGAAGGAACGCTGGTACAGGCAGACAAACGATTTACACCCATCAGCGTGGATACCTATTATATTTCTCCCAATAAATGCACCGAATGCCAGGGCTTTCACGAAGAACCACAGTGCGCAGCAGTATGCCCCGTTGATTGTTGCGTTCCCGACGAAATGTATCGTGAAACGGTAGATGAACTGATGGTAAAAAAGGAAAAGCTGCACATCTAACCATTCGGCCGCTTATTTATTCACTTTTATCAACATCTCATGAAACCCACGATAGCTTTTGTAACGGGCGGGTATTCCGGCGAAGCGGTCATATCCTATAAAAGCGCGCTTACTATAGAAAAGAACCTTGACCACGAAGCGTTCAGCGTATATAGAATAGATATTACCCCAAATGGATGGTGGCACGAAGCACCCGGTGCCGTTAAAACAGCGGTTGATAAAAATGATTTTTCCCTGACTATTGAAGGCAGGCATATAACATTCGATGCGGTCCTGATTGGTATTCACGGCACACCGGGGGAAGACGGCAAATTACAGGGATATTTCGACCTGCTTAAGATACCCTACACATCCTGCGACGCTGCCACTTCTTCACTTACTTTTAATAAAAGGTACACTGTTGCTGTTGCAGCTTTTGCCGGTATTCATGTGGCGAAATCCTTACACCTTTTTAAACATTCACCCCTGTCTCCGGACACCATTGCTTCACAACTCCTGCTACCCGTTTTCGTAAAGCCTAATAATGGCGGAAGCAGCATCGGTATGAGTAAAGTGAATAAGCAGGAAGATATGGCCGCAGCCCTGGAAAAAGCCTTCGCGGAAGATGAGCAGGTACTGGTGGAAGAATTCATAACGGGCCGCGAGTTTACTATAGGCGTATTTAAGACCGGTGGAAAAATTACTACGCTGCCCTTAACGGAAATAAAAACCACTAAAGAATTTTTCGATTTTGAAGCAAAATATGTAGCAGGTATGAGCGAGGAAACCACACCTGCCAACGTAGATGAATCTGTTGCTATTAAAGTACGGGAAGCGGCCAAAAAAGTGTACCAGGTGTTTAACTGCCGCGGCATCGTACGGATCGACTTTATATATAATGAAGTGGCCGGGGCGCCTTACATGCTGGAGATCAATACGGTACCGGGGCAAAGCGAAGCGAGCATTGTACCCCAGCAGGTAAATGCCATGGGCTGGAACCTGAAAGATTTTTATTCTGCATTGATCAAAGAAGCATTGAACGCATAAAATAACAGCATGTTTAAATTTATTACAAGGCGTCCGTTGTGGGTAAATGTACTGTTTGCAGTGGCACTTGCCGTGTTATTGCTTTTCCTGTTTCTTGGTTCGCTTGGCATTATTACCAAACATGGGGAAATACTTACCATCCCTGGCGTTACCGGTAAATCGCTCGACGAAGCCACAGCCTTGCTGGAAAAAGGGGGCTTTGAAGTGGAGATCCAGGATTCGGTGTATAAGGACGATCTGCCGCCTTCGCAGATCATTAAGCAGTTCCCGGAAGCCGATGCCCCGGTAAAGATCAACCGCACGGTATACGTGACCATTACCCGCTCCGTGGCACCCCTGGTGGAGATGCCAAACCTGGTAGGTCCCAGTTTCCGCAATGCGGAAATAACGCTGAAGCAGTTCGGCCTGAAACTCGGAGACACGAGCAGTAAGCCGGACTTCGCGAAAAACTCTGTGCTTAACCAGCTTTTTAAAGGAAAAGATATCGGACCCGGTACAAAGATACCCCAGGGTTCGGTAATAGACCTGGTGCTGGGTAGCGGGCTGGCCAATATAGATATGGGCGTACCCGATCTTTTTGGTATGACCTATCAGGAAGCGAAGCGACAGCTTGACTCTTTCGGCATCAGCCTGGTACCTATTTCAGACGGCGATGTGCAGGAGCCCGATAATGCCTTTATTTATCGCCAAAATCCGGCTCGCTTCAATTACGACCGGAGGGTAAACCGCATCCGGGCAGGCCAAATGATAGATGTGTGGTTAAGTACCGAACCTAAAGAGAGGGTGGATACGCTACCCATGTCTGCCCCTGTTACCAATTGATAAAACCACTTGTTATATGCGAAACATCACAGTAGAACAATTGAAAGCCCGTATAGATGCCGGTGAACAGCTGCACATCATCGATGTGCGGGAGCCGGATGAATACGCCGAATACAATATCGGTGCGCAACTGATACCGCTTGGCCGTATACAGGCCATGGACGTGGACGAACTGGAAGACCTTAAAAACGAAGAATTGATCATTCATTGCCGTAGCGGCAAAAGAAGCGTGACGGCCGCATTGATGCTGGAGTCTATGGGCTTTACGGATACGGTAAACGTAGAGGGCGGCGTACTGGCCTGGAAGGAGCGGATCGACCAGTAAACACGCATCTAATGCACTGCTTTTTTCCGTTTATTGACAATCTGCTGAGCGTTAGCCTCTGCCCAGTCTGTTAAGATGCCTACCTGCCGGAGCAAGCTATGCCCCAGTTCCGTTAGTTCATATTCCACGCGCGGTGGTACTTCTGCAAATACTTTCCTGGTTACAAATCCGTCTTCTTCCAGGTGGCGGAGCGTAACTGTTAGCATACGCTGCGACACATCTCCAATTCCATGCAATATTTCGTTGAATCGAAGTTTGCCGCTGCCGCCTAACAACAGAATCGTGAGTACGCTCCATTTGTCCGATATCCTTACCATGATATCGCGCACCGGGCACACGCCATTTCGGCTTTCTTTTGCTCTGGCAAAAATTTCTTTATACTTTTTTTCTCCCGCTGTTGCCTGATTATCAACAAGCGTTACTTCCATGTGCCTTAGTATGCCCGCTGTACCTTCTTTTTTAGACATTGGTTATCATTTATCTTTAAGTTCCCAAAAGTAATTAATGGGATTATAAAATAAACATTATGAGCAAAAAAATTCTGGTTACCGGTGCTACAGGCACCATAGGCAAGGCCCTGGTAAAGGCATTACAGGCAAAAGGCGCATCATTTAAGGCGGCCGCCCGCGACCTGGAAAAGGCAAAGAAAGTGTCGGGCCTGACGGACGGGGAAGTCGTTTATTTCGACTTTACCGATATCAATACCTATAAAAATGCCATTGAAGGCATAGACACGGTATTCTTACTGGGCCCTCCCGTTACTCTTAACCTGGAACGGCAGATCAATCCCTTCCTTGATTTTATCAAAAGCAATGATATTAAACGGGTTGTATACATATCGGCCATGGGTGCGGAGAATATGGGCGACGATCTTGCTTTTCATGCCATCGTGGAAAATAAATTGCAGGAAGATGGATTCGAATATACGATCCTTAAACCGTCGTTTTTCGCACAAAACTTTAAGAACTACGAGTGGGAAAACATTACCCAGCGTGGTATAACGTACGTGGTGGCAGGTAAAGGCAAAGCGGGTTTTGTCGACGTGGAAGATATCGCCGCTGTTGCAGCCGCTGCTTTAACTGAGGATACTCATATTGGTAAAACCTATCACCTTACAGGCCCGGAAACGCTTAGCTATTATGAGGCCGCCGACATTTTGTCGGATGTAACGGGTAAAACAATCGTGTACCCCAACCCGACCCCCGAAGAATATACAGGTGCATTAAAAGCGGCCGGAGCTCCGGATTTTATTGCGAAATACATGATAAACGTATACTCCCTGATAGTCAGGAATGAGGCGGATATTACGACGGACGATGTGGAAAGAGTGACAGGTAAAAAACCCACCGGGTTGAAAGAGGTATTACTCCGGGACTTTGCCAACAACTGATGCGTGTTATTCACCCGCGATAATATATCCGCGGCAGCATACTATTCTTTGCCGGCCAACATGGGCCGGCAAAGAATTTTAAGCGATTTATGCCGGCTTAACCTATTTTTGGCGTCTGTAAAATATAAGCACCATGAAAGTCAATATAGGCATTACCGAAGAAAAAAGAGCCACTGTTTCCGGCGAACTCGCCAAACTACTGGCAGATGAATACGTGTTATATACTAAAACACGCAACGCGCATTGGAACGTAGAAGGCTCCGACTTCCATGCCATGCATGTATTTTTCGAATCTCAGTACGACCAACTCGATGAGATCATGGACAGCGTGGCCGAACGCATCCGTACCCTGGGTCATTATGCACCTGCCACCCTCAAAAATTTCCTGGCACTAACGCACCTCACAGAATACAGCGAAAGAACCAATGACAGTGCGGGCTTTATCAAAGAACTTCTGGGCGATCATGAAGCCATTATCGAATTTATAAGGGGTAATGTCAATCCATTTGCTAACGACTACAACGACCAGGGAACCAGTGATTTCGTAACAGGCCTTATGGAAGAGCACGAAAAAATGGCCTGGATGCTGCGTGCCCATTTCAGATAGATTATTTATTTATATATATAGATTTATTTGGATTTCATGATTTATTTATAGCTTTGAGAAACTTTCCGCTGTAAACTATACCAAAACGACCGTACTCAACTTTTAAAACAGGTGTTTGTCATATTTAATAAAATCATTCGATCGCGATGGCGATTTAGAAATGATAATATTATGACATTAGTGTAACCGGAACTACGCATATTAAGATGGACGATATATAACTTATGGTAATGACTCTTTAAGTCTACCACATATATAAGTTATCAATTTGTTAATCTGCGTTTCAACATGGAGATATCTAAAAGAACTTCTTTTGCAAAAATCAAACTAAGATATGCTTAAAATTATAATCCGAATTTTCGTTGTGATATTGTTATGCGTGCCCGGTGCGTCGGCGCAGGTAACGACGAGTAGTATGAGTGGTTTTGTAAAATCGGTTTCAGGGGAGGCTTTGGCTGGTGCAAGCGTTACTGCCACGCATGTACCCACAGGAAGCATTTATAAAACACAAACGAGTAAAAATGGTACTTATAGTTTGGATAATATTAATCCCGGAGGACCTTATGTTGTAGAAGTCAGTTATGTGGGATTATCTACTCAAAAAAAATCAGAAATTTACCTGGTATTAGGAGAAACATTTAAAAACGACTTTTCTATTTCCCAAAGTGCAACAGATCTTGCGGAAGTGATAGTAAGTGCTCCCACAAAACCAGACCCGGGCAAGGGCGGTACTTCAACAACCATTAGCCGGGAACGAATTGAAACGATGCCAACCGTAGGAAGAACCCTGACAGATTATTTAAGGGCAACTCCCCAGTTGAAACTTGCAAGTGGCGGTTTTGCTACCAATGAAGGTGGATTTTCACTGGGTGGACAAAATGTACGGTTTAATTCTTTTTATGTAGATGGTGCTGTGAGTAACGATGTATTCGGTTTGGCCTATTCGGGAACGAATGGAGGACAGTCGAGCGTTTCTCCATTATCCATCGATGCGATAGATCAATTGCAGGTAATACTATCGCCGTACGATGCCTCAATAGGCAACTTTACTGGCGGGGCTATAAATGCCATTACCAAATCGGGAACCAATGATGTACATGGCTCTGCATATTATATATTCAGGAACCAGAATATGGCAGGCAAAACGCCTATCGGAAATAAAGATGCTGCTACCAAATTAAATAAGTTTAGTAACAAAACCTTTGGTGCTACTGTTGGTGGCCCCATCATCAAGAACAAACTGTTTTACTTTATCAGCGTTGAACTGCAAAGAGATGAAACGCCTAATCCTGTTGATACCAGTACTTACCAGGGAGACAATCCTTCGGCTTTTGAAAGTTTACGTCAGGCGATCATTGCAAAAGGTGGCGGCTATGATCCGGGAGGCATTTTTGACAGTAAAACGGAACTTACCTCAGACAAAGTGGTGGTGAAACTGGATTGGAATGCAAATCCCAAAAATAAAGTTTCCGCCAGTTACCGCTACACCGGTGGAGACCGCAAACTTGCCTTCGCAAGCACTCCTACAGAGATAGATTTTTCCAACTATGGTTATCAATTTCCTACAACAACTCATTCGGCATCACTTGAGTTGAAAACAACCATAGGGAATAGTTCCAGCAACAGGCTGCTTGCTACATTTACGGACGTAAAAGATGACAGGGGCCCATTAGGTTCTACTCCCTTTCCTAACGTACAAATTTTTGACGGAAGAGGTAGTTTCAGATTTGGTACCGAGTCTAACTCCACCTTTAATTATCTTAAACAAAGCACGTATAATTTATCCGACCAGTTTAAATTTACCAAAGGTATACACACATTTACTACAGGCTTTGAAGCTGAATATTATAAGGCATTCAACTCATTCATCTCAAACACAACCGGCTCGTATCAATACGATAGCGTAGCCGCATTTATCAGAGACCTTAAACCCAGGCAGTATACGGTCGGATTTCCTTTATTAGGATCAAATGACGAAACATCCACCGATGCCGCAGCTAAATTTAATGTCTTTCGCGGAGCCATCTTTTTAAATGATGAAATTAAAGTGAATCCCCGTTTGTCTTTCTCAGTGGGAATACGGGCAGATTATAACAAGTTTATAACTAAACCAATTGTCGATCAGTTTGCCGTCGATTCTGCGTTGCCTAAGTTTGCCCAATATTACGACCTTAAAGGTGGCGTTCCGGGAAAGATGGCGACGGTGCCGGTATCTATTTCTCCAAGAATAGGATTTACGTATAAAGTTCCCAAACAAGGGTTGGTATTCCGTGGGGGTGCAGGTTTGTTTACCGGTCGTATTCCAATGGTTTGGCCTGGGGGAATTTACAATAATAACGGTATTTCTTCAGGAAGCTATGTGCTGAGTGCAAGCACTAATACCGCGTTGTGGAACCAGGATAGGGTTCGCTTCAGAACAACGCCCTATTCAGCCAGTGAAGTGGGTGTTACTACCAATAATGTTAAAGGGCAACTTAATATCATCTCCAAAGAATTCAAAGTGCCAAAAGTGTTTCGTACCTCGTTAGCCGTGGATAAAAACTTCGGTCAGGGATGGTCTGTTACCGTTGAGGGGATGTATACTAAAAACATCAACGAAATATTCTACCAAAACATAAATCTGTTACCACCCACTTTGCGATCTGCTGGTCCGGATAATCGCACAGTGTATGGTACGCTTGCTTCAACTTCCAACACCATTCCTATCAGAAGCAATGGTACTAATCCTTACAGCAGTGGCGCTTTCTTGCTCACTAATTTAGATAGCACGAAAGGATATTCATATAACCTGACTTTTATACTTAATAAGACAACCAGGACTGGATTCAGCTTTTACGGAAGCTATAATTATGGTATTTCTTACGTTGTAAATGAGTCTCAAAGTTCAACAACCAACAGTCAGTGGGGCAGCCAGGAAAGTATTAACGGCAGAAATTATATTACCAGGAGTATATCTGACAATAGCGCTGAACACCGGGTGTTTGCTTTCGTTAGTAAAAAATTCACTTACGCTAATGGAAATTTAGCCACCACATTAGGGTTCACTTATAATGGCCAGTCAGGATCGCCCTATAGTTTTGTTTACAACGGACAAGCAGTAAGAGATGGACAGAACTTCCAGGATTTGATATTTGTACCGACTGCACAGCAACTTACCGCTTCCACATTTACAACCATAACTCCTCTTACACCAGGCGGACCAACGTACACACCTGACCAGCAAAAAGCTGCATTGGAATCGTATATTCAAAACGACGACTACCTCAAAACGCGGAGAGGTCAGTACGCAGAAAGAAATGCGTCCAGGCTTCCGTTCACTAATGTAGTGGATATGAGACTTGCACAGGATTTCTCCATGAAATTTGGAAGCAAGAGGTATGCTTTCCAGGTTATTTACAGCATGTTTAATTTTGGCAACTTCCTGAATCGTGATTGGGGACATCAGTACTTTGTGGCAAGCGACCAGGCTCCTGCCGCCATAAACGTTAGTTATGCCCCGGGAACGCTTAATCCGCGGTACCAGTTTAATCCAACAACTGTTGCTCCCGGAAGTATCACTACTACTACAACTCCAACCTATGCGTCAAGATGGACAAGCCAGCTTGAGTTGAGAGTACGGTTTTAATCTAATACACATTGTTTACAAAGGAGGCCGCTTCAATTAGTTTGAAGTGGCCTCCTTCGTTGGTTGAATAATTAAAAAATTTTCTTTATAAAAGAGATTGGTTTCTTTCAATTCGCTATTGATTTACCCTTCCTTGTTTGCTAAGAATTATTATGAATATTATTATAATCCATAGGTCGGATGGATCAAGATCTTTTGCGCATAGAAATGGCCTAGCAGCATATTTGAGGATAAAATGGAATGATGGGTCTTTAAATCATTTATGTAAATATTGTGTTCAGCAACCCCGCCAACCTTATCCCCCCTTTCAGCAATTGCTCATTCAATGTATCCACATGATCAAAATTATAACGATAGCCCAGTTTAGGATCCGTCTGTTTTATTTCGCGGTATAATTTTTCAGTAATGCTATAACTGTCGATGATCCATTCGCTGACAGGTTGCTGCTTCCATTTGACGGTGTTTTCTTTAGACGGGAAATTGATGGCTTTTGCGTACTCCGTATAACTTAGTTGCTGGTATTCGATCAGGTGTTCGTCCCATACCCGGTGCAGGTTGCTCGGCTCGTTGAACCAGGTTACCCGGAGGCGGTTGCCGCCCAGGTCTTCCGGGCGGGCGGTGTGCATAGGCTGATTCAGGTCGCCGGCTATATGTATCAATAGCTTCAGGTAGATGCGCTTTTTCTCCGGGCCAAGATCTTTTTTCTTTAACTCACTTACCAGGAAATTTACGCGGGTGTAGGCGTTTACCAGCGTGTCGTTTTGGAGATAATCGCTAATTTGCTCCGGTGTAAGTCCGGCCTTCAGGTTGATGTAGTGCCAGGGGTCTACATATTTATAAGCGGAATCCGATTTAATAAAATCGCCCCAATTACTGGCCATGGCCAGCGATTCATTTCCCAGGATGGCTTTGATGTTTTTAGCTGCCCTGGGAGACAGGTAAAGGGAGGCGATTTCTCCCACTATCCGGTGCCCCAGCATTCCCCAGGCCATAGATTGCAGGGGAAGGTAAAAAAGACAGGCGGTAATGATGATCTTCCTGAGGGAGAAAGCGTAAAGAAGATGGCGTGTCATCATAATAATAAAAATTTATATGTTATCAGGTCAAATTTCCGCTTTATTGGCCTGCATGCCGGTTATAAAGTATTAAATAACCGTTAAAACAACCTTATAGGAAAATTGAGCAGACAAGTTTCGATATATTCGGATTAAGAACTTTATTTTTGAATAGTTGATACGCAAGGTAGTTTAATCAAACGGATACTATTCATGATTTGGTACGAAGATGAAGTGAAAAGGTTGGAGCAGGAAAAAAGTAAGTTGTCATATATACCCAAAACAGTTTTTTACGGGAGTTCTTCCATTAATTTATGGCCCGATCTGTATGCTAATTTCAGGGCCTTCGACCCCATTAACCTGGGCTTCGGGGGCTCTACCCTGGAATCCTGTGTTTGGTATTTCGACCGCATAATGGCCGGGTTGCAGCCGGAACATATTGTATGTTATGCAGGCGACAACGACCTGGGTGATGGTAAAAAAGCCGAGGAAGTAGTGCAGTATTTTAAACAACTCATGAACCTTGTCGCCAAAAAATTTCCGGGTTCCCGGGTTTCTTTTATATCCATTAAACCGAGTGCGGCAAGATGGCATTTGATAGACCAGATACGTATCACCAACCGGTGCATTGATGAACTGCTGCAGAAAGCCGGTGATGGATATTATTATGTAAATATTTATGACAGGATGCTGGATAGCAGCGGGAAGCCGGTGGGCGAACTGTTGCAGCCGGACGGATTGCATCTAAGCGCGAAAGGGTATGCGCTATGGCAGGAAATAGTTTTAACACATCTTCATGAAACGAGAGTATCTTAAATTCAGGAGTGCGGCTCTGGAGAGAGACATGGAATTGCTGGTGTTTGGTGACGCCGGTGATGCCGTTATATTTTTCCCTACCCGTACCGCCCGTTTTTATGATTATGAAGACTGGAGAATAATGGAGGCCCTGGCTTCTAAAATTGATGCCCGCCAACTGCAGGTATACTGCGTGGACAGTGTAGACGTGGAGAGTTTCTATGCACAGGTGCCCCCGGAGGAAAAAATAAAACGACACCTGCAGTATGAAAAATACATTCTCGATGAAGTAATACCGGTTATCAGAAAAAAAAATCCAGGGGCGCGTATTGCGGTTGCGGGCTGCAGCCTGGGAGGATATCATGCAGTCAATATCGCTTTTAAGTATCCCGGCTACTTTTATAAAATAGTGGCCATGAGTTCGAGGTACGATCTGACCATCTCGACGGACAAATTTCCCGACCTGCTGGATGGAGTGAGTGACGAAGCGGTTTATTATAATATGCCCAGCATGTATATGCCCAACCTGGATGACAGTCATTTCCTGGACAAGATCCGTAAACTGGATATCACTATCGTGATAGGGCGGGAGGATCCTTTTTATGAAAACAATGTGCAGTTCAGCGATGTACTGAAGAAAAAGAAGATCAACCATCAATTTTATGTATGGGATGAAGAAGCCCACCGGCCAAGGTTCTGGCGGGCTATGGTTAAATGGTATTTGTAAACTTCCTGATGTCATTATTATAATTGTATGCATATGAAATCCATTTTGTTACTACTGCATAGCATCTATGCAGTGTTTTTGCCACAACCTCCCGATAGTAAGAAAGATTATAGAGCCGATGTAATCATTTATGGAGGCAGTTCCGCAGCCATCGTATCTGCGGTACAGGTAGCCCGTATGGGAAAGTCGGTTATTATAGTATCACCGGATAAGCACTTGGGGGGATTATCTTCCGGGGGACTGGGGTTTACTGATACCGGAAATAAAGAAGTGATCGGGGGATTGTCCCGCGAATTTTACCATCGCATCTATATGCATTACCAGGATTCAGCATCCTGGACCTGGCAGAAAAAAGCGGAATACGGTAATAAAGGTCAGGGCACTCCAGCCATAGACGGTGCTGAAAGAACCATGTGGATATTTGAACCTCATGTTGCGGAGAAAGTGTTCGAGGATTTCGTAAAGGAAAATAAACTGGTAGTATACCGCGACGAATGGCTGAACCGGGAATCCGGAGTGACAAAGAAAAAGGGAAGGATCCGTTCCATCACCACGCTGAGTGGAAAAACTTTTAGCGGTAAAATGTTTATAGATGCTACGTATGAAGGGGACCTGATGGCGGCCGCAGGCGTGGGTTATCATGTAGGAAGAGAGGCCAACAGCGTATACGGGGAAGAATGGAACGGTGTACAGGTGGGTGTGCTGCATCATAATCATTATTTTGCGTCCGATATAAGTGCTTATGTCAAGCCGGGTGATACTACCAGCGGGTTATTGCCGCTAATATCGGCGGCTCATCCCGGTAAGCGGGGGGAAGGGGATAAGCGGATACAGGCATATTGCTTTCGCACCTGCCTCACTAATAATCCGGAAAACAGGTTGCCGTACATGAAGCCTTCAGGTTACGATCCTTCCCGGTACGAGTTGCTGCTGCGGGTATTTGATAGCGGCTGGCGGGCAGTATTCCAAAAATACGACCCGGTGCCCAACAAGAAGACGGATACGAATAATAATGGTCCTTTAAGCAGCGATTATATAGGCATGAACTACGATTACCCCGATGCCACGTATCTGCGCCGCAAGCAGATCATCAGGGAACACGAAGACTACCAGAAAGGTCTTCTTTATTTTATGTGTAATGACGAAAGGATGCCGAAAGATGTTCAACAATCCCTGCGTGAATGGGGACTGGCCAAAGATGAATTTACCGACAACGGAAACTGGCCGCACCAGTTGTATGTAAGAGAGGCGCGCCGCATGACCGGCAGTTATGTAATGACCGAGAATGATGTGCTGGGCAAACGGGATGTACCGGAATCGGTTGGTATGGGTTCTTATTCCCTCGATTCGCATAATGCGCAGCGTTACGTGAAAGAAAATGGATTCGTGCAAAACGAAGGAGATATAGGCGTACACCCCAAGGAGCCTTACAGAATAGCCTATCAATCACTGGTTCCAAAAAAAGAGGAATGCACGAACCTGTTGGTGCCCGTTTGCATGTCCAGTTCGCATATCGCTTATGGCTCCATCCGCATGGAGCCCGTGTTCATGATCCTGGGTCAAAGTGCCGCTACGGCCGCCGTGCACGCTATTGAGACGAATAAATCCGTACAGGATATCGACTTCGCGCGGCTGAAAGAGCGACTGTTAAAAGATAATATGGTGCTGGAATATAATAAGAAGGCCGGTTTGTAAAATAGCTGGTACATTCCTATACGGTCAATCCCTTAGCTTTACCGAAATTTTTATAATGATAGAATTACCGCCAACCATACGTGCTCCAAAGCCCGAGGAAATGCCGGAACGACAGGATATAGAGCAATTACTGGCTAAACGTAAAACAGCCAGGATAGTGGAAGGCTATCGCACCGAGGAAAATAAAACGCCGCAATTGCCTTATGTTTTTTACGCGGCTATCAATATCGATAATACCAGACTGTGGGATCTTTTTATAACAATGGCAGATGCTTTCCCTCAGCAGTTGAATGTACAGTATAGTTTTTATGAAGAAGAATTATACATCGGGGGGCCGTTTTCCAAAACTGTTATTCTGAATGAGCTCGCCACACTGAGGCAGGAACTAACGCAGGACGGTACCCTGATATTCGGATTGCTCTCGCATACCAGGCAGGCCCTCGTGGAATTACAGGTAACTGAATCGAAATACATCAAGTTCTGGGGCATCGACAAGCAGCTTTTCAACGAGTGTATGGATAAGTTTGGATTAAAGGAAATACGCGACCTGGAATTTATAGATGAATACCCCAAGGTGGTGGACCCGTTAAGGAGGTTTCTTCCTTCTTCCCGTCCGCCCGCAGATGTAATCTGGAAACTGGATCGGGCTTTTAAAAACGAAGACGCGTGATTTATAAATTAATACTAAAATGAACCTCGATCTTACCAACAGAACAGCCCTTGTAGGCGGAGCTTCACAGGGACTCGGTGCCGCCGTGGCAAAAGAACTGGCCCTGATGGGGGCCAGCGTGATACTGATGGCACGTAACGAAACCAAATTAAAGGAAGTGGCCGCCTCGCTGCAAACTTCTATCCATCAACAGCACTGTTATATAATTGCGGACACTGCCCAACCACAGGATATCAAAAAAAAGGTAGAAGAATACCTGGCAACCGGAAAGCAGGTACATATACTGGTTAATAATACAGGTGGACCTCCTTCCGGTCCCATGACCGATACCAGTCCGGAAGACCTGGAAACAGCTTTCCGGTCGCAACTGCTAACCGGGCAGGTGCTTGTACAGTTATTGTGGCAGGGTATGAAGGCAGCGGGTTTCGGACGTATCGTCAATATCACTTCCACTTCGGTAAAAGAACCTATCAGTGGCCTTGGCATCTCCAATACGGTGCGCGCAGCCGTGGCCAACTGGGCTAAAACGCTGGCAACCGAACTCGGGCCTTATGGTATTACCGTTAACAACGTATTGCCTGGCTTTACCAAAACAGACCGGCTCGATTATCTTTTTGGCCGTCAGGCGGAATCGGGTGGCGTGTCAGCAGAAAGTATCGAACAGAAGAACGCATTACTTATTCCCGCACGGCGACTCGGTAAGCCGGAAGAGCTCGCCGCAGCGGTAGCTTTTCTATGTTCTCCCGCAGCTTCCTATATCAATGGCATCAACCTGCCGGTAGATGGGGGCAGACTTGCCGGGCTTTAAACACGCAGCCTATATGACTATGTTGTTTCGTTGATAAATTTGAGTGCCCGTCTCTCCGACCAGTAAAACTGGTTGGTAATATCCATGAATCCTACATGACCGCCATGGTGAGGGGTTTCCAGGAAAAAAAATTCACTGTTCCTCGCTTCTTCATATGGGAAGCATTTTTTTCCCAGGAAAGGATCGTCCAGGGCATTGATCAGCAGTGTTGGTACTTTTATTTTAGAGAGGTAATAAATGGAGCTGGACTTCTGCCAGTAATCTTCTGCATTCATAAATCCATTGATAGGAGCGGTATACCGGTCGTCGAACTGCCGGAAATTTTTGATCTTCTTATAATCCTTCATAGTGATGTTTTCGGGAAACAGGTTTTTCTTCAGCAATAATTTCTGCTCCAGTTCCTTAATAAACCGTTTCATGTAAATAGCATTATGACGCTTACCCATTTCTGTGGCCCCGTCTTTCAGGTCGCAGGGCACGGATAGTGCTACGGCAGATCGGATGATACCGGATACCGCATCCTCCTTTTCACCCAGGTATTTTAGCAGGATATTGCCTCCCATAGAAAATGCGACTGCGTGTATGGATTCGTAGTTATCCAGCGAGTGAATAAAATTTACTATAGTATCCAGGTCCTCCGTTTCACCGCTATGGTAGTAGCGTAATTCCTTATTGGGTTCCCCACTGCATCCGCGGAAATTCATGGATACCGTATCATAGCCTGCATGATTAAATACATTCACCATACCCGTAACCGACTTACTGTCAGAACTGCCTTCCAGGCCGTGAAGGAGGATAACGATCCTCCGGTTACCCTTACGGCTGAAGTCCAGGTCTATAAAATCACCATCGCTGGTAGTTACCCGCTGGCGTGTGTACCGTATGGGTTTTATTTGCCGGAACAGTGATGGATAAATGGTAAGGAAGTGACGGTTTTTAAGAAATACAGGAGGTCTGTAATCGGAACTTTTTATCACCGGCATAATTAATGGGTGTTGGATTTTATATTAGGAAGAAACCAGGTAAGCACACCGATCAGCGGCAAAAAGGAACTGAGACGGTAAACATATTCGATGCTGGTATGGTCGGCAAGTTCTCCTAGCAATGCGGAACCCAGGCCACCCATGCCGAAGGCAAACCCGAAGAATAATCCGGCTACAAGCCCCAGTTTCCCGGGAATCAATTCCTGCGCATACACCAGAATAGCCGGGAAAGCAGATGCGAGAATGATGCCTATAGGGATAATCAGGATGCCCGTCCAGAAAAGGTTGGCGTATGGCAGTAATAAAGAGAAAGGCGCCACACCCAATATAGAGATCCAAATTACATATTTACGGCCAAACCGGTCTCCCAACGGTCCGCCCATCAATGTCCCCGCAGCCAGTGCCAGCAAAAAAATGAAAAGATATATCTGGGAATGCTGTATGGACACCTGGAATTTTTCGATGAGATAGAACGTGAAATAGCTGGTCATGCAGGCCGTATAAAAGAACTTGGAAAATATAAGTATTAAAAGGATGCCGATGGAAAACATCAGTTTCTTACGGGACATTGGATAAGGCCGTATGCCCGTCATGATCTTTGCTTTTTGCCCGAGCTGCACTAATCTTTCTTTGTACCAGTTGCCCACGCGGCGTAAAATGAATATGGCCAGCAACGCAATAATGGAAAACCACAGGATGCTCGGTTGTCCGTAAGGCACTATTATCAGCGCAGCCAGCAAGGGGCCCAGCGCGCTGCCCGCGTTGCCGCCGAGTTGGAAAATGGATTGTGCAAGACCCCGCCTTCCGCCGGAGGCGGCATGCGCCATGCGCGATGCTTCCGGGTGAAATATGGAGGAACCGGTGCCCACCAGTGCCACGGCTACCAGAAGAATAGGATAACTGGGTGCCGCCGACAGCAGTATAAGCCCGCAAAGCGTAAAGCCCATGCCCATAGCGAGGGAATAGGGCTGTGGTTTTTTATCGGTATAAAGTCCTACGAAAGGCTGAAATATAGAAGCAGCCAGTTGAAAGGTCAACGTTATAAGTCCCACCTGTCCGAAGCTCAGGCGAAACCCGTCTTTTACAACCGGGTAAATAGCGGGAATCAATGACTGTATCGTATCGTTTAGCAGGTGAGAGAAACTAATGGCATACAGGATAGGAAAAACTGTTTTTTCGGCGATCTCCCGTGACGCACTTGTTTCCTGCATGGTATTCTGGCTTTGCATGATGTTATTGCTTAGTCGTTGTGTTAATATCATGGCCGCATCGTGGATGCGAAGTTATCCCGGAATGCCGTGAATGCCAATTTTAATCACCTGGTAAACCATGGTGTATTATTTAGTCGAAATACCTTTATTTTGTTGCCCGGACAGAAGGCCTCCATCGAACTGGGATAGCCGTCATATTACATCCGCTTAAAAATAAAACGTAAAAATAAAAGATATGCCGTATACAGCGAACCCTGCACGCTATCAGCAAATGGAATACCGCCGCTGCGGCAACAGCGGGCTAAAATTACCTGCCATCTCCCTGGGCCTCTGGCATAATTTCGGAGATGTGGATGTGATAGAGAATTCCAAAAATATTCTTAAGCTCGCATTTGACAGTGGCATCACTCATTTTGACCTGGCGAATAATTATGGGCCTCCGCCCGGCTCTGCGGAAGAGAATTTTGGCAGGATTCTGAAGGAAGAATTTTCCTCTTACCGGGACGAATTGATTATTTCCAGTAAGGCCGGCTACCTGATGTGGGGTGGACCTTATGGCGAATGGGGCTCCAAAAAATACCTGGTATCCAGCCTCGATCAAAGCCTGAAGCGGATGAAACTGGATTATGTGGATATATTTTACCACCATCGTCCGGACCCTGATACCCCACTGGAAGAAACGATGGGTGCGCTGGACCTGTTCGTTCGCCAGGGTAAGGCACTTTATGTAGGCATTTCCAATTATCAGCCTGCAGAAGCTACCCGGGCCATTGAAATACTACGTGCCCTTGGTACTCCCTGCCTCATTCACCAGCCAAAATATTCCATGTTCGAGCGTTGGGTAGAGGATGGCCTGCTCGACCTGTTGGGTAAGGAAGGAATCGGGTGTATTCCCTTTTCTCCCCTGGCCCAGGGTTTATTAACGGATAAGTACCTTAAAGGTATACCATCCGATTCCCGGGCGGCAAAAGCCCATGGTTTCCTGAAAGAAAGTCAGGTTACGGAATCAACCATTAACAAGGTAAAAGCGCTGAACGAAATAGCGGCGGGTCGAGGACAGAAGCTGGCGCATATGGCTTTATCATGGCTTTTAAAAGATCAGCGGGTTACTTCCGTACTGGTAGGGGCCAGCCGGCCGGAGCAACTGGCCGATTCATTAAAATGCCTGGAGAATACATTGTTCAGTGCAGAAGAACTGCAGGCGATAGAAGCCATATTAAAATGAAAGACTACAAGAAATACTTTATTCTTTCCGCTTCGCCAGAAGAACTGTACCTGGCCTTAACTAACCCGGCCATCATTCGCTTGTGGACAGGAGAGGAAGCAGTAATGAGCACGGAACCGGGATCTGAATTTTCCTTATGGGAAGATAGTATTTCAGGTAAAAACATCAGCTTCGAACATAATAGGAAAATAGTGCAGCAATGGTATTTCGGCGACCAGGAAGAAGCGTCTATAGTAAGCATAACCCTGCATCCGCATAAGCTGGGTACTTCTGTAGAACTTCGTCATACGAATATTCCGGATGAAGTGTTCGACGAAATAGTGGATGGCTGGAATCAGAGCTATTTTGCTTCCCTGGAAGAATTTTACGAATAAAATTATTTAGTTTAAAATCATTTGATAGCATGAAACAGGCACTTCTCAAGTTACATGCTGCGGTTTTTCTTTGGGGCTTTACCGGGGTACTGGGGCGGGCCATCTCTTTAAATGAAGGCTGGCTGGTTTGGTACCGGATGCTGATAACCGTGGCATCACTGCTTTTGTTTCAGCGATGGAGTGGTAAAATAACGATGGTAGACCGTAAAACGGCATGGCAGCTTGCCGGAAGTGGTAGCGTGCTGGCGGTACACTGGTGTTTTTTTTATGGAAGCATCAAGTATAGCAATGTATCCATCGCACTTACCTGCATGTCTGCATCGGGGTTGTTTACCGCATTGCTGGCACCTCTTATAAACAGGAATAAAATTGTTATAACCGAAGTGCTGCTGGGCATGATAGGTATAATAGGAATTTATATTATTTTTCATTTCGACCCTCACTATAAGGCAGGTATTATATTCGGACTTGTGGCATCCCTGCTTGCCTGCATCTATACCATCTTAAGCGAAAAGCAGGTAGATGGCCGCTCCTCTCAAACAGTGATGTTATACCAGTTAAGCGGTGGATTAGTCGTCCTCACTGCACTAATGCCATTGTATATAAAATTTCTTTCTTCCGGAAACCCGGGTATAGTGATACCTTCCGGGTACGACTGGCCCTTATTACTGGTAATGAGTTGGGTATGTACCATCGTTGCCATGAATCTGGCTTTACAGTCGCTGAAGCAGCTCAGTGCTTTTACACAGAATCTTACTATCAATATGGAACCGGTGTATGGCATAATATTCGCATTTCTCATTTACCGGGAAAACGAACACCTGAGCAAAGGTTTTTTTGCAGGGTTCGCTTTAATAGCACTGGCAGTCATTTTACAGATGGCAAGAATTGTAAAGGGCAGAAAAGATAATTTATAAAATATTTTCATCAATAATAATACAACTATATGCCGAGCTGGTTAAGAGCACTTATTGCAGGTTTTGGAGCGAAAAAATTAGGAGGTGGTTGCCTCAGTACCATTCTTATTTTTATCATTATATACTATGCCCTGGGCCATTGCTGATTATTACGCTTTTATTTTCAATGAAGCAACTTCTTCAGCACCGGACGATATCACCACGTTAGAGTAGGGATTTGTACTTTGCAAGGCTTCATGATATTTAATACTTACTCTTTCGTTACCCGGGGCAAGTTTAGGTGTTATTTCCAGTAACAATTCTTGCGGAAGGTAACCTTGTTCCTTTCGTCCCAACTCGTATACAAGGCTTTTATCCTGTACATATATTTCTCCATGTACATGAAGTTTGTTTTCCGATTCGTCTATCCAGGCTTTCCATTCGGTATCTTTTTTTGCTTCTAAAATATTTTCCATAATACTGTTTATATCATTAAAAAGAAAATAGTCATGCAAAAAACACACCATCCGGGAACCAATGAGATTTTATAATGAATAAGATATACAAGATCTTTAAATTGAAAATAGATCAGGCTATTTTTTGATTGTGTAACAAGGATGCTATATCTCGACACTGCAATTGATCCACTCCGGATCGAAGCTTGCCTGATATTTTTTGTAAAAATTAATGGCAGGTGTGTTCCATTCCAGCACCTGCCATGTCATTCCATTCATCCTTTTTTCTTTTGCTTCCTTTATCATACGGTCGAATAATAATTTGCCAATGCCTTTGCCCCTCCATTCTTCCGTCACCAGTAAATCTTCCAGGTACATACGCTCCCCTTTCCAGGTGCTGAAGCGGATATAATAAAGTGCGAACCCCACAATGTTTTCATCTACTTCGGCCACAAAAGCCCAATAAACGGGCGTTTCCCCGAAACCGCTTTTTTCAAATGCTGCCAGTTGTATAGTTACTTTTTCGGGTGCGTTTTCGAAGAGAGCCAGTTCTTTTACCAGTTCCATTAGCTGGGCACAATCGGCTTTTACCGCCCGGCGGATTGTTATTTCCATCATAATGCAAATATATTGAGATTTCAATGGCTGATAATGCAGGTATACAAATGGTGGCACGGCTTTTTAACCGCATTAATAAAAAAGCTCATGAAACAATATCTTTTAGCAACCATGGTTTTCTTTACAGTAGCGTCTTGCAGTTCGCCAGGCCCGCTGACAGCCAATCCCGATGATGCCACCTCTTCCCCCGGTACGGTAGGTTCCTCAAAAATGACGGAGCAGATGCCGCGTAAGCCTGTTAGGGATTCTCGTCCGTTTTCCGATACGGCTACGCAAAAAAGAGATAGTCTGCCCACCTTGCCTTAATAATAAAGTATCGATTTAAAAATGAAATGAACTGCCCGCCGGTAATTCATAGGGTTCCCTGTTTTTTTCAAAGATCCTGGCGGGCAAATTTCCCCTGAGTACGATATCAGATCCCGCAATCTGTATCCAGCTCCCTTCGCGAAGACCAGCCACGGTAATATCATTCTGTGTATGAAATTCCCTGATACGGGTTTCCCTGGATTCCCCCATGTGGTTAATACCTGATATGGGATCCATATAATGAGGATTCAGATTAAAAGGAACGATACCCATTGTATGGAAGCTTTTCGGATATACGATAGGCATATCGTTGGTCGTTTGCATGTTTACTCCCGCTATATTGCTACCTGCGCTGGTGCCGAGATAAGGTATCCCTTTTTCCACATACTCTTTCATAAGATACATCCATCCACCCTCGTGCAGTTGTTTAACGAGCAAAAATGTATTTCCACCGCCGGTAAAAAATCCCTGTGCCTGCGAAATAGCTTCCCCGGGGTTCTTATAAGTATGTAATCCCTTTACTTTGATATCGATTTTGCTGAAAGCAACGGAAACGCGGTGAGTGTATTCATCGTGCGAAATGCCACCAGGTCGGGCGAAAGGGATAAAAATGATCTCAGATATATTATCGAACAGCTTTTTGATTGCCGGAAGAAGATAAGCAAGATATTCTTCTCCGTATAAGGTAGATGTACTGGCCAGGATAACATTTTTTTGCATGTACAAATATAATAAAAGCCACCCCAAACATGGAATGGCTTTCATTTTATCGCTTGCGGGTTAGTAAGCTAAAACAGTAACGATCGCATTGCCTGATTTATTGTAAAAGGCTTATACCCGGATAAATTATCAGTTGACTATTACATTGTTTCTCCGGCTCAGGGATATTGAGAAGGAAAAGTGCGGTCCTTGATAATGGTAAAGGAATATTCTTTACCTGTCCTTTTTGCTGCATTATAAGCTGCGTTGGTAACATCCTGCAACGTTACATTACCTTGCCTGTTATATTCAGTCGCTTTAAGCGCGAACGTATTGCTGGAGTTCCATAGATTCTTTACCGGTGTAAAAGATTCTTTTGCCATTTCCGCGTTTAATTTCTGATAGTCTTTTTCGTCTGCATTAAAAAGTTCGATGCGTGTGATGTATTTAGCCATTGTATAAGATTTTAAGTTAGGATAATAATAAATGTAATAATGTTAGAAAATACAGGAGATATATTTAACACAACATCGTTCCCCGGAATAGGCGGTATACAGATTGCCGGCTGCTTTTAAGATAATATCATATTCTGTTGCTTTGGTCAGTTTTAATTCCTGTGCCTGATAACCATCGTAACTGACAATAAGTATTTTGTCTGAAGTGGAAATACTGAGGGTAAAACTTCCATCTGCCTGGGTGCCGGTTGACTTATTCGTTCCTTTGACCGTTATACTGGCACCTTCTATCGGGAGCGATTCTTCGAAAGAAGTTACTTTCCCGTTAATTATGACCTGCTTCTCCTGCGCCATAGACGATGTAGTGGTTGCCAGGAGTAAAGGAATAAGAAATAATAGGAGAAAGGCTTTATTTATGGAAAAAGAAAGAATAAACATGTATCATTAATTAGTCCACTAAATTAATAGACAATATTGACACCGCAAAATAAAATTGCAGGAAAACAGATTTTTTTATTGGACACCGTATTGGAAAGATGTATGAAATACTTATCCGTTAAGGGCTTTAATCATTTTATAATGCTGTATGCCCGCTTCTTCAAACTGGCTGCCCTGTTTCTGAAAACCAAGTGTAATGTAAAAATCCACTGCAGATAATTGCGCGTTCAGGTAAACAGTGTCGGTTGTAGACGGAAGATCGCTAAGCACGGCATTTACCAAAGCGGTGCCCACCTTCTTGCCCCGGAACTCTTTTAATACGGCGAACCGTTCCAGTTTATAGCCGTTCTCCGTTTTACGCCAGCGGGCGGCACCAGCGGGATGCCCGTTATATCTTGCTATAAAATGAATGGATACATCGTCATTTTCCCATTCCAATTCAGGCGGACAGCCTTGTTCTTCCACAAACACCTTTCTGCGGATCGATAAAGCCACGGAAAGGTCTTCTTTATCACTAATTTTTTTTACTTCTGTCGCAGTTTTCATTTTATCTGGTATTCTGGTGATGGTAAGCATATTTAAAAAGCAGGTTAAAGATACATTACAGGGATATCTAAATAGAAACAGGCATCAGGCACTATTTATTTTCTATGGAGCAGCCTTTTCTCTATCCAGGTTTTGAAATCGAATAGTGTGGCCAGGTCTACCTCGTAATGACTCTTCCCAATAATTTCGAACTGTTCTTTTATTTCCAGACATAGTTTGTTTCGTTCCTTACCGGTCATGGATATACTGGCGTTCTCTATATATTTTACCAGTATTTTTTCCAGAAGGAAAGCGTTGCTCTCTTTGTATTTTATTCCGCGCTTTACAGATCTTATTTCGTCAAAAAGCAGATCGTAATACTGCATTTCGTGGTGGATTAGCAATTTCAATATCCTAAACATCCGGAAACAGGTTAGCATTTGGTATTGGCGGGGTACGGAAAGTACTCTTTCAATATAAACAAGTGCATCGGTATAACGTTGATTGCTGAAACAGCACAATGCCATGTAAAGGAATACTTCCAGTTGTTTTTGTTTGCTTACCAAGTGAATCCGTTTAAGAAGTGTTTTTTCTGTATCCTGCATCAAAAGCAGGGCTTCTTTAAACTGCAAAGAACTTAATAATTGCGCGCTTTTGTAAATGAAAAAGATACAATCGATATTCAGTTGAATATAACCTGGTACGGTAATGGGTAATTGTAGCTTTTGCAGAAAAAAATCCATGTCCTTATGCCGGCCGATGGTTCTTAAACTGCTTAGTACGCTTTCGAGCATGGATATATAGTCGCTGACGTTTCCAGGAAGCATTACTTCCTGGTTTTCAAAAATCGTATTCAATTCGTAAAATATCCGGAGTGCGGAATCATAGTCATTTGTAGCCACAAAATAATGTGATTGAAAGAGCAGGCGCAGCTTTTTGCTTTCAATGTTTTCCGAAGCGGGGTGCACCACCAGGTCAAGTTCACTCAGTACCAGGTCGTTCAGTTTGTTTTTCTGCGCTTCATTTTTTATGAGACCGTTTTCTATAATGCGCTGCCGTAGCAACTTGTATAAAGAATTGTATTGGTTTATCTTCTTTTCATCATTCAACAGATTCTGGACGGCCATTTGTTTGGCGGTCAACTCGTTTTCAGAAATTATGGAAAAATTAAGATTGCTGTGGTATTGCATTTCCAGTTTTAACGCCATTATTTCCACGAGTTTCATTTCACTTTTCCGGGCTTTTTCACGTATACTTTTTAGTCTGTCGAAGCAGTCCCCGTAAAGATTTTTCTCAAATAACAGCGTTGCTTTAATGGTATCCGTTAACAACGCAAGGTGTTTATCGCTTTCTACCCGCAATTCAAGTAGCGCATCCAACAGCAGCTTAAATAAATACTTACAGGCTGTTTCAAAAGATGAACCTGTACTTTTCTTCTCAAACTGTTTTTTCAATTCCTGTCTGGGAACCTGGTCCTCTATCAGTTTATAAAGGAGCCAGTAATCTTTCTTACCTCCATTCAGGCCTGTTTTTATAGTGAAATATTTTTTTTCACCGGTGGAAAGGGTATATACCAAGGAAACCAGGCTAGATAACGTTGCCATATTTATAATTAGCTTAAATGTAATTGATAAATGTAGATGAATTGCCTGTAATTAATGGTTAAAATTAATGGAGATGAAAGAAAATGACTGTTTATGTTTGTCTGTTTTAGTGTTTCGCTGGTTTAAGAATATCATACATACTGGCTATTTTTAGTCATTATTTATTTGCCAATGAAATCGTCCATTTTTGTAGTCGGCAGTTCTAATACCGACATGGTAATCAGAGCCGAACATCTTCCCGCTGCCGGAGAAACGATACTGGGAGGTACATTTTTTATGAATCCGGGAGGAAAAGGGGCCAACCAGGCAGTAGCCGCCGCGCGACTTGGTGGCAGCGTGCTTTTTGTGTGTAAAACGGGAAATGATATTTTCGGCCGTCAGTCGGTACAACTTTTCAAAGACGAAAGCATCGATACATCCTACCTGTTATCGGACAGCGCCAACCCATCTGGGGTAGCACTTATTACGGTCGATAAAGAAGGCGAAAATTGTATCGTAGTGGCTTCCGGGTCCAATGCAACGCTTACTCCGGGCGACCTGGAAGAAGCGATGCCTGCCATAACAAAAGCAGCTGTCCTATTGCTTCAACTTGAAATCCCGCTGGCAACTGTTGAATATGCAGCACAAAGCGCAGCGGAAGCAGGCGTTAAAGTCATTTTAAACCCCGCGCCCGCTCAGAAACTTCCATCTTCCCTTTTCCGCAATATCAGTATCATTACACCTAATAAAAACGAGGCCGAAGTATTATCGGGGATTAAAGCAGATAATATGGAAGATGCAAAAAAGGCCGCGGCTGCGATTCATGAAAAGGGAGTGGAAACGGTAATCATTACATTAGGTTCAGCCGGTGCACTGGTATATCATGAAAAAACCTTTACACATGTAACGGCCTTAAAGGTAAAAGCGGTAGATACTACGGCTGCGGGCGATGTATTTAACGGGGCCCTGGCCGTTGCCCTGTCGGAGCAGAAAGATATAATAGCCGCTACCGAATTTGCCTGCAGGGCCGCTGCCATTTCCGTGACCCGTTTAGGAGCACAGTCTTCTGCCCCGCAACGCAGTGAACTGGTTGCAGGATCATCCGTGTTTATGTAGGTGAAATAAAATTTTGTGTTATAATACGATTGCTGTTACAAGAAAATATGCCACACTATGTTTATCATTCATAACTATTCCGTTGCCATCCTGTTCTGTATTATTACCATGCTATGCTGGGGATCCTGGGCCAACACACAAAAACTCGCCGGCAAAACCTGGAGGTTCGAGCTTTTTTACTGGGACTATGTAATAGGGATATTTATCTTTTCCCTTCTTTCGGCGTTTACCCTGGGTAGTTATGGTGAACAAGGCCGAAGCTTTATGGAGGATATCGCCCAAGCCGACCCTGGGAATATCGGCAGTGCATTGCTGGGAGGCATTATATTTAATGCAGCCAATATCCTGCTTTCGGCGGCCATCGCTATCGCCGGTATGTCCGTGGCGTTTCCCGTGGCCATCGGGTTAGCACTTGTTTTGGGTGTAATTATCAATTACTCTGCTTCCCGGCAGGGCGACCCGGTTTTTCTATTTGCGGGGGTAGGGTTGATTATGCTTGCTATCCTTTTTAATGCCGCGGCTTATCATAAAAAAAGTGTTTCAAGCAGTAAGGTTTCCGCAAAAGGTCTTTATTTGTCGCTGATAGCAGGGTTGCTGATGTCTTTTTTCTATCGTTTTATCGCATCTTCTATGGATATGGAAAATTTTGCAATGCCTGCTTCCGGAAAAATGACGCCTTATACGGCGGTATTTATTTTTTCGATCGGCATCGTGGCAAGCAATTTTTTGTTCAATACCCTTTTTATGAAATACCCTACCAGTGGAACGCCGACTAACTACAAAGAATATCTGAGCGGCAATTTCCGGACACACCTGATCGGCGTGCTGGGTGGGTTGATATGGGGCATGGGTAACTCGTTTAACCTGGTAGCAGCAGGCAAGGCAGGACCAGCCATATCGTATGGACTGGGACAGGGGGCAACGCTGGTAGCCGCTTTGTGGGGTGTTTTTGTGTGGAAGGAATTTAAAAATTCACCCCGAACGGTTAATAATCTGCTTACAGCGATGTTTTTCTTTTTTGTGACAGGCCTGATTTTAATTATTGTGTCTGGAAGGTGAGAACAATAAATACATTTTAAATTTGATTAACAATGAGCAAATATTATATGAAAATTAAGAAGTATCTGTCCATTTTATTAGTAATGTGGTCGTTTTCTGGCTTCGGCCAGAAGATTGTACTGGAAGGTAATTGGAAGTATGCAGTTGCTGAGTACCGGTCGTTTTCATCTTCTTTGTTTAACGATTCAGCATGGCAGCAAAAAGATGCTGGCAGTCTGCTGCTGAAAAAAGAAGAGCTGGGTGGCTCAAAAGGGTATGCGCTATTGAGAAAAAAAGTCATCATACCTTCCACTTTTAAACCGGAATTGCGAAAGACAGGAACCTTATCCATTTTTTTGGGCAGAATATACCAGTCGGATAGTGTATATTTCAACGGCCGTTTAATCGGCTCTACCAGTTCCTCGGATATAAAGAGAAATTACATCCTCCCTACTAATGATATACAATGGGACAGGGAAAATGTAATAGCCATTCGTATGCGGCATTGGGGAGATATAAGCGGACTGGAAACGGGTAAGCCTTATATTGCTGCCGCTCCTCCCTCCACGGTATTTGTATTGAATTCTGATACCCGCGACGAAGATAAACAGGTGCAGATTAATGGCAGGCAGATCGATTATAACCTGGTTGTGACTAATCGGTCTTCAATAAAAACAGGTGCGGATATAACCGCTTATTTTTATGATCTTTCCGGTAAGCAATTAAATAGTATTACAAAAAAAATAACACTCGATACAGGCAGAAACATTGCCAGGTTTACTTACAAATCTCCTTTGCCGTTTATTAAAGTGCATTATAAAGTCAGCATTCCCCGGTATACATTAACTGCCGGTTGGAACGATGCATTCGGGTACAATACGGTGGTGTATCGTAGCGGCCAAGCGGTGATAGCGGATAAAGTAAAAGATCAGTTTATCCCGGCAGATGTGCAGCAGCAGGTGATTAAAGGATGGTTGGGCGACCGGCTCCGGATTAATGAAGAAAAGCGGTTGTTGCAAGTGGATGAAAACGCGATACTCGCCGGATTCATCAACCGGCCTGGAAGTCATCCCTGGATAGGGGAGCATGTAGGAAAATTTCTCGATGCTTCTGCCAATACATATAGAAACACCGGAAACAAAGAATTGAAGATACGTATGGACCGGACCGTGCAGCAATTAATTGCCACCCAGCTGGAAGATGGATACCTGGGCACGTATTCACCCGAAAGTCATTGGACAAGCTGGGATGTATGGTCGCATAAATACAATATTATAGGGCTGTTAAATTATTACTCTTTATCAGGGTTTAAGCCATCGCTGGATGCAGCCATGAAATCCGGTAACCTGCTTTGCAAAACCTTCGGTTATAATAGCGGTCAAAAAGACCTGATAAAAGCAGGCACACACGTCGGGATGGCTTCCACGAGTGTGTTGGAACCTATGGTAGATCTGTACCGGTTTACAGGCGATCAAAAATACCTTGATTTCTGCTACTATATTATCAAAAGTATGGACCAGGAAAACGGTCCTAAGATCATATCGACACTTAATGCTACCGCGGGAAGGGTAGATAAAACGGCCAATGCTAAAGCATACGAGATGCTTTCTAATCTGGTAGGCATCGTTAAGCTTTATAAATTAACGGCAGACCAGCGTTTTTTAACGCCCGTATTGCTTGCATGGAAAAATATTGTCGAAGGCAAATTATATATAACAGGTACCGCCAGTTCTTTCGAGCATTTTAAAGAGGAAGGGGTTCTTCCCGCCGAGGATAAAGATCATATGGGTGAAGGATGTGTAACTACTACATGGCTGCAGTTTAATTATCATCTATTATGTATTACAGGCGAAATGAAGTATATAGATGAACTGGAGAGATCTGTTTATAACCATTTGACCGGTGCCGAAAATCCCCAGAGCGGCTGTGTGAGTTACTATACTCCCCTGGTTGGCGCAAAGCCTTACCGTTGTGTAATTACCTGTTGCATGTCAAGCATTCCGCGGGGCATATCAATGATCCCTTTGTTCGCAAATGGTACTATGGAGGGCAAACCGTCTTTTCTTTTTTACCGGTCGGGCGAATATACCGCAATGCTGGCCGGACAAAAAAAGATATCCTTCAATATGACCACCGATTTTCCTGTTAATGGGGACGTTTCTATAACGGTAATTTCGGCACAACCGTCGAAGATTCCTGTTATGTTCAGAAAGCCTTACTGGGCTGCGGATTTCGTGATAAAAGTAAATGGTGAAGATCAGGCTACTGATGGAAAAGAGGCAGCTTTCATCGATCGGTTATGGACTAAAGGAGACAAGATTTCTATAACCTTTAAAATGCCGTTGGTTCTATTGAACGGCGGTAAAAGTTACCCGGGCAATATAGCTTTTCAGCGTGGGCCGCAGGTGCTTGCTTACGACCAATCACTTAATAAGACAGAGCTAAAAAGCGTTTATATTAATGGAAAGGATACAACTCTTACAGATGCCAGTAATGCACTGTCGTCACCCTGGATAGGAATGCAGGCATATTTTATAAACAGTTACGGAGAAGGTTTAAAGGGTCCCATCGTATTGGTACCTTATGCGGACGCGGGGCAATCGAATGGTTATGTTCAAACATGGCTTCCGGTAAAAAAGGATTAAAGGTTCAATTCTTATCAGTAGAAAAAATCTAGATTTAAGCGTTAATCATCGAAGGATTAACGCTTAAATCTTACCAATCATTATACATTTATTTTACCTTCTATGGAATCATCCATCGTTTTCCCCAGTGCTGCACCTATCAATTGTTTGGCAAATGCAACCACCTGTCCATGCTTTGTATCCCAGTAATAACCGTCTTCCGGGGTTACTTTTATTACCGAAATGCGGGGATCGTCCACTCCTTCCGTAAACCAGGTCTTTAAAATCGGTTCCCAAAGTTCTTTTATTTTGTTTTTGTCCTGGCTGATAGTGGCATTACCGTATAAAGTCATAAAGTCAGAATGAGTGCTGCCCTGGAATAATAATTGTACTGAAGGATCGGCGGCTAATTCTGCATTTTTATGGCTGTCATTGGCACTTAAAAACCAACATACTCCATCTTCATCCACTTTTTGAACAGCCATAGGGCGTGTAGCAAATTGCTCACCCGTTCTTATATTGGTACAAAAAAAGCAACTGCTCGCTTTTTTAACCAGTTCTATCAGCTTTTCTGCAGCTTTGTGGCCTTGTAAATCTTCATAGTTGTCTTCAATCTGTTGGCGGTTGATGCTATCCATAGTTTTTTTATAATTGCAATATGAAAATCATGCCAACCAATTTTCATACTTCTACGCATCCTGATACCTACACATCCAATAGATTTTCACCAATATTCTTTCTCAACAATTCATAATCTTTACTATCGTACCATTTCACTTTTTGAACCAGCATAATATTTACCAGGCTACCTGATTGTAAAGTGATGGTAAAAAGGGCATCCTGAAGTTCCCATTTGGTGGTTGTTGGATATTCCTTGTCCACCAGGATCAACAGATCCCAATCGCTTTCGGTACTATTATTTCCCGCAGCTCTATTTCCGTGTAACATGATTCGTGCATCAGGGATTTTGGATAAAATAGTGGATTTAATAGTAGCCAATGTTTGTTTATCCTGTTCCAATGCCTGGATAAGACTCATATTTCCGCTTGTCAAAAGAAAATCTTTCACCAGCGCACGAAAAACCTGATTCGGCGGTACTTTCATCATCTGGCAGGCTCTTTCTTTCAACACCCGATCGGCCGTAATTTTTTTAGCGTACGAGATAGCGTGGTTCATTTTCTTATTGGACTGTTTTTGCTTTTCGCTCAATACGCGGTTGCTCATATTGGGAACGCTGGTGATCACAGTTTTGTCCTTATACTGCTTCACCACCATATTTTTCACTTTCCCAGACACCCCTGTCAGGAAGATATTGTCTCTGACTATCATTTGTAGTTTTATGGCAAATATAATGATTTATCATTTTAAATACAATAACTCTACAATCATTCTGCATTCATCTTCCATAAGATAATGGTAGATGAATGTATAAATAACGAATATAAAATGGTTTAATTATATAGAATCCATTAGTCTTGGATGCGTTGCGAATTTGGTGCGGATGCCAATTTAATACTTCCTTACTCAGAAAAATTTATCTTTTATCAAAATTCACCATCCACTGAATGCCCAATTTATTTGTTGGCATTCCGCAGTAATCGCCCCAAAAGATATCCATCATTGGCATGGCAGATGGTCGCCGGCTGAAAGGGTTGTATAGATCGTGTCCGCTTTCTCTTTACTTTCAGGGTGAAGTGATAAGTCGATATTTGTTCACGTTATAAATTAACACAACAATTGGAAGAAAATTTGTGGCAGATATGGAGCGAAAAAGACAAAGTTCACCGAATGAAAGCCATTGAAAATATCGATGCAAAAGCCAGTGTCTATACTTGTATGTTTTTCCAGACGATAATACATAACTCACGATTTCAATCTTATAATTTTAAAATAATGAAAAAGAAAATTAGTTTTTCAGCACAAGGGCAAAGAGCCGACATCGGCGCCATTACTATTTATCGCATGTTGCCAAACAGGTATGCTGATGCGGTTGGTCCTTTTGTATTTCTTGACCACATTGCACCCATGAAGCATTCTGCAGGTAAACCTTTGGAGAATATGGGAACCGGTGCACATCCGCACAGAGGCATTGCAACACTTACTTATATTCTGAATGGGGAAGGCGAACATTATGATAGCGGAGGGAATCATGCCACTGTTTACTCTGGCGGTGCACAATGGATGAAAGCAGGTAACGGAATAATTCATGATGAAACGCTTAATATAGATTCACAAACAGGCGAAATGCTCACTCATGGTTTTCAGTTTTGGATTAATCTTCCATCAAAAATAAAAGCGGAAACACCTGAATATATTCCGATACATGCAGCCGATATTCCGAAACAAGAATTAGGTGATAAGAAAGGTTGGCTGAAAGTTATTGTGGGTGAATATGAAAATGCGAAATCAAAAATCCCAAATTATTCAATACAGTTTCTCTATCACATCCATTTGGAAGCGGGAAAACAATTTTCAATGGCAACTGGAAACGAGATGGAATGCGCAGCATTACTTCCTTTGCAGGACGCGGTAATTAACGACACCGAATTCAATAAAGGGGATTTCATTGAATTTGACAGGCAAGAGGGGATAATTGAAATCAACAATAATTCTAAAGATGCAATTGATATTATTCTGTTTGGCGGTGAAAAATATACAGAGCCAATTGTTGCACAAGGTCCATTCGTGATGAATACTCAAAGCGAAATTGCCCAGGCTTATCGTGATTTTCATACGGGGAAATACGGTGAGATTAAATATAAATAAGATATTGGTAAAACAAAGTGTTTTAATGAAATTCAGAATGAAATCACTGGAATATCCCTAAGGTATTAGCTAATGAACTAAAAGATTTGGAATTTGAATTTCTTTATCACATACATGGTTTATCGTGACGCCACAGCAGGCATTATTTATGAAGCGACCGACTATAGCCTAACTTAAAACGTACTATGTGAATTAAATGCCTGGGGTGAACAGCACAAGGAAAAATATTGAATCTTTATTCTGTTTAAAATTTGTATAATTTTTTATCCATGATTTTATAGTAACCTCAGGAATTATAAAATTTCATTTTTCTATATTCAAAAACAATTCTGTAATACTAGTAAAATTTCCAAGAAATGGGGATTTTTTAAAAACTAATTGGAATTATACAGGTGGAAACATTAAATTTGAAAAAAGCTAAACACGGCAGATATGACGATTAAAAAAAACTGTGGCTATTTGCTTTCCATTCTTTTAATCGTAGTTTTTTCTGTTGCCAATGTTTTTTCTCAAAATCCAGTCGCAGACAGTCTCTTGAAATCACTCCCTTTTGAAAAAAATGATTCTTTAAGAATTGTAATGCTGAGGGATATTGGTTATAGTTATGAGCAAACCAATGCAGATAAAAGCAGTGTTTATTATCTGCAGGCAATGGCATCAGCAAAAAAAATAAATAATAACTATCAGTATTTGGCTGCATTGATGGATTATGGCCGCCTGCATGTTATCATTGGTAAATATGATAGTGCAATAGCTATCCTGCAATCCATGCTGTCGCAAACTAATCCGCAAACAGGTTATAAATTAAAAGGGGGTGCATTGGCCAATTTGGGCAATATATACCTTCACCAAAGCATGTATGGTGAGGCGCAGAACTATTACCTGAAAGCGATTAACTTATTTGAAAAAAATAATGATGAACAACGGTTGGTAAAAGTATATGGTAATATCAGTGGCGTGTTTTGTGATTTAAAGCAACTTGACAATGCCATATTGTATGCTCAAAAGATGCTGGCTATTGCAACAAAAAATAATGATAAAGAAAATAAGGTAACAGCTTTAAATAATCTTTCTAATGCATACGACAGATTGAATGATTATGAAAAGGTAGATAGTTTATTAAACAAGGCTTTGCCGGTAGCAATTGAATTAGACAATCCATTTTATCTTTTTAATATTTATTTTAACCTTGGTACTAATTATATTGAATTGAAGAATTATGACGAGGCAATTGTACAGATTGAAAAAGCTGTAACTCTTGGCAGAACGCTTAGCAACAAAGAAGAACTTGGCCTGCCATTGTCTCAATTGGGAAGGGTATATTCAATCAAAAATAATTTTGTAAAAGCAGTGCCATTTTTAAAGGAAGCCGAGCAAATACTTACAGGAAGTAAACGTAGATATGATTTACGTGAATTGTATTTAGTGATTGCTGAAACGGAAAAAAAAATGGGTAATGATGATGAGGCTTACGATTACCTTTTTAAATATGCAGAATTAAAAGATACCATTTACAACGAAGCGACCTCTGCTAAAATTGCTGAACTTGAAATAAATTATCAAACAGCAAAAAAAGAAAAGGATATTTTACAATTGCAGCAGCAGGCAAAAAATAAAGCAGACAGTATTCAAAAAACTAAAACGATTGCTTACATATTGCTTGGATCTCTTTTAACACTTTTGCTCATCAGTTTCTTATCCTACCGAACTTACAAACAAAAGCAACAATTACAACAGCAGCAAATAAAACAATTAGAAAACGAAAAACTACTGCTGGCTACCGAGTCTATCTTAAAAGGCCAGGAAGATGAACGAAGCCGTTTGGCGCAGGACCTTCATGATGGCCTGGGTGGTATGCTGAGCGGTGTTAAACTAACATTAAGTGCCATGAAAGGAAATATTATTCTCCCCGAAGAAAGTGGCCGTTTATTTACCAAAGCTTTTGAACAGTTAGACAGTTCTATTGGCGAAATGCGCCGTGTTGCCCATAATATGATGCCGGAGGCCCTGGTTAACCTGGGATTGCAGCAAGCGCTGATGGATTACTGTGATGGTATTAATGCAGCAAATGGATTAAACATCAATTGCGAATTTCATGGGCTGGAAAACCGACTTAAGAATACAACAGAAATTATTGTGTACCGCATTGTGCAGGAACTGCTCAATAATATTATTAAACATGCCTACGCCGGCAATGTATTGGTTCAGGTCATAAAAAACGAGAAAGAGTTAAATATAACAGTAGAAGATAACGGCATTGGTTTTAATAAAGAAGAGTCCTTCATTAAAAAAGGAGCAGGCCTGAAAAATATTCAGTCACGGGTAGATTATTTAAAAGGCGAATTAGATATTAAATCCATACCCGGAAAGGGAACATCGGTACATATCAATTGCAATGTTTAAAAAACCACGATGGAAAAATTTCTATTTTAATTATCGACGACTATCCGATTGTATTGGAAGGTTTTAAATAATTACTCTCTATCAGCAATTTGTAAATAACCGGTATTACAATCAATGCTTTTGTGGAAATAGATATTAATACAGTTGATGTGAACACCCAATTGAATACACAAATATCTCAATTAAAAGATTGCCTAAAGGCTAAAGGCGAAAGATTGGTTTTTTGCCTTAAACTGCGTAAAGGCTTCGGCAAATCCCTTTGCTAAACCCGTAAACTTCATTTTACCTGAAGTTGGTTCGCCACGATAAAATCCTCAAAGAAAAATACATTGGCGTTCTGGACTTTGCTATGGTGGCGCATTAAAAACATAAGTGTTCAATTAAACACGTTTAAAACCAAATCAACGCGTTGTAACCCAATATTTTTTATAAATGCTGTTATTTGGTAAGTAGCCCGGCGTCCAATACAAACTGGGAACCCGTTACAAACCTCGATTTGTCGGATACTAAAAAAACTACCGCATTGGCAACATCTTCTGCCTCTACCCAGGGCACGTCGATTAGATTCCCTGCACTTCTTTCCGCCACTTGTTTTGGTGTTAATCCTTCAAGTGCGGCAAGACCGTCATTCATAGGGGAATTAACACCTGTTGGGTGTATAGAATTAACCCGGATATTATGTGGAGCCAATTCAATAGCCCAGGATTTCGTTAACCCGGTAAGTCCCCATTTGGAAGCGGCGTAATGGCTTAAACGATTCATTCCGCGCAAACCTGCAATCGATGAATTGTTAATGATGACACCTGATTTTTGATTGATCAGTACAGGAATAATACGCCTTGCTACAAGCCATGCACCTTTTAGGTTGATGTCCAGCATAGTATCCCATTCTTTTTCCGTAAGTTCGTGAGCCGAACCATAAGCACAGATTCCGGCGTTATTAAATAGTATATCTATACGTTTAAACTGTTTTAGCGTTGCTTCTACCGCCCCGGTAATATCATCGTCTACTCTTACATCACCTGTAAAAGCAAGACAGTTTACGCCAAGCGATTTACATTCATCTTCCAGTGTATTGAGTTCGTTTGCAGAACCCAGCTCATAACCGGGATAAGCAAGCGTTCGGGCAATATCGAAAGCGGCGATATGAACACCTTCTTTTGCCAGCGCGAGCGCAGTTGCCCTTCCCTGTCCGTGGGCAGCTCCTGTAATAAATGCTACTTTATCCTGCAGGTCATTGGCCATAAATATCTATTTTATGGTAACGGTAAATATTGGGTGAGGTAATCGTCAATGTCTGTTTCAATAACATTATTAAAAACATTGGTCGCAATCATTTGACCGGCAAAAGCGATCAGGATAACCAGATCCGCATCAGTATAGGATAATGCTACCTTTCTATACAACTGATCATTTATATGACCCAGATTTTGGGAAATACTTCCCTCGAATTCAAGCAATTCTTTTTCTGTGTCCGAAAGCTCCAGTTGTTCCGGCTTCTCCCCGGCATCAATTATAATTTTCCTGAAGAAAGTGGAGCAAAGAGGACAATCCGATGCCGTGGAAATGGAATAAGCAAACAAATAGGCTAATCGTTTTCCTACTATCTTTTCAACCTGGCGGTATAAAGGGTACCATTGCATGTACACTTCAAAAGCCAATAACGAATGGCCCAGAGTGGCCTTCATATTGGTGATACGGGCATTATAGTCCTTTACATGCTGCTCAAATGCCCTTTGCACTTCAGGTAGCAGTTGCTGGCTTGGTATGGTCTGTATTCTTGCCACGATTATTTTTTAACAGGCGCCTGTCGCGGACTGTTTCTAATCTAATTCTTTTATTCTTATATTTATCTATAAAATTAGTAGGCTATTATTAGATTAACAAATATGTTTTTGCTCAAATATGTGCATTTCTTCCTCAACGTATTTTGATGGCATTGTAGCCAGTCATACGGGTAACTATCATGTGAGACGTTTTACTCGCTGCAATCAAATGCTTTGCATAATGTACGGCCAATTAGGCAATAGAGAACGCCTCAGCGATTTCGATCTTACTATAAATGTGCATTTACCCAAGGCTTATCATTCAGGCTTTGGAAAAGGTATCTCCAAAGCGAACCTTGCTAACGCAAATGAGAATAGGAATTGGCAGATTACAAAGATTTCGCTTATCTAATACACGGTCCATCGCAAAAGGGTAGTGGTATTTTCTTTTGTAATGACACGCCATTAGGAGTGTCTAATTTCTTTTGAGGTAATACTTTTTTGCACAGGCATAATACTTTTTTATAAGGCGAACCGGGTGACAGTTTTCTTTCTAACTTCCGTACTAATCTTCCCCATTGGTTTTGGCTTTATTCGAAGATTCAAAAAAGGACCTCATATGTTTTCCCAAATTATTCTGAAAAGATTTGACGGCTACATCAACACCTCTCTTACTCCCTTCTTCAAATTCAGGAAGTATCAATTTTTGCATTTTTTCATCTGGCACTTTATCAATGTCTTTGAATTTTTCCCTGACTGCCACCAAACCCGCACCGAGCGCAACGCTGAACAACGGGTTAACATCAAACCACGGCAAGGGTGAGTCTGGATCTTGCTGGAGATTTGGTATCCAGGGGTCGATAATCGGCGCAAATTCGGGTAATGGAATACGAATAATATCAAGTAGGAAACGAAGCTTTCTGCACGGTGTTGTTATTCGACCCAGCACATCCCTGGCATGGGAGCCAATTAAATATAACGACACGAGCGACACCTGATCTAAACGAAGATTTGGATTGTCGCTAGCAGCTTCTATCACTCTGTGATGGTAGAGCAGGTTCCAGATAATTGGCCCATTGAAACAACTGATATTGGAAGGCCGTGAAATCCACACGGCAATGTTGATGTAATAATGCTTGATTTTTTCCAAGTGCTGCTGTCCGGAAACGCTGAATAAAAAACCCATTCCTTTCTCGTTGGCCTGAGGTTCTAGGACTTCACCTACTAAGTTTACGTTTACAAAATGATGCCAGGTGGCATCAGTAACCACTCTTCCGACATTGGCCCGGTGACCATCATACGCACAGATAGCGCCAAATGAATGTGCCTGCGTAAATTGCTTAATGGATCCGTCACCGTTTCCTGCCGCCACTGTGGATGTCGCAATGACTTCCGGTGAAATGCCGCCTGGAAATTCAGGTGTTCCGTCCAGATAGGTTAGGTTTAAATTTGCAGGAACTCTGCACTCACCTTCATGTGGATGATCGGGCAGCACCGTAATGCGACCTGTTGGACTGCATAACAAAGGATGCGGGTAAGTTTCCTTCCAAAATACTCCCAACTGGCTTGTATAAAGCTTTGGCTGTATAGTTTGCGGGGTGTCGTCTGACTGATCATCAAACTGCCAGTTTCCATCATCTCCCCGCCTGTTGGTGTCGTTTCTCTTTACGCCGCCCATACTCACTTCTCCTGCGGGTGTATCTGCCCATAACCTCATAGACCTCACCCTTGTGACGTCACCGCACAAGGATTGTCCAAGGCTGCCATGGTCGCCTGTAGCAAATAAGCCGCCGCCTTTATTCATGAAGTTACTCAAAGCCGTCAGTTCTGCCTTACTCATCCCGTTAGGAGTGGAATCGAATCCGAAGAGCCAAACCTGGTCATACATACTTTCGGAAAAATGTCCTGCATTGTCGAACCGGAAAGCCTTGATACTTCGAGCAATGTTGGCTGCTCCCACCTGTACAGCAGCATCCGATACGAAACCCGAACGATGCGCCAGTGTGATATTGAAACGAACGTAGCTCCTCCCATCGTTTTGCAAAATGGATACAAATGTAGAGAGCCCGAAATCACCCATTCCAAAATCAAGAGCTCCGTCAGTGACCAGGAGCACTTTTACCTGGCAGGGCCGCAGGTACAATTGATTAATTTTAGAAGGATCATCTCTAAAAATCACGCCGCGATCTCTTAGTTGTTTATGAATGTGCTCATTTTGCGGCAAAATGGAAATTTTTTCTAACATTATTTTTTTCTTTTATTGATGAGTAAATGATTAACTGGTAAACCTATCATCAAATAATATATGGCTATCATCCAAGACCCCGTTCTTCGCATTTAATGTGCTCGGGGTAGGAATCGTTCTCATCGCTGCTAATTTTAAATTTTAGCGAATAATTTCTACCTTTTTCCTTCGTTCAAGTAACGGCTTTCATTAAAACCGCTAAAGATTTTCTGCTCGCAACATCTACTAAAAGCGCTTTTCTGATTGATGAAATAAAAATACTGGAGGAAGTGCGTGCGATAAAAAAAACTGTATGAAGGGAGGATAATAATACATCAACGTATAATGGAGATGATTTGAGATCGTTAGAGCTTACTTGAAATTATTTGATAAAACTGCCCATGTGATGCTGAAAGAAATACCAAGCAACGCTGGTCCCACGAAAAATAAAGTAGTACTAAAAAAATAAAAGCAAATTCTTAAGCCTCAAATTTCATCAATCATGTTTTCACCGGAGACTTACACGGGAAAGTCAATATAAACTCTGTGCCTTTTGAAATGTGAGAATGAACAGTTATGCTACCATTTAATTTTTCAGTAAACTCCTTTGCAAGTTTTAATCCCAATCCCGTTGATTGGCTGTTAATGCTGTTCCAATTGAATAAAGAATTGAGATGATCGGGAGAAATTCCGTGTCCTGAATCTTTTAAAATTATTACAACAGAAGACTCTTTTTCAAATCCGACTAATTCAATATTGCCTCCTTCAGGAGTAACTTTTAAAGAATTCGATAAGATATTCCGTAATACTATTTTAATAAAATTAGGATCGGTCTGAAGGTTTAAATCGTCTGGAGAATTTTTTACAAGCGTTATCTTTTTATAGGAAGCGATGGCTGAATTTAAGCTAATCATCTCTTCAAAAAGTTCATTTATATTTACTTTTTCGAGTGCAGCAGAAAATGTTTCCATCTGGCTTTTCGACCAGATTAAAACATCTTCCATAGTATCCAAAACATTTTCTGCCGCTGCATTTATTTTATTCTTGAATTTTTCCTGATCGGCTGAAGACAATTTGGAAGATGTATCTTTCTGCAATTGAAGAAAATTAAACAAATTACTTACGGGGGCTCTTAAATCATGGGTAATAATGCTAATCAATTTTATCTTGGACTGATTAGCTTCATCAAGTTTTTCATTTGCAAACCTTAACGTCTTATTCAATTTTTGTTTAAAAGAATAGCTTCGATAAAGCAGAACAGATACTATTATAACCATAGCTAGTATTGTTACCAGGAAATACCTGGTTCTCTGTTCAACATCAAGCTGTATACTTTTAATAGAATTATCCTGTTTTAATAACATTATTTCTTTTTGCTTCTTCTCATTTTGATAACGGGTATCCATTTCGGCGTAACTCTTGGCACTACGGGCACTAAAAATTGTGTCGTTTATTAAAAGTAATTTATCCAAATAAAAATTACTTAGTTTAAAATCAGCAAGATGTTTATAAGAATCAGCAATATTCTTATATGCACTTGCAATTAGTTGGTTTGAACTGATTTTTTGAGCAATCAATAATCCTTCTTTACTGTTTTTTAATCCTTCTAAGTACTTGCCCTGCCTGTTATAAAGGTCTCCAAGATTGATAAGCACTAATCCAATCCCATATTCTTCTTTCGTTTTTTTCATTAATTGCAAGGAAGATGTGTAATTAGACAAGGCATTTTTATAAAGGCCCATCCTTGAATAAATTATAGCAGAATTGTTGTAAGCATAGGCAATTACGCGCGGATCAGCGTAATTATTATATTTGGCAGCAACCTCTTTAAAAAGGAGAAGGGCATCCTTATTTCGCTGCTTATCCATATACATAATGCCGATATCATTCAGAACATTTGCTATGCCAGTAGAATCTTTTAGAGATGCAAACTTTTTAAGAGACAGCTGAAAATAACTATAAGCTTTATCATATGTTTTAATAACCCTGTAAGTATTTCCAAGGTTCTTTAAAGTACCAGCTTGCTTTTTACTATTTCCAGCCTGTTCATAAGCTTGTAATGCTTTAAAATAATATTGTAAAGCATCGTCATAGCTTCCGGCCCGATCATAAGCTATGCCTATCCCAATAAAAGCATTGCCTGTTTTCGACAAATCCTTTTGTTCCCGGGCTTGTTTAAGGCATTGTTCATACAATTCAATAGCTTCTGAATAATAGCCACCAGAGAGGGTATTTTTTGCTATTATAAACAAAGAATCAAGTGAAACACTTTGGGCTTTTAAACCGGAAAAAAATAAAATGATACAAGTAATAATCCCAACCTTTTTTATATGAAATAAAGTAATCATTCTACATTATTTTAATATAAAAAAAGAACATAGCATTTAGTCTGTCAAAACACAAAAAGCACAATGTGGATATAAGGAAGCATTACTATTTTTTGGACTTAAGAACAACATTATTTATAAAAAGTGTATCCGGTTGAGAGCCGCCAGTGCTGTCGCTCAGCAACATAATGGTTACCGGCGAATAAGTGCAATCAATTACACTCGCGGGTATTGCTAAATGTCTGGCCGGATATTGTATACGCAAAGTATCGGGTTGAGAGCCACCTGTACTATCCGACCAAACCACTTTACTATGCAAAGGATAAGTATTTACTTGTTTTGTTTCGAATGAGGAGCATGCGGTTAAGGTTAGAATAACCAACATAATCAGGACTGTGAATGAAAAATTATAAAATTTTTTCATTAAGGTTGTTTTAAAACTAACATAGTAGTTGATGACTAAATATTTTCGCTTAATATCCTGCTTACATCTTTTCTATAGGTTTTTCCTAAAGGTAATTTAAAATCTTCTAAAAAGATCTCACCCTGTTGCAATTTTTTGATTTTGTTTTTAGCCACTGCGTAGCTTCGATGAATTCTTACAAATTTTTCTTGGGGTAATTCGTTAAGAAAGTTTTTCAAATTTTGTAATGTAATATACCTCCGAGTATTTGTAACAACCTTCGTGTAGTTAGTTAACGCCTCCAGATACACGATATCATTTATGAGTACTTTGTTGATGCTATTACCTTCCTTTATAATTATTGTTTCTTTTTCAAAAATCAGCTCGTAGCTTAAAGCTTTTTCCTGGATGCTAAAAAGTTCATATGCTCTCTTCACGGCAATGTCAAAGCGCACTTTTTTTATAGGCTTAAGCAAATAGTCAATTGCGTGTAGGTCAAAAGCTTCAAGGGCATACTCAACATGCGACGTTATAAAAATGCAATATGGAGGATTTTCAATTTTCTTTAAAAAATCAACTCCGTTTATAACAGGCATATCGATATCCATAAATAAAAGATCAATATCTTTCGTTTTTAGTAATTCAATGCTTTCCAAAACATTTCGATAACTTCCTAACAGGTTTAGATAATTATAATCTGATACGTATTCCTCAATAACAAATAAATCTAATTCTTCATCGTCTATAATGATACAATTGATGGGCTTCATATGAGTATAACGGAAACCATTTAGCGGAGTTAATCATTTAAAATTCTAGATAAACGATGTTAAGAAGTTGTCCAAGTGAGTGACAAAACCGACAAATTCAACACCAATAACCTTAAATCAAATGTAAATAAAATCTTGAAGTGATAAAAAGATCTTTTCGTTAATTAATTAAATGGAAAAAGGCAATTACTTACGGCGAGCTAAAAGGCTCGGCAGTTAATTTCAATTCGTTATCCGACAATGCAATACACCGAGTCTTTAATTATCCCGCTTCAATCGGTAAATCACGTACTTTTTTAACAGCTTTTAAATACAGGCAGGGTTTAATATCCTTACTTCTAGTGTAATGATTATGTAATTAGTATACTATTTTGCTTTGGTTGAGCCTGAACACCATGCCATCATATGATTCGGCATAATTTCTTTTTACATTTAATTGATCGCACATCTAAGTAAAGAATGTCTCTACCATCTATTGCTTGGATTTATATTTTTTGGGTGCTTTTTATAGTCATATTGGTTACTTCTAAAAGGTACTTTCAGCGTTATCCAGTATTTATCGAAAAGATCGATCTGCAAAGGTTGAGAGCGATACGCACGATCGCCCAGCAATTGCTTTTGGGAGGGTAGCCGATCGATTAAAACAACGTATGAAGTTCTACAAAGTCTGGGCATTTCATTACTGGATAAAACGCCCATAAATCATTTACTGAATAAACAAAGTGATCAAGATTTCAAAGGAGTTTTACATAAGCAGCTTAAAATCTCGTAATTTAAAGAAGACGCTACTGTTACTGATTATTTTTTAAACTAATCAAGAATGAACTGCCTTTCCCAGGTTCACTGATAACTTCTAAGCTACCACCTACACTATTCACAATTTCTTTAACTAGGTATAAACCCAAGCCGGTTCCTTCCAGTTTATTTTCTATCCGAAAGTATTTTTCAAATATCGCATTTTGCTGACCGGTTTCAATACCCTTGCCATTATCAGTCACTGATAATATGATGCCTTTGCTTGTTTGCTCAGTATGTATTCTTATGACAGGAGCTTGGTTTGCCGAGCGGTACTTGATCGCATTACTGATTAGGTTATATAATATCGAACGGATTTTACGTCGGACAAATCGTATCTCCGATACGTTGAAATCCGTAGTAATTCGTGCCCCTGAAGTTTGTATTTCATCTGTTAGCGTGAGGCGTACATCTTCCAGAATATTTTCTATATTAAGTAATTCTTCAGTTGCTTTGTATTTATGCTCTTCCTCACGAGTATCTGTCAGATCGTAGAGTATTGCTTTCATTTTTGAAATAGAGCTTTCAATTTTACTCAGCAAAAAATTGCTTTCTGCAGGATCATCCGCTGCACCCCTTCTGAATAATTCAATGGCAAGGGTCAAGCTGGTAAGAGGAGTTTTAATATCGTGAGAAAGAGTGTCCAGCAATGTTTCATGATCTGATATTAATTTCTCCTGCTCCTGTAAATCGCGGATACGGGTGGTAATATCCACAAAGGTGATAATTACGCCGTCAACTGTCTTATCATTCTGAATGATATAGGGGATGATATTCATCTGAAACCAACGGAAATCCGTTGTTTGTATCTCTTTTTCTAAAATATTCTGCGTACTTACGACATGCTCTATATTTTCAATAATGGTTGGAAAGCGTAAATTATTGATAATATCACGTATGGATTTGCCCTGATCTTCTAACGACAGCTTAAAATGTTTCATCGCAGGGGGGCTAAATTTCTTTAAGACAAGGTTTGCGTCCACATACAATTGCGGTATAATGGTATTGCGAAAATAGTTTTCGAGTTCATCATTTAGCCTTCGCAACTCCTTTATTTGATCTGTCCGATTAGCCATAAGTCAATTACTTAAACCTGTAAGATAGCGTATTCATTAAAAATACTTTCATTGAATACGGGTTAACTGCGGAAGTAAGATAATCGAAAAATCAGACAAACTCGTATCTTCCGGGTACCCGGTTGAAGCGGTCTTGGTATTTGAATACGGGTTCCTTGCATACCTCTTTTTGGACGCGGTGTTGTGAGGACCTGATTCAGATAGCACTCAAGGTTATCGTTTACCGCAATTCCCCTGTTCCCGGTCACATATCTATTATGTATTGTGCTATGGCACTTGCTGCTACCCGCAGTACTGAACGGGCCGAAAAAGAATTCACATTAACGAGATCCAGTTATTCCAATTATGAGGCTCGGTATCTATATGGAATATTCTCGCAAAAGGCTGGAAGAAGCGAGGATACCCACCAGGTATTCATTGAAATGCTAGATCAGGCTGCTCATCTTAGCCGCCGCGAAAGAAGGCCTAACCAGATCTGGTTTAAATAAGCAAACAATGCAATGCGGGTGCAGCTCAGCCTTAACGTTTTAAAGACATAAGGACGTGGTTTTACCAAGATAACAGACCAGTGCATAAGGCATGAGTTCCTGAACCACTTTAAATGTCTTAATTAACCTACTCCAAGGCTTAGTAGAATGACGAATGATAATCAACCAAATAAATTCAGCCTGGTTAGTAAAATTGATTCACGTTGTCACTTACAGAATTATTTCGATGGAAACATTTATATGCTTTGATATAAATTATTAGTCTGCAGAGAAGATAAAGCTGAAAAAGCCCTCAGAATCAATGATTTGAGGGCTTTCTGCGGGAATCTGTTATCTATCTATAGTCGGGATGGCAGGATTCGAACCTGCGACCTCCTGGTCCCAAACCAGGCGCGATACCGGGCTACGCTACATCCCGAATGCCGATATCTGATGTAAAAGCGTTGGCAAAAGTAGTGGTATTCAATTAAATAATGAAATTCATTTTAGATTAGTTAAAATAGGGTGTTATAAAAGGCTTTGAGAAAATAATTGATTTTATACAGCTATTTTATGAATCGAGTCATTTGACAACCACTTTTGTGGCCTTCATAGAATATAGAAGACAAGACCCTTTATTGCAAAGGGTTTCATTTGGAGATTCCGTTCTTTGACGTAATGATATATTGCATATAATGCCTTTTAATCTTCCATATCAACGGTAAATTTGCATAATTATCAGGCAGTCCTGAGTAACAAAAATTTAAAACTATGAATGCAATTATTAAATCACTGATTTTCGATAAAGAACTGGTGGCAAAGATCAGAAAGGCAAAACCTGCTAAGGATGTGTTGTATGTAGATTTGATGATGGGTAAAATCACTATGAAAGAATATCTTGCTGCTTTGGATCAGTAAGCTGATCCATTAAAGGCTACTATTGATTTGCGTTCTTCACGCTTAACGTTTTGCGCTACTTGTTTCATTTCGTTCCGCTACTTATTTCACTTCATAATCCATTCCCGAACAATTTCAGTTCATTAAGTCGCGCTATATCAGCTTATCTCGTAAAAAGATCTAAAAATTTTAATTCATTTGGTAAAAACAGTTTTAAGTGTCACTTTTCGCCATTTGATATTTGTGCTTGTAACAGGTACACTAACAATTTGAAACTGCCGTGTATTTTACATTAACTTTTTAAATTCTTTTTTTTGGACTCAGTTTTGTAAATTTACCTAATGACGATGCTCCTGTAAGGGTTTCTATATATAAAATGATTGTAGTATGAAAAGCCTGTTAAAAAATGTACTTGTCGGCGTATTTAGTATTGCTTTCGTCTCAACAGTTGTAAGGGCTCAGAACATTCCTGCTTCTGCTGAAACGGTATTTAAGGAAGCAATGGTAAAAGCGTCTGAGCAGGACAAGAAGATATTTATCTTGTTTCAGGCTTCATGGTGTGGCTGGTGCCATACAATGGAAAGATTTATGAATGACACATCCTGCGAGGAGCTTTTTAAAAATAATTATGTTGTGTACCATCTTGCTGTTAAAGAGAGCGATGATAAAAAGCATCTCGAAAATCCGGGTGCAGAGGCTATGCTTGAAAAATATCATGGTGAGAAATCGGGAATTCCTTTCTGGCTTATTTTTGACAAAAACGGAAATTTACTGGCTGATTCGCAGATAAGGCCTGCCGGTGCGGGAATGAATACACCCGGGCAAAACGTTGGATGCCCGTCAGAACCCCAGGAAATAGCTTACTTTATTAAGGTGCTAAAAGAAACTTCTTCTATGAACGACCAGCAGCTGGCCGTTATAAAGAGTAGGTTTTCCCGCAAATAAATCCCATAAGTTTACTTTCTATCTTCGATGTGTGCATTCCCGTGGTGACAAGTGTAGCAGGTAGCAATAGAAGAAGTATCGCCAATAGCTGGCCTCTTTACGTGGAAGTATTTTCTATTGAGTTGGATGGTCATTTTCATCATATCCCTGGCAATATCTTTCTCCGGTTTCTCATCACTTGCAAAATTCAACTTGCCATTCTCGCCGCGGGCGTGGCAGAAGTTACATTTAACTCCTAAATCCTTATTGAAGTCGTGCATTATTTTTTCCATTTCATCATGTGTCGTTTTTTTGGAAAGCACTTTAAGATTTTTATAAATTTTATCCTCTTCGGGTTTTGTCGCTGCCAATCCTATTACAAGAATTAAAAAAAGCATCAGGACGGTCGTTAATTTTCGTTGAAAAATCATTGTGTTTAGTTTTCGATCGTTAGATATAGTTGCGTTTCGGAGGCTAAAATAAATATTATAATTGTCCGAAACATCAGACACAGACATTTTTATATCCGCTAAACTTTTTTATGTCTGGATTTCTTACGGGTGGGGCTTGTTTTTTCCATTTTATTAATGGATACTTCTGTCGCAGCATCAATAGAATGTGAACAAAGAATATCATTTTCAACTTTTGCCAGTTGAGAAAGTTTTGCGTAGAATTTATGCAATTGATCGAGTTCCTCTTCTGAAAGATCTTCAATATCTACCATCCGGTTACTCGCTCCTTCATGAGCTGCAATAAGTTCATTCAATTTAAGGTGAATAGCCTTCGAGTCTTTATTCTGTGCTTTTTGAATAAGAAATACCATTAAAAATGTAACGATAGTTGTGCCGGTATTAATAACTAATTGCCAGGTTTCGGAAAAGCCAAAAAGCGGTCCGGAAATACCCCATATAAGCACAACTCCAAAAGCTACTAAAAATGCTGCGGAGCTACCGGTAAACCTAATAGCCCATCCGGAAAAGCGTTCGAATAAGTGTTTGTTATTCATAATAAATAATTAAGCTGGCTGTAATATAGCGAAAACAACCTCATGCTTAAACAGATATTATTTTACGTGCATACCGTTCAGTTCTTTCTTATGAGATAGCTAATGCAGGCAGAGAGTTTTTAAACAAAAGTAACTTTGGCACAGTTCTTATATAACTATTATTGTTATTGCAAAAGGGTGCACGTGAAGTAAGCATAATAGTCTATTATTTAACGTTAGTTTCCTAAAAGTAGCAATTGACTTTAACTTAATCAAAAACAAGTAAATTAAACATTATGAAACGTATTATTTTAACAGCAGCAATCGGACTGGGAGTATTTACAGTAATTACTTCTTCAGCAAATTCACATGTGGTAACTACGCCATTTAAAACAATTGTATCTGATACTGATACTACAAAGAAGCCTTATCCGGATACCACTAAAACTCCTGGTGATTCAATATACATAAACAATATTTCCAGGTAGACTGGAATCTATTTGGCTATTATCCAGCGTGATTTCAATATTTCTAATTAAAGAAGAATAAATAAAAAGCACCGGCAATGTTAAGCTGGTGTTTTTTTATGTAAAAAAGTCCCTGGTAGGAATACCGGGGACGTACTAATCAGAGCCATACCTAACCTTATCCTATGAAAAAAAACCGAGTTAAGAATAAGTTTGGGGTGGTATTGGTGTAACAAATATAAGAGTTGAATGCTTATATATACATAAGCAAGTTGAAAATATTTTTTGATAAATGGAGTAAATGTTATAACATATTATTTCTCAATACTTTGTGTAAATCTTACCTATCTTCTTTACTTTCGTTAAGTCCCCGTAGCATCATACTAAAGGCTTGTTTTCGGGTAAGTGCGGCAACTGCCAGCCAATTCCTTCCATCCTGGCAGCATCCGTTTTGGCACTTTCAATCTATTTTTCGGAGTATTCCATCATGTTTGTTGCTTTACCACCGGCCAATTAGTAAAATTAAAATGGTTTATTAATATCTTCATGGTTTAAACCAGGAATAAAGCATTTTGATGAATACTCCCATATTGGATTATACAGGTAAAACGATCGTAATAACCGGAGGGGCAAGCGGTATTGGGCTGGCCATGAGCGAACTCTTTGCCAGTCAGGGAGGTTCCGTATATATATTGGACCTTAATGAGCAACAGGCTCTGGGCGCTGCATCTGCAATAACTGAGAAAGGTTTCAGGGTTAAAGCCATGAAAGCAGATGTTTCCGATCATGAAGAAGTATGCGGGGTTATAAGCAGCATAAATGCTGAAGGTTTTATAGATGTACTGATTAATAATGCCGGTATTGCGCATGTTGGCAATATTGTCGCTACCCGCGAGGAAGATCTTATCCGGCTTTTTAACGTTAACGTAAAAAGTGTATACAGCTGCATTCATGCGGTGATTCCTCATATGCAGCAACAGGGGGGCGGGGTTATTTTAAATATGGCTTCCATCGCTTCTTCGGTAGGATTGTCCGATCGCCTGGCTTACAGTATGAGCAAAGGAGCGGTACGAGCCATGACAATGTCAGTAGCAAGGGATTATGTTAAAGACAATATCCGTTGTAATTGTATATCTCCGGCCAGGGTGCATACACCTTTTGTGGACGGGTTTATAGATAAGAATTACCCCGGTAACAGGGATGAGATGTTTCAGAAACTTTCAGCATCCCAGCCTTTAGGCAGAATGGGTAAGCCGGAAGAGATAGCACACCTTGCCCTGTATCTCTGCTCTTCCGAAGCGGGCTTTATTACAGGCTGCGATTACCCTATCGACGGCGGATTTATTTACTTAAACACATAATATACTGTATGAAATTATTTCGCTTTGGCCAGGAAGGCAGTGAAAAACCGGCCGTCATTTTACCTGATGGAAAAAAGATCGATGTGTCCGGCTTTACCACTGATTACAATGAAGCATTTTTTGCGGAAGATGGCATAAGAAAATTACAAGAATGGGTCCTGAAAAATGCAGCTTCATGTGCGATTATACCCGGCAATGAGCGAATAGCATCCTGTATAGCACGCCCTTCGAAAATAATTTGTATAGGTTTAAATTATGCCCTGCACGCACAGGAAACCAACGCACCCATACCTAAGGAACCTATACTTTTTTTTAAATCCACTACCGCCCTTTGTGGTCCCAATGATAATGTTATAATTCCACCCGGATCTCAAAAAACGGATTGGGAAGTGGAGCTTGCTGTTATTATTGGTAAAAAAGCTTCCTACATAAATGAGGCCGGGGCGGAAGATTATATTGCCGGGTATGCGCTTCATAATGATTATTCCGAACGGGAATGGCAATTGGAAAAAGGGGGACAGTGGGTAAAAGGAAAAAGCGCGGATACTTTCGCGCCCCTTGGTCCCTGGCTGGTTACAAAAGAAGAAATAACTAATGTGCAGGATCTGAACTTATGGCTTAAAGTAAATAATGAGACCCTGCAAAATTCATCTACGGGCGACATGATATTTCCTGTTCCTTTCCTTGTGCATTATGTAAGCCAATTTATGACCTTGTTACCTGGTGACGTAATATCTACAGGGACTCCATTCGGCGTAGGTCTTGGATTCAAGCCACCCCGGTTTCTGCATGCCGGTGATATAGTGGAACTTGGTATAGACGGGCTGGGTACACAAAGACAGGTGGCAGTCTCATATAGTTAAGCATTATATTCCACAACTCTGATTGTTTAATTGCCGTTAGTTATTCATCTGTTAAGCAATTTATGTATTCTTAAGATGAGGTCATTTTATTACCTGACCTTTATCAGTAATGAGGTTAGATGATCTGTCATTAATTAAAATGATACAAATTATAAAAAAGTTTGGTGCACAAAAAAAAGCCTCTTACATTTGCATCCCGCTCCAAAAACAGGGGTGCTTAGTTCTTCGAAACACGTTTATTTAAGCTAAATTTTTATGAAGTTTGTTTGATACATTTTTAGTTAAAACGGTTAAGTAGGTTAGCATAAAAATGGCTGGATAGCTGCTTGATATCGGGTAAAATAAACATTTAAAAGTTCTAAAGATTTCTTTGCTGGTTAACAAACAGTATGTATCTTTGCAACCCGCTTTTAAAACGGGAAGTTCTTCAACAAAATTTAAGTAAGTAAATCCATCTTAAGGCCCGTTATTCGACTTAATTGGATGAACATATATCCCGACATAAATTCTTTATTGGATGTCGGGGAAAAGCTCTTTGAAATAATGGAACAACAGCCCGAAGAGGAACCCAGTAATGGGGGAATTGGAGGAAAAGGGTAATTAGGAAAGCAAAAAACATCGACGCGACGTTAATTTCGGAAGAAAAAAAGAGATTAAAGTCAGATCAAAACACATTTACAATGGAGAGTTTGATCCTGGCTCAGGATGAACGCTAGCGGCAGGCTT
>JANNOM010000036.1:0-1818 GCA_031399065.1 Chitinophagaceae bacterium
GGTTGGATATTTCCAACATGTTCAATACTATATTCAAGTCTGTGTAGCCCGTCTTCGATTTTACGTTTTAAATCCGCAAAATCTTTGATCCAATTTGATGTATATTCTTCAATTAACATTCTGTTTCACTTAAATGACGCACAATGAGCAAGGCTTTATGCAGTTTGGGAATTAGTATTCCCTCTGCCCGGAACTGTTGCTAATTGGAAACTGAGGCTAAAAATGACAACGAAAGTCGATGGATATTCGTCTGCTGTAACTCAACAGTATTACAAAATGTTCATTGTTATTCCGTCTGCCCGGCTTGCACAAAACCTGATGTTGGCAGCCGTTATTTTTTCGAAAGTAGTTCTGCGTTTGCCACTTTCATTACAAAATAAGGATTTGTTTTGTCTGCCCGTTTTATGATGATTAAAAACGATCTGTCAAAAATCATTTTTTTTGGATGAGTAATAATTGGTTCAGGTTCAGCATTAAGAGAGTCAAGTGCAACCATAACTTCACTTTCTACAACTGCACCATTTTCATTAAATATAAATCCTGTCCGTTGGTATGCTTCTTCAACTGAATATTTTTTATTGTCGCTTGTCGAAAAGCTTTGCCCTTCAATATTTTTGAAGTGTGTCGCAATATTAAATTTAATAGTAGGTATAGCAAAAATATCCTCGTATACAATTTGATATTTCCATAAAAGCTTTTTATCTGTCTGTTCTTGTTTTCCTTTGGCTACAAGGTCATTAGTGCGTTTAATTGCGTCTTTCAAAGTCTGATATTTGCCAAGTCCCTTTACCAAAATAATTTCGTGTTGCTTGTCTTTTGGTACAAGTTTTAAAATAAAATTGTTGTCGTCTTTGTAATAGAGAATTTGGGTAAATTTTATTGCGTCCTCATTGTAATAATACATTCCAAATGCAGAAACCTTTGTCGTGCCAAAATTTATTGGTTCGTTTAATACTTGAAGTTTTGTTTCAAATGGAAGTGTCTTATCAAAAAATGCTTTTGCGATAATTGCACCGTCAACAATTTCGGCTGTTGTAGAATACTCATTGTCTGTCAATGAGCTTTGATGCGATATAGATTTGTTTAAAAGATTGAAGTCAATAGAGTTTGTGCTGCCAACAATTATAGGTGATTTAAGTTCCTCTTTGATTTTGTCCCATGCATATAAAAATGCAGGTGCATAAATGATGTTCTTATTTTCTAAAATTGGATTTTCCAATGTAATAACAAAGCCTGTTTGCTTTAAGTCGTCCGAACTTGTTACTTCTGGCAAGTCGCTCCAAACCGGTTCACTTTTCTTGTTGCTGAAATTGCAAGAAGTCAAGGCAAGGAAAACTGTCCAAAATAAAATTGTCTGTATGTTACGGATGATCATCATATGATGGCTGCTAACGAGCAGGTATTGCTGCAGGTGGGATATTTTATAACGTCCAGCCCGGAACCGCTGCCCAATTGAAGATATAAAGTTGAAGTTAATAACAAAAAGCTAAATTGAAAAACGTCAAGCCCAAACAAAAGCCGATAGCGGACAAAAAGATGAGGATTTATTCATCAGCCAGCATAGCAGCAAACCGCATGTTAGCGGGTCGTTGTTTATTTTCCCATTGCTCTTCGTCTTTCATAGACTTCATTCATATATTTTTCAATGTAAGGTTTCACGTCAGGAAATTTTGCAATTCTGTCAAACTCTATAATTTGTTTGCCAAAATACCCTCTTAAACTACTAATGAGTTTTCCATTTCTGTATGATAGTATGAGTGAATTGTCAACCGATGGTTTTCCTTCAAGTTCTAATGCAAACTCAATTAACTTTTGAGA
>JANNOM010000047.1:0-8811 GCA_031399065.1 Chitinophagaceae bacterium
GTAAAGTATAACGGACTGCCGGTGTCGCCGCTACCCAGGCCGGGAAAAATGTTTTACCCACTGATGCTCGATGTGTATGAAAGCGGCGACGCGGAGTTTTATATCGGTGAAAGATGTTTGTACGATTCGGTGCATATCAAACACCAGGTTTCCGCATCCGTTAATCCGATGGTTATTTCGGGGGTGCATTCGATAGGGGAGAGTTATATTCCTTTACAGGATTCTATGACGGTGCGTATCAGGCCGGTATTTAAACCGGTTCCTTACAATGCGTCCCGGATAGTGATGCAACGATTTGCGGGCAGTAAGAAGGAAGTGCAGAAAGTAGAATGGCGAAATGAGTGGGCTACTGCAAAGTTCAGGGAGTTTGGCAGTTTCCAGTTAGTACTGGACGAAACACCCCCGCAGATAGTACCGCTGGGGTTCTATGATGGTTCGAATCTTTCAAAAGCGTCGCGCATTGTTTTTACCGTAAAAGATAACCTTGAAAAATGCAAGAATGTACGGGCATTGCTCGATGGCAAATGGCTGCGCTTTACCAATGATAAAGGAAGGTCGTTTATTTACCAGTTCGATGAAAGATGCCCACGGGGAGAACATTCGCTTTTGATTACGGCCGAAGACGAAGCAGGTAATTTAGGGACGGCTACTTATCGTTTTACCAGGTAACGGACACTGATGGATTATAAGATAAAAGAAAACTCGTGGATAGCAGGCCTGGCAGCCTATATGATGAAATCGGGCCAGATGGCGATGGTGATAGGCAAAACGATCTATCTCTATAATACTTCCAGGTCAGAATTCCTGGAAGATACGCGCTGGCTGAAACATGAGATGGTGCACCTCCGCCAGTTCCGGAAATACGGCCTTATCCGCTTCCTGCTGATGTATACCTGGGAAAGTATAAGAAACGGATATTATAATAACCGGTTCGAAGTGGAAGCAAGGGAGGGGGAGCGCCTATAGCAGCCACTCTATATGGCCTGATTTAAAAGCTCTTTCAGCAGTATCGCTGGTGAGCAGTCTGCCTTCCATATCCACTCCCAGGATCCGGGTTTCAAAAACGATGCTGTCCTTTTTTAACCGAACCTGATCGCCCTTACGGAACAGCACTTCGTTGTACGCTTCCAAAATCTTAGCATCCCCGTTCTTTAAACTCGTGTAACGGTTTTCTATACACTGGCAGAGTTGCCGGGTAACTACATACAGGTCGAAGGTTTTACCCGTTATCTGTTTAAGAGAAACGGGGTTCGTTATGGTATCCGGGAATACCACCTGATTAATATTAATGCCGATACCTACTACCGCAAATGACCATTGCCCGGATTTCAGAACATTCTCGATGAGGATGCCCCCTGCCTTTCTGTCACGCCAATACAGATCATTGGGCCATTTAATAGCGATTTCATCGTGGGTGTAAGAAATAAAAAAATCATAACAAGCCAGTGCTATTGTCATGCTAAACAAAAATTGCCGGGAAACGGGCATAAAAGCCGGTTCCATCACAACACTCAGCAGGATGTTTTCGCCGGTGGTGGTTTTCCATGACCTTCCCCGTTGTCCTTTTCCCGCTGTTTGTTCCAGCGCGAGCCATGCATCTCCGTGTTTCGCCATTCCTTCATGAACCATTCCCATGGCATAGTTGTTGGTACTTTCGACTGATTGTAAAACAGTTATGAATTCTCCTATCTTGGTTATGGATGCGTGATTTGCCAAAAAGATTACTATTTTTGATACATACGAATGTAGGATTTTCTTTATATTGTATAGGTTAACTATACTTTGAAAACATATTACTAATTAAAACGTTTTGATTATTGGAACAGTTGAGCATATTATCTACACGGGATAATAAGAGTGTAGCGAGAATAACAAGGAATTCAAAAATTTTTAAAGCCATTATCCAGGCCATACAAGATAAAAAGGGAGAGAATATTATTTCGCTTGATCTCAGGAAAATTCATGAAGCTGTATCCGATTTTTTTATCATCGTTTCCGCCAATAGCACCACCCAGGTAAAAGCGATCTCAGATAACGTGGAAGATCACGTAAAAAAGATCTGCGGAGAAACTCCCTACAAACATGAAGGTCACCAGGCAGCCCAATGGGTACTGATCGACTACGTGAATGTAGTGGTGCATGTAATGCAGGCAGAACCCCGGAAGTTTTACCGCCTGGAAGAACTCTGGAGCGATGCCCCGCTGGTGGAACATAACGGATAACAGGTATAGAAAAATGGCCTAACGGCATTTATAAAGACACTAAAAATTAACATGTCACAAGAAGATCAAAAACCGAACGACAGAAGTTTCCCCCGCATACGACCGAAAGACGATAGCAAGAATCCCCGCAAGGGACCCAAATTCAGCATTTATTGGGTATGGGGAGCCATAGCCGCTATCCTGATCGGCTTTAATCTTTTTGGCGATTTCCCGTCAGAAAGAACTACTATTTACCAGAATGAATTTATGTATGAAATGCTGGCCAAAGGCGATGTGGAGAGGATTGCCCTGGTAAGCGGAAGCAAGAACCTGGTAAGGGTTTATATTAAAAAAGACAGTCTCAATAAACAGTACTACAAAAAGAAACTGGAAAAGCGGGTTCCTACAAAAAATGATAAAGGCCCCCAGTTCGAATTTAATATCACCAAGTCGGAAATTTTCGCTGACGATCTCAGGGAGTTTTATAAAGAAAATCCGGAGGTGGATAAGGTGCTGATGGACAATGCCCCTGAAAGTGAGTGGTTACAGCCTTTTATTGGATTTATAGTGCCGATTATCATCATTGTACTGATATGGGTATTACTGATGCGTAAAATGGGTGGCGGTGCAGGTGGCGGTGCAGGTCCCGGTGGTATTTTTAATATAGGCAAATCCAAAGCTACCCTGTTCGATAAGGGAACACGTGTCAATATCAATTTCAACGATGTGGCCGGCCTCGACGAAGCGAAAGTGGAGGTGATGGAAATAGTTGATTTTCTTAAACAGCCCAAAAAATATACAGCGCTTGGTGGTAAAATACCGAAAGGAGCCTTGCTGGTAGGGCCTCCCGGTACCGGTAAAACCTTACTGGCGAAAGCGATGGCGGGCGAAGCACAGGTGCCTTTCTTCAGCTTAAGCGGTAGCGATTTTGTCGAAATGTTTGTCGGAGTAGGTGCCAGCCGCGTGCGTGACCTGTTTAAGCAGGCCAGGGAAAAAGCACCCTGTATCATATTTATCGATGAAATAGATGCGATAGGACGGGCAAGAGGCAAGAATGCCATGATGAGCAATGACGAGCGGGAAAGCACCCTCAACCAGTTATTAGTGGAAATGGATGGATTCAGCGGCGAAAGCGGTATCATCATACTGGCGGCCACTAACCGGCCGGATGTACTGGACAGCGCCCTGCTTCGACCCGGACGATTCGACCGGCAGATTTCCATCGACAAGCCCGATGTTAAAGGCCGCGAAGCGATCTTTAAAGTGCATCTTAAACCCATCAAGACCTCTAACCAGGTTGATATACATAAACTGGCGGAACAGACACCGGGTTTCGCAGGAGCGGATATCGCCAATATCTGTAACGAAGCAGCCCTGATAGCTGCACGTCATGGTAAAGCCGGCGTTGAAATGTCCGACTTCCAGGATGCGGTAGACAGGGTGATCGGCGGCCTGGAAAAGAAGAACAAGATCATTGCGCCTTCAGAGAAAAGGATCATAGCTTATCATGAAGCCGGGCACGCCATCTGCGGATGGTACCTCGAACATGCATACCCGTTATTGAAGGTAACCATCGTTCCCAGAGGAGTAGCCGCACTTGGATATGCCCAATACACTCCTAAAGAGCAATACCTGTATGATACCGACCAGTTGTTTGACCAGATATGCATGACCCTCGGTGGACGTGCCAGCGAACTGATTAATTTCGGTAAAATATCTACAGGTGCTCAGAACGATCTGCAGCAGATCACACGTATGGCTTACGCCATGGTTACAGTATATGGTATGAACGATAAAGTGGGTAACGTTAGCTTCTACGATCCTACGGCGGAGAATACGTTTACCAAGCCTTATTCCGAAGCTACCAGCCGCATCATCGACGAGGAAGTGAAGCTGCTTATAGACAGGGCGTACGAGCGTACCAAAGAGCTGCTGGTAGAAAAGCAGGAGCAGGTATCGCTGCTGGCCGAGGCCCTGCTGAACAAAGAAGTGTTGTTCCAGAGCGATGTGGAAGCATTGATTGGTAAAAGGCCTTACGAGGAAAAGAAAACGCTGGATGTGGAAAGTGACACTTCTCCGGAAACGGGCATTGTAAGCGAAGGGGTACCCCCGTACGACAGCAATGCCACCAATCACTCGCTGAGCTGATAGCTATGAACATATCTCCTTCCAAAGAAAATATATTGAAGAAAATAAGAAAGGCGTTGAGTGCATCAACGCCTCTTCCTTTTTCGCTCAGTGAGGGAAATAATTCCGTATTTCAACCTTCGGAAACGGAGCTGGAAATACAGTTCGCTGCGGAATTCTCCGGCTTGCTGGGTCGCTTCGTGTACTGTGCCGATGCTGCTGAAATGGCCATGCAGCTTTCGATACTCGTACGGGATATGGGCTGGAAAAATATTTTCTGCTCCGAAAGCGAAATTGTAAAACAACTTACTGCATTTGGTTTCGCGGCTTTTACCGCCAGGGATCTGGCCGGTTGCGACGCCAGCATCACTTCCTGCGAATACCTGGTGGCCCGTACGGGCAGTATCGTGCTTAGTTCCGCGCAGCAAAGTGGGCGTTCAGCCTCCGTGTATGCACCGGTGCATATTTGCCTGGCATATGCCGATCAACTCGTGTATGATGTGAAAGATGCATTACAACTCATGAAAGATAAATATGCGGAGCAGCTTCCGTCCGTCATTAGCTTCGCTACGGGGCCAAGTCGTACCGCGGACATAGAAAAAACACTGGTTGTAGGGGTACATGGTCCCCGTGAAGTATATTTGTTCCTGATGGAAAGATGAAGGTATGGCACGCACGATACTCCCAAAATAACTGATTCATGAAACTGGATGCCGGCAAAAAAATTTACTTCCTTTCTGATTTTCACCTGGGAGCACCCGATCATGCCGGCAGCCTGCAACGCGAAAAAAAGATCGTTCGTTTTCTGGGCTCTATAAAGGACAACGCCGCCGCTATTTTTATAGTGGGCGACCTGTTCGACTTCTGGTACGAATATAAAGAAGTAGTGCCTAAAGGATATGTGCGTATATTGGGTAAACTGGCAGAATTGACGGACGAAGGCATCCCGGTTCATTTTTTTACCGGTAATCACGATATGTGGATGAGCGGCTATTTTGAAAAAGAACTTAATATACCTGTATACCAGGAGCCGGTGGAATTCAGTTTTAACGGTAAAAGGTTTCTTGTTGGGCATGGGGATGGACTGGGCCCGGGAGACCATGGGTACAAGTTTATAAAAAAGGTTTTCCGTAACCCTTTTTGCCGCTGGTTATTCGGTGCTTTGCACCCTTCGGCCGGTATAGGGCTGGCCAATTACTTCAGCAGAAAGAGCCGGGCTGCTACAGGCACCAGCGATGAACATTTTTTGGGTGCCGATAAGGAATGGCTGATTATTTACTGTAAAGAAGTATTGCAAAAAGAACAGTACGATTATTTCATTTTCGGTCACCGCCATTTACCGATCGATTTTGCACTTACGGAAAAAAGCCGTTATATTAACCTGGGCGACTGGATACGTTATAACAGCTACGCCCAATTCGACGGCAATACAACAGAACTGAAATATTATACCGATTGATAAAGTTTTTATTCATACCGATTATACTCTTATCCGTGCATTACTGCGCTGGCCAGCAAGACACCAGTTTGCGTATGATGGGTGCAATAAAAGGAGATATCATCGATTTTACCATCGATAATCTGGGCAATGTTTATACGATCAGTAAAACCAATCAGCTAAAAAAAATAACGGCTGCCGGAGACTCGGTAGGAGTGTTTAATGATGTAAAAAGATATGGTAAATTATATTCCATAGACGCCACTAATCCACTTAAGGTATTACTTTTTTACAAAGACTTCGGAACCATAGTAGTGCTGGACAGGTTCCTGAATGTGCGCACTACCATCGATATCCGCAAACAGGGTATCTATCAGGCCCGGGCCATTGCACAAAGCTACGATAACGGCATATGGATATACGATGAACAGGAAGCCCGCCTGAAGCGTATGAACGATGAAGGCAGTATTATCGATCAGACGGCCGATTTCCGGCAATCCATGGAAACTGCCCCGGCACCGGAAGTGATCATTGACCAGGACCGGCTGGTTTACCTGTACGACCCGCAGCAGGGTGTTTACGTATTCGATTACTTCGGCACACTGAAAAATAAAGTATCCCTACTGGGCTGGCAGGATTTTCAGGTGATAGGCAACAATGTATTCGGAAGAAAGGGGACTACCTTTGAACGGTACCAGCTTAACTCCCTTTCCCTGCAGGAAATACAACTGGCAGACAAACTCGCAAACGCCGACAGGATACGCATTTCCGCCTCTCTGCTCTATTGCCTTAAAAATGGCATTATCGTGTTTTATAAACTGTAACAGAGTGTGCTTAGTCCCATACATGAGCGGTAAGCAACTATGCCTGCAATTTGATAAGTTTGTAGTATGAACAGCAGGATTCCCAAATATTGGATGTTCCAGGTAACGGGCTGGGGATTATTCTTTTTTGTCAATCTTTTTTTTGCCATAACCTTCAATCGATACGACGAACTTTTTATAGGAAGAATACTCGTATTCGTGGGGCTCGGTATCCTGTTTTCCCATTTGATGCGCTATGTTATTCTTAAAAACGATATCCTTCTAAGCCCGGTACAGTTGCAGGTAATACAGATAGTTGGTATCACCGTTATTTTTTCCCTGCTTACCGGCCTGGCAGATACCCTGCTGGTAAGTCTTCTGCATCTTAAAAATAACCGGGAGCTTCGCACCAACGGGTTCTATATTTTTTACAGCAAGGCGTTCAATGCTTCTTTTTATTTATTTCTATGGAACTGTATTTATTTTATTATTCACTATGTCGACAAGAACAGGAGCCAGCAATTCGATACGCTTAAGCTGGAAGCCCTTGTGAAGGAACTGGAACTGAAGACCATCAAATCGCATATAAACCCGCATTTTATTTTTAACGCGTTAAACAGCATAAGGGCACTGATAGACGAAAACCCCAACCGCGCCCGAAACGCCATTACAGAATTAAGCAATATACTCAGAAGCAGCATGCAGGCTGAAAAGCAGGAGACGGTTTCTTTCGAGCGCGAACTGAATATCGTGAAAGACTACCTGGCGTTGGAACATATCCGCTTCGAGGACAGGCTGATAGTAGAATATGATATAGATAACGATACGCTGTCGCAGCCCGTACCACCCATGATGCTGCAGACCCTGGTGGAAAATGCCATAAAACATGGCATCAGCCGGCAGATAGAGGGAGGTAAGGTAAAGATCATGTCTTCGTTTAAAGGAAAATGCCACCAGTTGATAATACAAAACACCGGGCGGCTGAACGGTACTTTCAACGAAGAGGGTTTTGGACTACCCGGTACCCGGAGCCGCCTTTATTTGATGTACGGAGACCGGGCTGGTTTCGATATAAAAGAAATAAACGGCAGTATGGTAGAAGCGACCGTGAGTCTGCCCCTGCTTTAACGTAATAATACACACCTGGTATGATACGAACGATTATTATCGATGATGAACGTCTTGCGCGGAACGAACTGAAGAAGCTGCTTCAGGAGTTCCCGGAAGTGGAAATAATCGCCGAAGCGGTAAATGCGGGAGACGGAATTGAGAAGATAGAAAGTCTGCGGCCCGACCTGCTGTTCCTGGACATACAGATGCCTGGCAAAACAGGTTTCGATATGCTGGCAGAACTTGACAGAACTCCGGTAGTCATTTTTACAACGGCGTACGATGAATATGCCCTCAAAGCATTTGAAGTAAATGCACTGGACTACCTGCTGAAACCGGTAGAACCCCGGCGGCTGGCCGATGCTATTCAGAAATTACAGATCCTCGAGGAGAGCAGCCACGACCCTTCGTCTGCCATAACCGGCAACCGCTCGCTGCTTGCGGAAAATGACCAGGTATTTGTGAAAGACGGGGAAAAATGCTGGTTTGTTAAACTCGGGGATATCCGCCTTTTTGAAAGTGTTGGCAATTATGCCAAAGTCTATTTCAGCACCAATAAGCCGCTCATTTTAAAATCGCTGAATGCACTGGAAGAAAGACTGGATGAAAAAACCTTTTTCCGGGCTAACCGCAAACATATCATCAACCTCCGTATGATAGAAAAGATAGAACCTTACTTTAACGGAGGCTTGTTGATAGATCTGAGAGGGGGTGAAAAAATAGAAGTGAGCCGAAGACAAACTGTCAAATTTAAGGAGATGATGAGTTTATAATTGATGTCGCATAAAAATATATATATGAATAGAATGATCTTGCTGGTAATAAGTGCTGTTGTTACCATTTCCGTTTCTGCACAGCGTATCGACAGCATCATCCATGCAAAAAAAGTAGAGCAGGTAGAAAGAAAGCTATCCTCCGATGAAATGGGAGGAAGAGGATTGTTTACGCCTGGGCTTGCAAAAGCCGCGCAATACATATCGGAAGAATTCGAAGCGGCGGGATTGCTGCCCTGGCATCCGGACAGCAGTTACTACCAGCACTTTACCCACACAGGAAAAAACGGGCAGGTAATGAACCTCTTTAACGTGGCAGGCATTTTACCCGGCAAAAGCAGGAAAGACGAATACGTTAT
>JANNOM010000105.1:0-49735 GCA_031399065.1 Chitinophagaceae bacterium
TTAACCAGAAAGGTTTCCAGGTGAGCGATTTCGGTACATATGCAGCAGGGTCCGTGGATTATCCCGACTATGCACACCCCGTGGCGTCCGCAGTCGAAAAGGGAGAAGTCGCATTTGGCATCCTGCTTTGCGGTTCCGCAAACGGCGTATGTATTACCGCCAATAAACACCGGGGAATACGCGCGGGCCTTTGCTGGATACCTGAAGTGGCTAAACTGGTTAGGATGCATAACGACGCCAACATACTGGGGCTTCCCGCCCGCTTTATTTCACTGGACCAGGCCAAAGAGATGATCCTGATTTTTATGGACACCGCTTTCGAAGGTGGCCGCCATGCTAACCGTGTCCACAAAATAGCCTGTGCATAATCAACAATTAATCCCCTAACAAAATACTATGTATAAGCTAACCTGTCTTTTCCTATTATCACTGGCAACACTAAACGCCATGGCGCAGACACGCCCGGAAAAATATGCCGCGTCGGTAAATGCAGCCGATCTAAAAAAACATCTTACCATTATTGCCGGCCCGGAAATGGAAGGTCGCGAAACGGCAACGGAAGGTCAGCGTAAAGCAGCCGCTTACATAGAGGGTCAGTTTCGTTCGATGGGATTAAAGCCCGGTAACAAAGGATCTTATCAGCAGGAGTTTTTCCTGTTGGAAGACACGCTTATAGCGGCAGATATCAGGATAGGCAAACAGGTATATGTGCTCGACAGGGATTTTAACAGCAATGTGCGCTTCAACAAAACAGGCAGGGTAAAAGCTTCCCGCATAGTGTTTGCAGGCTATGGCATCAGCGATTCGCTGTATGATGATTATAAAGAACTGGATGTAAAAAACGCCATCGTAATAGCCATGGCAGGAGAGCCGAAAGAAGGTCAGAACTACCTGATCAGCGGTACCCGGCGCAATTCCCGCTGGACTTCCCGGGAAGCTGCCACTAAAACGGCGGCTGCCATGCAAAGAGGTGCTAAAGGTTTATTTATCGTTAACAACTTTTCATCAGTGGTTACCCAGCGTAAAGTGGGGCCCTATTTTCCATCGGCAGAACAGGAAGCACCCGGTATCAATTACGCAGGCATTACGCACGAAATGTTCCAACGCATTTTTGGGCCAACGCTTGCCGACAGCTTGCTGGAACGGCGCAAAGAGTGGCAGACATTTGCTGCAGCAGGTGTAACGTCCGTAAGCAAAACCGTTTCATTCGATTATGAAGAAAGAAAAAGAAAATCAGTCACCAGCACCAACGTACTGGGATTAATAGAAGGTACCGACAGGAATGATGAATACGTTTTCCTCACCGCCCATTACGATCACCTCGGCATGAAAGATGGTATGATCTACCATGGAGCCGATGACGACGGAAGCGGCACCGTTTCCCTGATAGAAATGGCAGAAGCATTTATGGAAGCGAAGGCAAGAGGAAACGGCCCCCGGAGAAGCATCCTGTTTATGGCTGTATCGGGCGAAGAAAAAGGATTATGGGGCTCGGAATATTATTCCGATCATCCCATCTTCCCGCTGGATAAAACGACGGCAGATCTTAATACAGACATGATAGGAAGAATAGACCCCAAAAGAAAAGAGGGCGATTCCCTGAACTATATTTATATAATAGGCGATAACAAGTTAAGCTCCGACCTGAAGCCGATCAGTGAAAGTATCAACAGCAAATACGCCGGGCTGGAACTCGATTATAAGTTCAATGCTCCCAACGATCCGGAGCGTATATTTTACCGGAGCGACCATTACAATTTCGCCCGCAAAGGGGTACCCGTCATCTTTTATTTCAGCGGCCTGCATGCCGATTATCACCGCCCGACGGACACCGTGGAGAAAATCAACTTTTCATTAATGGAAAAAAGAGCCCGCCTTATCTTCCATACCGCCTGGGAAATAGCCAACCGCGATAATATGCTGGTAAGGGATATTCCTTTAAACAATTAGCGAAGCGCCTTTATCTGCAAATGGAACCAAGCACGCACGCAATACGCACAGATCCTTCTTTTACGGAGGTATCCGTTGTGTTAATAATATGAAACATTACAACCCCAATATATAAGCAAAAATCAGCGGTGCCACAATAGTGGCGTCACTCTCCACTACATATTTGGGTGTATTGATATCCAGCTTGCCCCAGGTTATTTTTTCATTCGGAACGGCGCCCGAATAGGACCCGTAAGAAGTAGTAGAGTCTGATATCTGGCAGAAATAACTCCAGAAAGGCACGTCGTGCCATTCAAGGTCCTGGTACATCATCGGCACTACACATATAGGAAAATCGCCCGCAATGCCGCCGCCTATCTGGAAAAATCCAAGCCCCTTACCCTTGCTGAACTCACGGTATAATTCCGTTAGCCAGACCATGTATTCGATACCGCTTTTGACCGTAGAGGCTTTCAGTTCTCCTTTTATTACATAACTGGCAAATATATTACCGGTCGTGCTGTCCTCCCATCCCGGAACCACGATCGGCAGGTTTTTTTCCGCCGCGGCCACTATCCAGCTATCTTTCGGATCTATTTCATAATACTGTTTCAGCTCGCCGCTCAATACGGCTTTGTATAAAAACTCGTGGGGGAAAAAACGCTCTCCGGCCGATTCTGCATCGTTCCATACTTTTACGAGATGCTTCTGCAGGCGGCGGAACGCTTCTTCTTCCGGAATGCAGGTGTCCGTTACCCGGTTGTAATGATTTTCCAGCAACTCCCATTCGTCCTGCGGGGTAAGGTCCCTGTAATTAGGTACTCTTTTATAACTGTTATGCGCCACCAGGTTCATCACGTCTTCTTCCAGGTTAGCACCGGTACAGGATATCATGTGGATCTTATCCTGGCGTATCATCTCGGCCAGGGAAATGCCCAGTTCCGCCGTACTCATGGCACCTGCCAGGGAAACAAGCATCCTGCCACCTTCCATCAAATGCGTTTCATATCCTTTGGCCGCGTCTACCAGCGCGGCTGCATTAAAATGGCGGTAGTGATGCTGTATAAATTGAGAAACAGGTCCCTTGTTCATCTTGTGTGTTTTATCGCGCAAATATAATCAGGTTTCAAGGGATTAAGGGATAGTTGCCGGCAATCGGTGGAAAATTGTACATTCACGGATGAACTACCTTGCACACGCGTACCTCTCCTTTCATAACCCGGAAATATTAGTGGGTAACATGATCAGCGATTTTGTAAAAGGCAGGAAAAAATTCGATTACCCGGAAGCCGTTCAGAAAGGTATCGCCCTTCACCGGCAGATTGATGCGTTTACAGACGAGCATCCTATCACCAAAGAAGCAAAAGAGGTATTTCATGCCAGCTACCGCCTGTACAGCGGTGCGTTTGTAGACGTTACGTACGATCATTTCCTCGCAAATGATACAAGCATTTTTTCCAACTCCACTGCCTTAATGGATTTTTCACTGTCCACCTATGCTGCACTGGGTACGTTCGAAGGCATTTGCCCTGATAAATTCAGGAAGATGCTGCCTTATATGCAAACGGATAACTGGCTGTATAATTACCAGTTTACGGGCGGTATCAAAAAAAGCTATCAGGGACTGGTATACCGCGCTGCTTACATATCCGATAGTGAACCTGCACTGATGATCTTTAAAGACAACTATTATTTTCTCGAAAACTGTTACCGGCGGTTCTTTCCGCTTCTCCGGCAATTTACCCTGGAAAATTTTCCGGGCTAACGCGATCCGGTCATTCAAGCGATAAGCGTTATTTTTGTCAATAAACCACCTGATACATGAAGTATATCGCGGCCGTTTTAATCATTTGCAGCATGAGTCTGGGCGACGTACTCGCCCAGATGAAACCACCGGTAGTGGATAAATCGACTATGGATATGAGTTATTACCCGGTCAATTATCCCATCCTGAAAATACAGGATAAACTAACCGAACCCCTGGTGGTACGACTGGTATACAGCCGCCCCCAGAAGAGTGGACGCAGCGTGTTCAGTGATTTGCTGGAGTATGGTAAAATATGGAGACTGGGAGCGAATGAGGCTACGGAAATAGAATTTTTTAAAGAGGTAAAAGTAAATGGCACCCGGCTGAAAAAAGGGCGGTATACCATGTATTGCATTCCTAACGCCGATAAATGGACGATCATCATCAACAAGGAAACGGATACCTGGGGAGCGTTTAAATACGACAGTACCAAAGACGTACTGCGCACTACCATACCCGTTCAGAAACAGGCCGAAGCGGTAGAGGTATTCAGCATGTGGTTCGAAAAAGCAGACACCGGCGCCGCGCTGTTTATATCATGGGACAATGAACTGGTTAAATTGCCCATTACGTTTTAAAGTATTGTATGTGTGGAATAGCAGGCATTATCTCTCCCGATCCGCGCCTTATAAGTAAAGACCGCCTGCAGCGAATGTCGGACGCGATCGCTCACCGCGGTCCCGATGGAGCGGGCGTATGGATCGATGCAGGCAATAAGACAGGCTTTAGTCACCGGCGGCTGGCCATTCTCGATCTCAGCGATGCAGCCAGTCAGCCCATGCACTATGCCGGCCGCTATACGATCGTATATAACGGGGAAATTTACAATTATATCGAATTAAGACAAACACTGTCCGCTAAAGGATACCATTTCCGGTCAACCGGCGATACGGAAGTGATCCTGGCGGCGTATGCGTGCTATGGCAGGCAATGTCTTGATCACTTCGACGGTATGTTCGCTTTTGCTATATGGGATATGCAGGAAGAAACACTTTTTGCAGCCAGAGACCGCTTCGGGGAAAAGCCTTTTTTTTATTTCGAAGGAACCAACGAATTTCTTTTTGCCAGCGAAATGAAATCGCTCTGGGCAGCGGGATTGGGTAAGCAGATGGACAATACTATGCTGCTCAATTATCTTACTATGGGTATAGCCACCCATCCACTGCAACAGTTGGATACATTTTATAATTCCATAAAAAAACTCCCCCCTGCCCATTGCCTTTACCTTACCGGCAAAGGCCTGTCATACGAGTGCAGCATCACTTCTTACTGGCAACCCGATAAACAGGCTATTACCGCATTGGGGGAAGAGGATTGCATTCAACAGTTTAAAGCACTGCTTACCAGCTCGGTTAAAAACAGGCTGAGGAGCGATGTACCCGTCGGTACCAGTGTGAGCGGGGGTCTCGATAGTTCTTCCATCGTTGCCATCATGCAATCCCTTTTACCGGCCGGCTCTTCAGCCGCTTCTTTTTCTGCCCTCTTCCCCGGCTTCGAGAAAGATGAATCGGCGTACATAAAACTGATCACAAATAAATATCATCTTAAAAATTATCCCGTAATTCCTACTGCGGATGATTTTATAGGCACCGTAAAAAAAATATGTCATCACCAGGAAGAACCGTTTTCATCCTCCAGCGTATACGCCCAGTACAAAGTATACGAAGCGGCAAAAGATAAGGGAACCGGTATATTGCTGGATGGCCAGGGTGCCGATGAAATCATGGCAGGCTATCATAAGTATTATCACTGGTACTGGCAGCAACTTATAAAAGAGGGCAGCTGGAATACGCTGCGCAGCGAAATACGGGCGGTAAGGAAAGAAGGGATCCCGGTCAACTGGGGAATCAAAAATTATTTCGCTGCCTATATGCCTCAGTTTACCGCCCGGCAACTGGAAAAACGGGCTTATATCATACAGCGGCATCAACGCGATATAGAGCCGGACTTCTTCCGCCAGTTCAACGACCGCCGGGCGATGCATAAGCCGGTGGTAAAAACATTGAACGATATCTTATACTTTAACACCATGCAGGGTGGACTGGAAGAATTGCTTAGATATGCCGACCGTAATTCGATGGCGCACTCGCGCGAGGTAAGGCTCCCTTTTTTACAACATGAGCTGGTTCAGTTTATTTTTTCGCTGCCACCGCAATACAAAATACGAAAGGGCTTCACCAAGTGGATACTTCGCACAAGTATGCAAAACGAACTGCCGGACGCTATCGTATGGCGAAAAGATAAAACAGGCTTTGAACCGCCTCAATACCGGTGGATGCAGCAGCCGGTATGGCAGGATTATATACATGAATGCAAAAAAGCCCTGGTAGAAAGAAACATACTGAAACCCGCCTGCCTTAAGCACAAACCGATCCCCAGGGCGGCTCATGAGGCAGGCAATTACGACTTCAGGTACTTGGTAACCGGGGCTATAACGGGTATATAATCTCTGAGGCCAGCCACATAAATCCATCGTTTATTCCCATCTTTGCAATCCATCAATAAAGATCGACATGAAGCCAGCTACTAAATTTATACATGCAGGTGCGGAACCGGATCCTTCTACAGGGGCCATCATGATACCTATTTACCAGACCTCCACGTATGTACAAACGGCCCCCGGCCAGCATAAGGGATACGAATATGCCCGCAGCCAGAACCCGACAAGGACGGCCCTCGAAGACGCCTATGCCCAGATAGAGAACGGCAAATACGGACTGGCTTTCAGCAGCGGCGTAGCCGCCACTGACGCAGTGATCAAACTATTTAAGCCCGGTGATGAAGTGATTGCAGCCAGCGATATGTATGGCGGCACATACCGTTTGTTCACTAAAATATACGAGAAGTTCGGTATCCGGTTCCATTATATCAGTATGCAGGATGCAAATAATATAAGCGCTTATATCAATAGCAATACAAAACTGATCTGGATGGAGACGCCCACCAATCCATTGATGAACATAGTAGATATAGCCGCAGTGGCGGCCATCGCCAAAGAACATAAAGTATTGCTTTGTGTGGATAACACCTTTGCCTCGCCTTACCTGCAGAACCCGCTTGACCTCGGCGCAGATATAGTAATGCATTCAGCCACCAAATACCTGGGCGGCCATAGTGACGTGATACAGGGCTGCCTGGTGATGAACGATAAGGAGCTGCGTGACCAGTTACACTTTATACAGAAATCCTGCGGTGCCGTGCCTGGTCCCCAGGATTGTTTCCTTGTATTGCGCGGCATCAAAACCCTGCATGTTCGTATGCAGCGGCATTGCGAAAACGGGGAGATCATCGCCCGCTGGCTGCGTGCTCACGAAAAGGTAGCGAAGGTATACTGGCCGGGTTTCGAGGATAGCGAAAGCTACGAAACAGCCCGCAAGCAGATGCGTGGGTTCGGTGGCATGATCAGCTTCGAGCTGAAAAACGACAGTGCCGAAGAAACAAAAAGGCTATTGTCGGCTACCCGTCTTTTCAGCCTGGCAGAAAGCCTGGGCGGAGTGGAAAGCCTGATCAATCACCCGGCCTCCATGACGCATGCTTCCATACCGCGTGAAGAAAGGATCCGGAACGGCCTGAAAGATTCTCTTATCCGCCTGAGCGTTGGCATCGAAGATGCGGACGACCTGGTGGCCGACCTGGAACAGGCTATCGGGTAAACGATTATGCCGTACAAGTTTCGCAACACATTATGTCCAAACGCCTGATTGATTTTTTAGATAGCAAAGTGGCCCAGTACAACCGGCCATCGTTTATTGCGGAAGACCCGGTATGTATTCCCCATCTTTTCACCAAAAAGCAGGATATAGAGATTGCCGGTTTTTTTGCAGCCAGTTTTGCTTGGGGCAACCGTACTACTATTATCAACAAGGGCCGGGAACTGATGGAACTGATGCACTACGCGCCGCATGATTTCTGCATGCAACATAGCGAGGATGACCTGCGCCGGCTGGAAGGTTTTAAGCACAGGACCTTTAATACCACCGATCTTTTGTACTTTATATCATTTTTCCGGCATCATTATTCCCGTTACGCTTCGCTGGAAGATGCATTTACCCAATGGGGCAGCACGGTGCCGGAGATGCTTACCGGGTTCTACCATTATTTTTTTTCGCTGGAATATGTACCCAACAGAACACGCAAGCACGTAGCCTCACCGGAAAAGAACTCCACCTGCAAAAGACTGAATATGTTTCTGCGATGGATGGTGCGGAAAGACGATAACGGGGTCGATTTCGGCATCTGGAATCATATATCCCCCTCGGTGCTGATAGCACCGATAGACCTGCATGTGGCAAGGGTGGCCCGTCGTTTCGACCTGCTGCAGCGGACGGCTACCGACTGGCAGGCCGCGGCGGAACTGACCCACTGCCTCAGGAAGTTGGATAAGAACGATCCCGTAAAATATGACTTTGCGCTTTTCGCGCTGGGGGTGGTAGAGAAAATGTAAGCACAGGGGTTATAAACGCAAAAAAGACCGCCTCATTTCTGTGGCGGCCTTTGTAAAGCTTTTGTACTCGGTCTCAAATCAACTTCGGGGCCATCAATAGGTACAAATTTTAAGGTCTTTTTCGAAAGGATGTTGGATCAGATACTGGAAATTGAATTTTAATTACGTTTATTTCGAAAGATACCGCGATGTAAGATTGGTTTTACTTTTGGATGATTGGATTCCGATTGGTTTTTGGATATTGGACATTGGTAATTCGGAATTGGATTTTGTTACATCTCGTATATCATTCAAAGAACGAATACAAACCTACTCAACTATCGCTACAGCTGCAAGCGCATAAACGCGCTATTTTCCTGCTTCGTCTTTTACATATTAGTTAGTAAGTTTACGATGCAGAAAATAGTACAAGTGCAGGTGGGTATAGTTTATATGGTGTCTGCATGTTTAAAAATAGTATATTACACCTATGTCGTTTATCAATAAAAATGTATTTGTTACCGGGGGAAGCCGGGGTATCGGAAAAGCCATCGCACTGCGGCTTGCACGTGGTGGTGCCAACATAACCATCGCCGCCAAAACGATAGAACCCGATCCCCGCCTGGAAGGCACTATTTTTTCCGCTGCCGAGGAGATCCGCGCCGCAGGCGCGGGTAAGGTGCTGCCGTTGCAACTGGATCTGCGCTATGAAGAAAATATACAGGAAGCAGTAAAGACGGCCGCTGCCGAAATGGGTGGCATCGATATCCTGATTAACAATGCCAGTGCCATCAGCCTTACACCTGCAGAGCAAACGGAAGCCAAACGATATAACCTGATGCAGGACATCAACGTAAGAGGTACTTTTTTCGTAAGCAGGGCCTGTATTCCCTATTTAAAAGAAAGCAGCAACCCGCATATTCTGAACCTGTCGCCCCCTTTAAATATGGACCCTCGGTGGTTCGGCGGTCATCTGGCATATACCATCAGCAAATACGGCATGAGTATGATCGTACTGGGCTTATCGCAGGAACTCGCTAAATACCGGATTGCCGTCAATGCACTCTGGCCCCGCACCACGATAGCAACTGCTGCCGTACAGAATCTGCTGGGCGGCGATGCGCTGATACAAAGAAGCCGCAAGCCGGAGATAGTTGCGGATGCGGCATTCTATATCTTACAGCGATCTTCAGCGGAATGTACGGGGCACTTCTTCTTAGATGAAGAGATACTGTCGCAGGAAGGCATTACCGATTTTTCGTCCTACGCCGTTAATCCCAATGAGAAGCTGATGAAGGATCTTTTCCTGTAATGTGTTAGTTACAAATCGAAATTCTCGGGCCGCATCTGGGGAAACAGCAACACATCCTGTATGGAAGCCGAGTCCGTAAGCATCATGCATAAACGATCTATACCAAAGCCGATACCACTCGTAGGCGGCATACCGTATTCCAGCGCACGCAGGAAATCATAGTCGATAAACATCGCTTCATCATCGCCCCTCTCCATCAGTTTTACCTGGTCTTCGAAGCGTTCGCGCTGGTCGAGCGGGTCGTTCAGTTCGGTGTAGGCATTGGCCATTTCTTTTCCGTTGATCATCAGTTCGAAGCGTTCTACCAGTCCGGGTTTACTGCGGTGCTTTTTGGTGAGCGGACTCATTTCAACGGGGTAGTCGATGATAAATGTCGGCTGAACATAAAACTGCTCGCACCGTCCCCCGAAGATCTCATCGATCAGTTTTCCTTTGCCCCATTTAGCATCTGCATGAATGCCCAGTTGCAGGCACACATCCCTTATGCCCTCTTCATCCATGCCGCCGATGTCGAAACCGGTATGTTCTTTAATGGCATCGTACATGGATACCCGCCGGTAAGGCGCTTTAAAGTCAATTTCCTTATCGCCTACTTTCACCAGGGTGGTTCCGTTGGTATCCAATGCCGCTTTTTCCAGCATCTGTTCGGAGGTTTCCATCATCCATAGATAGTCTTTATAGGCAACATAAAACTCCAGTACGGTAAACTCCGGGTTGTGCGTTCTGTCCATCCCTTCGTTCCGGAAATTGCGGCTGAATTCATATACCCAGTCGAACCCGCCGACTATTAATCGTTTCAGGTAAAGTTCATTGGCGATACGCAGGTAAAACGGAACGTCCAGCGCATTATGATGCGTCACGAAGGGCCTTGCCGCCGCACCGCCCGGGATGGATTGCAGTACGGGCGTATCCACTTCTATAGCCCCCTTATCGTTTAGAAAGGTCCGTATCGAGTTTATCAGCTTCGTACGTTTCAGGAAGGTTTCTTTTACATGCGGATTCACGATCAGGTCGGCATACCGCTGGCGGTAGCGGAATTCCGGATCGGTCACTTCATCGAATGTCTCCCCGTCTTTTTCCCTGACCACCGGCAAGGGCTTGAGCGATTTGCTAAGCAGGGTAAGTGATGTAACGTGAACGGATTTTTCCCCGGTTTTGGTAGTAAACACATACCCTTTTACCCCGATAATATCTCCCAGGTCCATCAGCTTTTTCCAGATGGTATCGTATAATGTTTTGTCTTCCCCGGGGCAGATATCATCCCTTTTGACATATAGTTGAATTTTGCTGCTGCTGTCCTGTATCACGGCAAAGCTGGCTTTACCCATGTCGCGGATGCTCATGATGCGCCCGGCCAGGCATACTTCGCTGAAGTCGGCTTTGTTCTCTTCCCCCTTATAATGCTCCTTTATATATGCTGCGGAAATATTCACAGGATATAAAGGGGCAGGATATGCATCCACTCCCAGCTTTCTCAGTTCCTCCAGCTTCTCTCTCCGGATGATCTCTTGTTCGGATAAACTCATTATGAAAATTTTGAGTTGCAAAAATAAGGAAACAGCAACGAACCAGCGGGGAAACGGTCGGGTAGCGGTTAAATCAACATATACTTCCAGTGCATCTCCTGTTACAGGCAGGTGCCCGAGCTATCTTGTTAATTTTTATAGCACCTGGTAGCATCTATCCGCAATGCAGGTGATACAAGAGTACTTCGGGGCATTCTATCACCAGATCTGTGTTATTGTATGCGCGGAATACTGCGGTCAACGCGGCGATCAGAGCGGGCAGTTTTCATGGTAGTTGACCAGTTCAATGGGCATTTTCTGAAACTCGAAGCCCGCGTAATGAACTATAATTTCATCCAGCACGGCGTCTATTTCTTCGGTGGTCATAAGCGTTACCAGTCGTGCCCTGTACTCCTTTATATTAGGCATACCTTTTAAGTAATTGGCATAATGGCGGCGCATTTCGAAAATGCCGACGATAGGCCCCTTCCATTCTACGGAACGGTGCAGGTGTTTTTTACAAACTGCTATCCGCTCTTCGATACCAGGCGGCGGCAGGTGTTCACCCGTAGCTGCATAGTGCTTGATCTCTTTAAATATCCAGGGATATCCTATAGCGGCGCGGCCGATCATGATACCGTCTATGCCATACCTGTCGCGGTAAGTCAGTGCTTTTTCCGGGGAGTCGATATCTCCGTTACCGAAAATCGGGATCTTAATGCGGGGATTGTTCTTCACCTTTCCTATCAGCGTCCAGTCCGCTTCGCCCTTATACATCTGCGTGCGGGTGCGACCGTGAATCGCCAGGGCCTGTATGCCCACGTCCTGCAGCCGTTCGGCCACTTCTTCGATGTTACGGGTGTTATCGTCCCAGCCAAGCCTTGTTTTTACCGTTACCGGAAGGCGGGTGCTTTTTACCACGGCCCCGGTGAGTCTTACCATCAGGTCTATATCTTTCAACACCCCGGCACCGGCACCTTTAAGGGCTACCTTCTTTACCGGGCAGCCGAAGTTGATGTCCAGCAGGTCCGGATTAGTGGCTTCCACGATCTTTGCCGCCAGGGAAAGGCTCTCCTCATCTCCCCCGAAAATCTGGATGCCTACCGGGCGCTCATAATCGAATATATCGAGCTTCTTGCGGCTTTTAATGGCGTCGCGTATCAGTCCTTCCGAAGAGATGAACTCGGTGTACATCAGGTCGGCACCATTATCCTTACATACCGCCCGAAAGGGAGGATCACTCACGTCCTCCATGGGAGCGAGTAATAACGGAAATGCAGGAAGTTGTATATTGCCGATCTTTACCATAATTGTTGATGGAGTTTGCAAATATATGAACACATATCTGAAATATAAACCCGCCTGGTATAGAATCATCATGATGGCGAGCCTGCTGGCGGGAGCTTACCTGGTTTTCGGACTATTCAGCCTGTATCTTATCAAAAAATTAACAGGCATTCCGCTCAATGAGCTGCAGTCGGTCGACTTCAGCAGCGATTCGATGATAAACGTACAGAAGATATTGCTGATGGCGCAGGCAATCATCCTGATCATTCTTCCTTCCCTATTGTATGCTTATTTCGCGGACCCCAGGCCCATGAAATTCCTGCGACTCAATATTAAACCCCGGGGCTGGCATATACTGGTGGCAGCAGCCATCGTACTGATCGCTATCCCCTCCGCCTTCTGGCTGGGGGAATTGAATAAGCAGATGGATCTGTCGCATATATTGCCGGGACTGGATAAATGGATACGCAGCTCCGAAGCGGAGAGTAATAAGATCATCGAAAAAATAATCGGCAAGCAGGATGTAAAAGCACTTTTCATCAACCTGTTCCTGATGGCCCTGCTTCCCGCTTTCGGGGAAGAGCTGTTGTTCAGGGGATTGATACAAAAAGGACTGATACGTACGTTCCGCCATGTGTGGGCCGGCATCCTGCTGTCTGCCTTTATATTTTCGTTTATTCATTTCCAGTTCCTCACTTTTCTTACCCGTTTCGAGTTGGGTATTATTTTGGGAGTCCTGTTCTGGTATACCGGCAGCCTTTGGGCTTCCATCATCGCGCATTTTGTTTTCAACGGAATACAAGTATATTTCGCTTACCTACAGCCCGACCTCCAGGAGGCACCGGCATGGTCTGTTACGGCAGGCCTTGTAGGCGGGAGTTTTTTAGTGGTCATATTACTGATCATCATTCTGAGAAGATCTTCCACGGTAAGCATGTACGAAGTATTTGACGATGACGACGATTTCGACTTCGAGGTAGGACCCAAAGATGAATACCTCGATTAATTACCGGCAGGGCTATTATCTATTCAGATATATTCCAACTATGGCATTGAATATTAAAACATTTAAAACGCGCGCACTCACGGCAGTCGTTTTTGTAATCGTGATGCTGGCCGGACTGCTATGGAACCAATGGACCTTCTTCCTGCTTTTTTCCATTATCCACTTCGGCTGCTGGATGGAGTACCAGAAACTGGTAGCCCTCATCGATAAAGACTATGCCCAGATAAGCCCTGTACATAAGTATGGGGTAATGATCGCCGGCTGGTGTATCATGCTCTATTTTACCAACGACGCTTTCAGCATTATGGGTATCAAGCTGCATGCGATCGGCTGGTGGCTGGGACTGATAGCTATCTTCCTGCTTCCGGTAATAGAGTTACTGTTTGCCAAACAGATCGAATTGAAGAATATCGGCTATTCCGCGCTGGGCATTTTATATATTTCATTAAGCTGGGGTTTGCTGATGGATATCCGGTGCGGGGGGATAATAAAGAAAACATCCTTTTCTTATAGCGATGCATTTGCCTTTACGCTTCCCCTAATTCTTATCCTTTCTATATGGATCAACGACACCATGGCCTACCTCGTAGGTTCCCTTATCGGCAAAACCCCTTTATCTAAAATATCTCCCAAAAAAACATGGGAAGGTACAATAGGCGGTGCAATGCTCTGTATACTGGTGATGGCATTGCTGGGTTACCTCAATGGATTTTCACGTGTCATCGACTGGGTGGCCATCGCTGCTATAGTGGCTGTTGCGGGTAATGCAGGCGACCTGCTGGAAAGTAAACTCAAACGCATGGCTGTTGTAAAAGATAGCGGCTCCTTTATGCCTGGGCATGGCGGCTTTCTCGATCGCTTCGATTCGCTGCTGCTGGCAACGCCTTTTGTATGGGCGTATGTAAAGTTGTTTATGTAGATTTGTCGCACAATCAAAAAAAATGACGATCCACAAAGAAGGTTACCGCACCATTGCCATCAGTGCTATTGTATTTGCCGTCGTTAATTTATTATCCTTCTATTTTATCAGTTTCTATTCCCCCGTTATCAGTTGGCTTGTCTTCCTGGTATCGCTGGGTCTTTTTCTTTTCCTGGTATCCTTTTTCAGGGTGCCTTCGCGTACGCTTACGATCGATACCTTAAAAATAGTAGCCCCCGCCGACGGTAAAGTAGTAGTGATGGAAGAAGCTTTCGACAACGAATATTTTAACGAAAAAAGACTACAGGTCTCTATATTCATGAGTCCGGCCAATGTACATGTAAACCGCAACCCTGTTGCCGGCGAAGTAGTATACAGTAAATATCACAAAGGCAAATACCTGGTTGCCTGGAACCCTAAATCATCTACCGAAAACGAGCGGCACAGCGTAGTGATACGCAATGCGAACGGCGAAGTGCTGGTAAAACAGATAGCCGGTGCGCTGGCCAAACGTATCGTCAACTACCTGGAACCCGGGCAGCAGGTGGAGCAGACGGCCGAGATGGGGTTTATCAAATTCGGCAGCCGTGTGGACCTGCTGCTGCCGGTCGGCACCCGGCTGCATGTGAACCTGAACGAAGCGGTAAAAGGCGGGGTTACAGTGATCGCTTCTTTATAAAATGCTCTTTAGTTCCATTAAAGAATATACAGTGTAGGTGGGTTTTATATTTCCCGGTGCGGTATTGATATGATTTACATGCACCTGGTCGATGCCGGCGTTGATACCTCCCAGGATATCCGCTTCCAGGCTGTCGCCCAGCATCAGGCTTTCCGACGGAAGCGCGCTCGTTTTCAGGAAAGCATATTCGAATATTTCTTTTTTGGGCTTCAGGCTGTTGCTGCCTTCGGACGTGATAACCACCTTAAAAAACCCGTCGATCCCCGAATTCCTGATCTTGTTATGCTGCACCTGCTCGAAGCCATTGGTGATCAGGTGAAGCTGGTAATTTTTATTGCTAAGATATTGCAGTATCTCCACGGTATCCGGGAAAAGAAGCGTTCTCGAAGGGAGCATATCCAGGAAAAGGCTGCCGAGGTGCCGCGCCAGTTTTTCATCCCCTATCTTGAAATCGACCAGTGCAAGCCACATCCGCCGCCATCTTAATTCGTCCACTTTAATATAGCCGTTGCGGTAGCGGTCCCAGAGCCGGTCGTTATGCACCAGGTAATTACGGTGAAACAGTTCAAAATCGTGTACGCCTCTTTTTTCCAGTGATTCCGCGTGGTATATTTCCTCCAATGTGAGGCGGCTATTGGCGTCAAAATCCCATAATGTATGATCAAGATCGAAAAAAAGGTGTTTGTACCGCATCCCGCAAATTACAAAATTGTAATTTGCAGATATGAATATTGTTATCACCGGTGCGTCTAAGGGTCTTGGCCGCGCTATTGCCGAGAAGTTTGGTTCGGATAAACAGGGGCACGGACTTTTCCTCTGCGCCCGTAACGCCGAACAGTTGAAAGCATTTGCCACCGAATTACAGGGCAGGTACCAGCGCACCAATGTACAATGGTTTGCCTGCGACCTGGCCGACAGGGAGCAGGTCCGTTCCTTTGCCGCATGGGTAGCAGGCCTGCAATTGCCGGTTGATATACTTGTAAACAACGCCGGTCAATTTACGCCCGGCACTGTATACGGAGAGCCGGAAGGCACGCTGGAGCAAATGATACACGTGAACCTGTACAGTGCTTATCACCTTACCCGCGCACTGCTGCCCTCCATGATGGACCGGAAAAAAGGGCATATATTCAATATGTGCTCCGTGGCATCCATGCAGGCTTATGCCAACGGCGGTGCTTATAGCATCAGTAAGTTCGCTTTGCTGGGCTTCAGTAAAAACCTGCGGGAAGAAATGAAAACACACGGCATTAAAGTAACATCCGTTATTCCGGGAGCTGCCTATACCGATTCCTGGAGCGAAAGCGGAATAGACCCCAAACGCCTGATGGATGCCGCTGATGTGGCGGAAATGATATACACCGCATCGCTTTTATCGCCCCGTGCCGTGCCGGAAGAAATAATATTGAGACCGCAATTGGGCGACCTGTAAATGCAGGGCACCAAAAGCTATATTAACATTTACTTATTAACGTAGCTTTAACCTTGCCATAAAGGTCTTTACAGGCCATCCTAATCTATCTTTGTAACCATCGCGGAAGATATGGATATAAACTTTACGTATACCAGAAAGGCTTTTTATACGCTCGTCGTCTCCTTCTTACTGCTGCATATTTGCTGCGGCCTGGCCGCGCAGGTGAAGTTTCAAACCGTTGTAACACCCACGGAAGCATTACCGAAAGAGTACATTCAACTGGATTATGTGATCGAAAATGCGGAATCGGTCGATGACTTTGCCACCCCAACTTTTAACCGTTTTAAAATAGTACAGGGGCCTTCGCAATCGAGCAGCACCACTGTTATTAACGGCACTGTTTCCCGGTCTAATACGATCTCTTATATCCTGCAGCCGCTCGATATCGGCAAGTTTGCCATACCCGGTGCCACGGCCATCATCAATGGCAAAACCATGCGGTCCAATTCGGTAGCCGTTACCATTACTGAAAGTGCTTCTTCGCGGCGTACGGCACCCGTTACGGCATATCCTTTCGCGCCCGATGCTCCCCGTTACGAAGAAGACGTATCCGAAGAGTACCGGCTCGGGCCGGGTGAGGATGCAGTAGGTAAAATTGCCCGGAACCTGATGGTGAAGCTGGAAGTAAATAAATACAGTTGTTATGTAGGCGAACCCATGATAGCCACTTATAAGCTGTACTCCCGGCTGCGGTCGGAATCGAGGATTACCAAGCGTCCCTCGCTTAATGGCTTCAGCGTGTATGATATGGAAGACCCCCGCACGCAACGTACCATTATAGAAAAACTGAAGGGTAAAGCCTATAATATGCATATTATACGCCGCACGCAACTGATGCCGTTACAGGCAGGCAGTTTCGTGCTGGACCCTATGGAGCTGGAAAATAAAGTGGAATTCGTACGCTTATCTGCGTCTGACAGGCAGGGTAGCGGCAATCCGATGCAGCGGATGATGGACGAGTTTTTTGGTAACTCCCAACCCGGCAACGCGGAAGAACACAATATCGCCATTAAAAGCGATCCCATCACCATCACCGTTAAACCACTGCCGGAAGAAGGAAGACCGGAAGCTTTTAACGGAGCCGTAGGTAAATTTACCATCACCGCTTCATTAAAGAAAAATGTTATTAACGCGGGCGACGTGGCCGAAATGGAAGTAACGATAAACGGTGCAGGCAATCTGCCGATGATCAATCCGCCGCGACTCGACCTGCCGCTCGGCATGGAAGTGTTTGATCCGGCAGTAAAGGAAAACGTAAACAAGACCGTTTACCCCCTGCAGGGATTCAAGCAATTCAATTATACATTCCTGGTGAAAGAAGAAGGCGATTACCGGATACCGCCTGTACGGTTCGCGTATTTCGACCCGGCTGCTTCCGCTTATAAAACCATGTATTCGGACTCTTTTTCCATTCATGTCAATAAAAGTACCCTCGCCGCTACCAAACAGCCCGCGGATACCGTTGCCGGAAACCGGTTGCCGGCAACAGTAAGCTCCAACTGGATAGCAGGTATCAGCAAACAATTCCTGGCCGCCGCCGTCTTCATTGTCGTATTGATAGCGCTGATCATTATCATGCTGCTGCGTGCGGTTAAAAAAAGCCCGGCCGCAAAACAGGGGAAGATGCCGGAAACGCATCACAACACGCCGCTGCAGCCGGATAAAACACCTCTGCCCGCCATTTCCCTTAAGGAAGCCGGCGTCGCTTTGTCGCAGGGTAAAAGCCAGGAGTTCTACAGCGAGATCAACAAAGCAGTACGGGAAGCAGTATATAGAAAAACGGCCAAGGGACCAACCGAAATGACGAAGTTCAATATGCCTTTCATACTCAGGGAAAAAGGCGTACCGGTACATACTATCCAGGAACTGGAAGATGTGATAAGAGATTGCGAGATCGCGTTGTACACGCCTATACACGAAGAAAAGGATATGAAGAATATACTTGAAAAAGCGGGTAGCGTCATTAAAGATTTATAAAATACTATTCGCTGTACTTGTATCCTACCCCGCGAACAGAATGAAAGAACCGCGGGTTGCGACTGTCCTTCTCAAAGTACTTCCGGAAGCTCAGGATAAAATTGTCGATAGTGCGGGTGGTGGGGTATACATTATAACCCCATACCGTTTGCAGTATCTTTTCCCGGGGCACTACCTCATTCTTGTTTTCTATCAGCAACTTGAGCAGCATGGCTTCCTTCTTACTTAGTTGAATCGTTTCGCCTGTTTTGGTTCTTGCTTCCTGTGCTCCGAAGTCGATGGTGTTGTTCCCGAAAGTATAGGTATCGCCGATCGTTTCTTTATCGTACAGTTTTTTATTCTTGTCGATCAGCTTCTGCACACGCAGCAGCAGTTCTTCCAGGTTAAAGGGTTTGGTGAGGTAGTCATCGGCCCCTTTCTTTAAACCCAATACACGGTCGGCACTGTTATTACGGGCACTCAGTATGAGTACAGGCACCTGGTTGTTCTGAACACGAATGGTTTCCAGTACGCCGATACCATCTATTTCCGGCAGCATGATATCGAGGATGATCAGGTCGAAGTATTCGTTGTGAATAGTTTGCAGGGCGTGTGTGCCATCGTAAGAAGACGTAACCATATAGCCCTCCAGTTCCAGGTTCAGCTTTAACGCTTCGTGGAGATTCTCTTCATCTTCTACCAGCAATATGGAGGTTTTGGGTGCTGCCTGACTCATAACTTGAAATAGAGGGTAAAAATACTGCCCATCGGCGTATTGTTTGTCACTGTAATGTCTGCGTTATGATCGGCCGCTATCTTTTTACATAAATACAGTCCCAGCCCCGTGCCTTTGGCTTTACGCACGGTTTCGTTACCGATCCGGTAAAACCGTTCAAATATCTTTTTTCTTTCCTCCGCAGGTATACCCGCCCCCTCATCTTTTACGTGCAGGATGGCCCCGGTTGTATTTTTCTGCAAACTGAAATGGATAGCCGCTTCTTTGGGAGAATACTTAACCGCATTATCCAGCAGGTTATTGATAAGTATCTGCAGCAGGAGGGTATCGCCTGTCATCTCTATATCCTGCTCCACCGATACCTGCCAGTTGCGTTCAGGAAAACGATTCCTGAAATCATGCACCGAGCTTTCAGCCAGCGCGGAAAGATCGAGCTCTTCTTTGGCCAACTGGTAGCCGCCGCCATCCAGCTGAGAGGAGATAAGGATATTATTGGCCAGCGTATTCAACCGGTTCGTTTCCAGGAGGGTCATCTGCAATAGCTTCTCTTTCCTGGTTTCTTCCAGTTTATGTTTCAGTAAGGTCTCCAGGTTTAGTTTGGCCACAGCGATAGGCGTTTTCAGTTCGTGGGTTACCGCCATCATAAAGTTTTGCTGCTGGTAAGAAAGGCGGAACTGTCTTCTCACCACCCGGTATACAAAAATGGCGGCAAACACGATAACGAGTAAGAAGGTAGCACCTTCCAGTATATACTTAGTGGTGGCCCGCTTCTCTTCTGCGGTAAGCAGTTCTATCTTTTGCAGGTAACCGGGATCATCGGCTTTCAGTTCCGTGAGCTTATAGCTGGTCATCTGTTCATTCTGATGTTCTAGGGAAATAAACCACCATACCAGTGCCACTATGATGTATGCCAGCAGGAACCAATATACAAAATTGGCGGCAGCCAGTCCTTTTCTTTTGAGAATACTCATGTTATTCAATTTGCCCGTTCCACCCGTACGCCCACATTCAATACATGCTGCAAGGGGTCTTCTCTCATTATCTGCTGCAAAATAAACGTATAGTCACCGGCTTTGTTCAACTGCACCGGCTCACGGGTAATCAGTATGCGGTGTTCGTAGATATCATCCATGCCCGTACCCAGCCATCCTTTTTTATTATTAGCGAGCTGAACGGGCAGTTGCTGTTTCTTCAGCTTGTCGCCGGGGGATTTGGTAAAAACATTCAGCCAGATATTGCTATAATTATAAGCGTCTGAATGGCGTATTACCAGGAAGATGTTATAAGAGGCAGCCGTATCCTGTACATTGAATGTAAATGAAGGTTTAAAGCCGCTTTCCCAGGCATGATTGCCGATAGCGACGCTTTTTTCATACACATTTATCTTATCGCAGGCAACCAGAAGCAGGGCTGCTATCATGTATATAAACACCTTTTTAAGCATACAATTATAACACGTTTAAGATTTGTTCTTTCGCTTTTTCCAGTTCGTCCTTCATGGCCACCACGCATTTCTGAATAGATGCATCGTATGCCTTGGCACCCGTGGTATTGATCTCTCTCCCTATTTCCTGGAGAATAAAAGACAGCTTCTTCCCTTTCTCCTCCTCCGCTTCGCCCAGTATATCCCTGAAATACGCGCAATGGTTCTTCAGGCGAACCTGCTCTTCGCTGATATCTATCTTCTCTATGTAATAAACGAGCTCCTGTTCCAGTTTATTGGTATCATAATTTTCTTTTCCTACATGCTCTTCCAGCAGCTTCACGATGTTCTCTCTTACTTTCACCTGGCGCAGTGGCTCCAGCTTTATCACTTCAGCCTGCTGCTTTTCTATATTGCCTATGCGCAGCAGCAAATCGTTTTCCAGCGATACGCCTTCATCCAGTCGGTGCAGGTTCAAACTTTTGATAGCCGTATTCACCACTTGGCTGAATTGCTGCCATTCTTCATCGGTAAGGGTATCGCCGGTAGGAGTGATTACTTCCGGAAGCTTTAGCAGGGTACTCAGCATATTCGACGTATCGAGGCCCAGTTCTTTTGCGAGCGAAGCTACGGGTTCATAATATGCACGTGCCAGGTCGGTATTGATGGTTACGGGCTTGGCGGAACCCGTTTGCTTCAGATTGATGCTGCAATCGATGCTGCCCCTGTTAAGGCCGGTAGAAAGCAGTTTGCGGATTTCAAATTCGTATGGCTTTAAAAACGCCGGCATCTTTAACTGAAGTTCGAACTGCTTACCATTGAGGGATTTAATGTCTACCAGAAAAGTCTTATCTCCTACACTCTGTTCGGCCCTTCCGAAACCGGTCATTGATTTAAGCATGCCTTATTTAATTTGCAGCAAGGTAAGCAAAAGTTAATAGTGAAGCAGGAATTGCACGGGGCTGGCGTTTGGTTTATGATACCCTTCATGTATTGTCAAAAAAAAAGCCCGAAAACATTCGGGCTTTAATATGAGAACGGGTTAGTAAGTACCTGGAAATAAATTTCCTTACACAATATTAAAAATAATTTCTTCTAACTAAAAAAATTTCTCAATATATTTTATGCACATTTTATTTTACGCTGTGGATAATCAGGAAAAAACTACGTTTGCATAAACTATTCAGATATGAAATTTCCTTCTCCTGTATCTGTACAATGGATAGCATCTTTCATAGATGCCACATTGATAGGGAACCAGAACGGACAGGCAACAGGCATCAACGAGATACATAAAGTAGAAGAAGGTGACCTTGTATTTGTAGATCATCCAAAGTATTATGATAAGTGCATTCACTCGGCGGCAAGCTTTATCATCATCAATAAAGAGATGGAAGTACCTCCCGGCAAAGCCTTGCTGGTAGTGGATCAGCCGTTTGAAGCCTATACGGCGATCGTTCGGCATTTTCGTCCCTTTACTCCCGCTACCGTTCCTTTAAGTACTTCTGCACAGATAGGGGAAGGCAGCTTTGTATTTCCGAATGTGTTCATAGGCGACCATGTAGTGATTGGTAAAAACTGTATCATTCATCCCAACGTAGTGATACTCGAACACTGCGTGATAGGCGACAACGTAGTGATACAGGCAGGTACGGTGATAGGATCGGATGCTTTTTATTACAATACCAAAAAAGACAGGGAGCTATGGTATAAAAAAATGATAAGCTGTGGCAGGGTGGTGATAGAAGATGATGTGGAAATAGGAGCGGGGTGTACGATCGACCGCGGGGTAAGTAATGATACACGCATCGGCAAAGGCACCAAAATAGATAATCTCGTGCATATAGGTCATGATACACTGATCGGGAACAACTGCCTGTTTGCAGCACAGGTGGGTATTGCAGGAGCCACTACCATAGAAGATGGTGTGGTGTTATGGGGACAGGTAGGTGTAAGTAAAACCTTAACCATCGGTGCCAACGCAGTAGTGTATGCTCAAAGCGGCGTGCCGGCTTCCTTAAAGGGAGACAAGGTTTATTTCGGATCCCCGGTAGAAACGGCTTCGGTAAAAATGAAAGAGCTCGTTTGGATCAAACGCATACCCGAGATATGGGAAAAGCTAAAGAACCGGTAACGGGTTTAAAGAACGGGATCATAGTTATTGGGCAATGCATCCGCCATTTTTTTCCAGCTCCAGTAACCCGTGTTGATTACATCGGCCTGTTCGGAGAAATAGCCGTTGGGCTCTATGGTAAAAACATCTCTTATATCCAGCACCGTGATCTGGCCACGCAGATAAAGTGGCAGTTTGTTCTGCACCAGAAAGGTTTTATCGGGCAATGCGCCCCTGTAAGCTACTTTTAAACGGCTGTCTTTCCAGTTGATCTCTATATCGTTGTTCTCATCTCTTGTATAATGAAAAACATCATAAGGATTTTCCACATCAAAGGTCTTGATGGTTTTTTGTGAAGGATCTACCCATTCCAGGAAAAAGTTTTCTTCTTTTAATGTGCTGTCGTACCACGACCGCATAAAATGAAGTCTCGACCCCTTATAAGCTGCTATCCGGTTTTTCTTCCATTGTTCCTGCTGGGCGGCTGTACCACTGATCTCCTCGAAAAAAGGATAGCCTGTATACGTGCTTACATCCGATCCGTATTCGTAGGTAAATGAATCCAGTGCGAACCGGATCTTATAACCCAGCGAATAATTATTGATAACAAGGTCTTCCTTGCTTCTTACTTTTAACCGGTTCCTTTTTTTACTGAAAAAGAACAACAGAGCCTCGGGATTCTGTACAATGCAGGAGTCTGCATTCGGCGTACTGCCTATAAAGTTGTTCATGAAAAACTTACCGTATTTAGCGAGCCCGTTGGGATCGGCCGTGCTCGTGGCAATCACCACTTCCTCCATGCTTTTGTCCTTTGCTTTCAGATCGATCGTTAGGTCTGCAGCATTGGTGTTATTGATACGCAGTTCCTGTGTTTCATAACCGGTATAAGAAATGATCAGGTCGTACCCGCCGGCCGGCAGTTGCAATTTGAATTTACCCTCGCTGCTGGTAACGGCACCGATCGTGGTATTCTGACAAAATACGGATGCACCGGCCAGAGGCTGTTTGGTAGCACTATCCAGTACCTGTCCGTTGGCTGTAAAGCTTTGTTGCGAAAAAACGGAGACTGCCAATGAAAACAACAGTGTTGTGAGCAATAAATATTTCATAAAAATAATTAGTGCCCTTATAACGTTCCAACCGCCCGTAAATTGTAATTACTGTTTATGCAAGAGATACACCGCCGCCGTTTCCCCGATCGTTTTTTCCAGTGGCGTAAAGTAAAAACCCGGCAGGGCTTTCGTGATCTTACTATTTATGTAATAGGTCTCGCTTTGGGCTATTCGAATCGTCTCCCGCGTAAGCAGGGGATGATGGGAGGTAAACAGGGATTTGATTTTTTGTCCATAGAACGCCAGCTCTGCCAGTAAGGGTGTCACTTTACGGTGAGGTCTTTTCTTTCCGAACGCATCGGCGATGGTATTAAATACTTTCTCATAGCTCCAGTTGTCGCCATTGATAATAAAGCGTTCGCCGCTGATATGGCTTTCCATTAACACTACCGCGGCGCGGGCCACGTCTTTTACATCTACGAACCCGTTAACACCGGTAGTATACCAGGGAAACTGCTGGTACACCGCTTTAAAGATAACGCTGGAAGAATGGTTCCAGTTGCCGTAACCCAATATAATGGAAGGATTAAGGATCACTCCCTCCAGCCCTTCCGCTATCCCGCGCCACACTTCCATCTCCGAGCGGTATTTGGTAATGGCATAGTCCGAATTGCTGCAGGTATCCGACCATTTCTGTTCTTCGTTCACCACTTCTCCGGTGATGGTTCTGCCGAGTGCGGCTACTGAGCTGATGTGCACGATGCGGCGTACCCCTGTTTCCAATGCAACGTTCACCACATTGGCCGTACCTTCCACATTCACCTTGTACATCATCTTTTTCTGCGAGGGGGAAAAAGATACCATGGCGGCGGCATGTACAATAGTATCGATACCTATCATGGCTTCACCGAGACCTACTACATCGAGTATATCCGTTTCCACCCATTCCACCGCGGAGAATACCTGAGCAGGTACAAAGAAAGGAAGCCCGTTGCCGGAGCGGCGTATGGCTCTTACCCGGTATCCTTTTTCCACCAGCTCCTGTATAATGTAGGCACCTAAAAACCCCGTGCCCCCGGTAACCAGTACCATATATTTAGTTAATAGTGTGTCATGTTTATGGATAGATATAATATCCTTTCCCCGTCTTTCTTCCCAGTTCACCGGCCTTTACTTTGGCCGCCTGTATCTCCGATGGCCTGAAGCGCGGGGGATGGCCGCATGCTTCGTATAAGGAAACGGTGACCGCATAGTTGATATCGTTGCCGATCAGGTCCATCAGGCGGAACGGACCCATTTTAAAACCCGTTGCTTCCATTACGGCATCGATGGTTTCAAAACCGGCACCACCTTCTTCTGCTATCTTCAGGGCTTCGAGGTAATAGTGCCTTGCTACCCGGTTCACGATAAAGCCGGGAGCATCCATGCAGATGACGGGTGTTTTATCCAGCTTTTTTACCAGGTCAACTAATGTATCTGTTACTTCTTTAGCCGTGGAATCAGTCACTACAATTTCTACCAGTTTCATCAGCGGGGCCGGGTTAAAAAAATGAAGGCCAGCCAGCCGCTCCGGAAAAGGCATACCCGAAGCAATGGCCGATACCGATAAGGAAGAAGTATTGCTGGTAAAAATAGTATGCGCAGGATTGATGACTGCCAATTGTTTAAAAAGAGCTGCTTTGGGTTCGGGTTTCTCTACAATGGCCTCAATAATTAAGTCGGCCATGCAGTGATGGATGTCGGTGGTAAAAAGAAGTAGTCCTTCGATACGTTGCTTTTCTGCCTGGGTGATGCGCTGTTTGTCGGCCAGCACCCACAAATTCCGGTGAATGGCAGCGCGGGCTTTTTCCAGCACCGTTTCACTAAGATCGAATAAAATGGTACGGTAGCCGCCCTGCGCCATTACCTGCGCAATGCCGCTGCCCATGGTACCTGCGCCACATACACATATCGTATGAATCGGTGGAAGCATATTATATACCCGCGGTAAACTGTTTCAGGAAGCGTACATCATTTTCACTGAACAGGCGAAGGTCGTTGATCTGGTATTTGAGCATGGTGATACGCTCCACTCCCATACCGAATGCATAGCCTGAATATTTATTGGGATCTATATGGCAGTTCTCCAGTAGCTTGGGATGCACCATTCCGCAACCCAGTATCTCTACCCAGCCGGAATGCTTACAAACATTGCAGCCCTTGCCACCGCATATCAGGCAACTGATATCCATTTCTGCACTGGGTTCGGTAAAGGGAAAGTAGGAAGGCCGGAACCGCACTTTCACTTCTTTGCCAAACATATCCTGTACAAAGAAGTACAATGTCTGTTTAAGGTCTGCGAAAGAAACATGCTCGTCGATGTACAGTCCTTCCACCTGGTGAAAAAAACAATGCGCGCGGGCACTGATGGTTTCGTTGCGGTATACGCGCCCGGGGCATACGATGCGTATCGGCAGCTTGCCTTTTTCCATTTCACGTACCTGTACACTGCTGGTATGGGTACGCAGGAGCCAGTCGTTAACGCCGGCCGCATTGCGGTTTACATAAAAGGTATCCTGCATATCGCGGGCAGGGTGATTATCGGGCATATTAAGTGCGGTAAAATTATGCCAGTCGTCTTCTATCTCATTGCCTTCCGCCACGGCAAAGGATAGCCTGCGGAAGATGGAAACGATCTCGTTTCTTACCAGGGTAATGGGATGCCTGCTGCCCGCAGGCAGCGGGTCGCCGGGTAGCGAAAGATCAATCTTAACGGCTGCTGCATCGGTAGCGTTTGCTGCACCGGCGGCTTTCAGTTCTTCAAAGCGGCCTTCGGTGAATATTTTAAAATCGTTCAGTATTTGTCCAAACTCTTTCTTGCGGTCTGCAGGTACCTGCTTCATCTCAGAAAGGATGCTTTTTACCAGCCCTTTGGTGCCCAGGTATTTGATCCGGAATGCTTCCAGGGTATCGGCATCGGTGGCCTCGTACGCGGCAATCTCCTGCTTATAACCCTCGATTTTCTGCAATAATTCTTCCATGCAGCAAATATAATCAGGATTTACAGGATTTGGGGATTAGCCGGTTATTATGTTGAGTGTTGGATTATATTTGCAGCATGTCGCATTTTCTGAATCTGTCTGACTTCCTATCACCCGTCAACATACATACGATCTGCCAGGACGAAGGGTATCGTGACGGACAGATAGGCAAGAGCATACAGGTATATGACGAGCATTTACCCGATATAGAAAATGCCGAACTGGTAATTGTGGGATGCGGCGAAGAAAGAGGTACTGGTAAAGAGAGGGATAACAATGGCGCCCCCAACGCCATACGTGCGCAGTTTTATACCCTGTTTCACTGGCATAAGGATATCGTTATGGCAGATCTCGGGAATATAAGATCCGGTGCCACTCTCCAGGATACGTATGCAGCACTTAAGACGGTCGTAAAAGAACTAACGGCCATGGGGAAAAAAGTGATTATACTGGGCGGCTCGCACGATCTTACCCTGGCACAGTATTATGCGTATGCCGATAACAATGCGCTAACGGAAGCTACCTGCATAGATGCCCTGATAGACCTTAACATAGATACGCCGCTCCGGGGAGAAAACTTCCTGATGGAAATGCTTACGGGCGAGCCAAATTTTATACGCCACTATAATCACCTGGCATTCCAGAGTTATTTCGTTCATCCCCACATGCTGGAAACGATGGATAAGCTGCGGTTCGACTGCTTCCGCGTGGGCAGGGTAAAAGAGCATATTGAAGAAATGGAGCCCGTGATCCGCAACTCGCACCTGGTCAGCTTCGATATTTCCGCCATTGCCCATCCTTATGCGCCGGCTTCTTCCGTATCGCCCAACGGGCTCACTGGTGAAGAAGCCTGTATATTGATGCAGTATGCAGGCATGAGCCCCAATGTAAACACCATCGGCATTTATGGATTCTCTCCTGACAAAGACAGGGAGGACCTTACGGCAAAGCAGATCAGCCAGATGCTATGGTACCTGGTAGACGGTACCAGCCGCAGCAAACAGGAAGCGGCCCTGGAAGACCGTCATGCATTTTACGAGTTTCATATCGCGTTCGGGGAAGTGGATACCATGTTTTTACAAAGCAAGAAAACGGGCCGCTGGTGGATGCAAATGCCGGACAAACGATTTATCGCCTGCTCGGCGGGAGATTACAAAACTGCGGGCAATAACGAGATACCGGAACGATGGCTGCGCGAACAGGAACGTAGCTGATATCGGTATGGGCATACGGCCACTTTAAACAATACAAGATGATAAATAAATACCTGCAGGTATTCGGGTTAATGTTACTGCTGGCATCCTGCGCTCCCTCCCGGTATATTAACCAGTCGGCCAGGAAAGAAATACTGGACAACAAACTTTTTGCCGCCGCACATACCGGTATCTCCATTTACAATGCGGAGGATAATAAATACCTATACAATTACCAGGGCGATAAATACTTCGTACCTGCCAGCAATACCAAGATATTTTCGCTGTATGCCGGACTGAAATATCTGGGAGATTCACTGGCAGGTATCCGTTACCGGGAAACGGCGGATTCGCTGGTTATCTATCCTACCGGCGACCCTACCCTGCTGCACGAACAGTTTTCCAGGCAGCCCGTGATCGACCTGTTGAAACGCACAGCTAAAACCATCGCCATAGATACCTCCCGTTGGCAGGAGCAAGCATTTGGAAGAGGGTGGGCCTGGGACGATTACAGCAGCGACTATATGGCGGAAAGAAGTGCTTTACCTGTATATGGCAATGTGATCAAATGGATACAATCCTCTAAATCGGGTGATTATTTCGGCTATAGTGCCGGGAAGTTCATTATATCCGAACCCGATGTTAACTGGCCGGTACGTTTTATACAGGATACTTCCGTTAAAGCCTTCGACGTAAGGAGAGATAAAACGACCAACCTGTTCTACATCCATGAAGGCACGGAGAAATACAGCGAGATATACATTCCGTTTTTAACCAACGGTCTGCGGTCCGCCATCGAACTGCTGAAGGACACTACCGGCAAACGCATCCTGCCCGTGGCATCACCTGCTGGAAACAATACATTAAAGACGCTTTATTCCCAGCCTTCCGATTCCCTGTTCCAGCCGATGATGTATAACAGCGACAACTTTTTTGCCGAGCAGACCCTGCTGATGGCGTCGGAGCATGTTACGGGTATAATGAACATGCGCAGGATCATAGATTCCCTGCTGGCAGGTGACCTGAGCCAACTGCCTCAAAAACCCGTATGGGTAGATGGCAGCGGCCTAAGCAGGTATAATCTTTTTACCCCGCAGGACTTTGTTTGGATACTGAACAAGATGAAAAACGATTTCGGATTGTTACGCATGCAGCAACTGTTTGCCACAGGCGGTAAGGGCACGCTTAAAAGTTATTACCTGGAGAACAAGGATATCATATTCGCTAAAACGGGTACGCTGTCCGGTCAGCTCGCACTCAGTGGGTTCATGACCACCCGAAAGAACAAACTGCTGTTTTTTTCCGTTCTTATCAATAATCACCGAAGCAATACGAACGATCTGCGCAGGGCTGTCGAAAAGTTTATTACCGGTATCAGGAACCGGTTGTGACGGAAGGATATACCAGGCCGGTATTTAATAATTTTCACTAATTTTATGTGTACTCCAATCTTTTACATTGAATATTGCTGACAGATTACCGGCACCTCTCAAGAATAAATACCTGCTTACGCTGGTATGTTTCGCCGTGTGGATGGTTTTTTTTGACGACAGGGACTTTATTACCACGCATTTCCGCCACCCCAACGAACTCAAACAACTCGAAAAGAGCCGCACTTATTACGAGGAGCAGATAAGAACCACGCGGGAAGAACTGGATCAGCTTCGCTCCAATACGGGCACTATCGAAAAATATGCGCGCGAAAAATACAATATGAAGCGGGATAATGAGGACCTCTTCATTATTGCCGACAAATAACGGTTTATTAGATATATAAGGGAGGCCAGCCAGGATGAATGTTATTTTTTTGTAAAATATGGCTTTGCACAATATATACCCATTCACCCCGTTTTTTATACGGACAATCCGGAAAATGGACAATTCCGGATAGAATATACATTGGATAAAATGGTTTGCGTATGACACTCTTTACACCGGAGGATCTTTTATTGTACATATACAAGGAAGCATCCCCATCACAGATTGCTGGTATTGACACGGCTATTACCTTAGACTGGACGCTTCACGAGAAGCTGGAAATTCTCCAGGCATCTATCGACCAGTTAGACACGGCGATAGAATCTCCCCGCATCGAAGCTGTATTACACGTTTTAAATTACGCCCGCGAAACGGAGGCAATGGCAACACACTAGGCCGGCACGGCAGGTTCTGAACACAGTTGACATATAAGAAGATGCTAACACGTATTTTCGTGGTCATTCTTAATACATGACCCGGAAAGAACGGTATCGTTTTGTAATCGATTATTTTCAGCAGCACAGGCCCGATGCGGAAACGGAACTCATTTATGACAACCCTTTCCAGCTCCTGGTAGCCGTTATCTTATCTGCCCAGTGCACCGATAAGCGGGTTAATATGACCACACCGGCCATCTTCGAAAGATACCCGGATGCGGCCACACTAGCCGGTGCATCATTCGACGATATCTTCCCGCTTATTAAAAGCATCTCTTACCCCAATAACAAAACCAAGCACCTGATCGGCATGGCCAATATGGTGATGGAAAAGTTCGGGGGGACCGTCCCCATGACCGTACCCGAGCTGATACAATTACCCGGGGTAGGCCGCAAAACGGCCAATGTGATCACGTCGGTGATAGACAACCAGCCAAATATGGCGGTAGATACCCATGTATTCCGGGTGTCCGCACGTATCGGGCTCACTGAAAATGCTTCCACCGTGCTCGCTACGGAAAAACAGCTTATCAGCCATATTCCCGCACCCCTCGTACACAAAGCCCACCACTGGCTTATTTTACATGGTCGCTATATCTGCGTGGCAAGAACCCCCAAATGCGAACTATGCGGATTACGGCCCGTTTGTAAGTATTACCGGAAGGCATTGTCAAAATAAGCCCTAACCGTTGGCGCAATGGCATATTTTTTACATAGCTGCCTGCACATCGCTAAATATGATCAAAGATTATAATCACCTGTCCCCTTCAGAAGCCGTTGCTATCCAGAACACCTTAAGGCAGCAGATTACACTGAAGCCACTTGAAAAAGAACCCACCACCATCGCCGGGGCAGACATCTCTTTTAATAAATACTCCACTACCGTATATGCAGGCATCGTTGTATTATCTTTTCCTGAGCTCCGGGTGATCGACAAAGCATCCGTAATTGCCACTACCGAATTTCCCTATATCTCCGGCCTGCTGGCCTTCCGCGAGGTACCGGCCCTTATACAGGCCTGGGAACAGCTCGCCGAAAAACCAGATGTACTGGTGCTAGACGGTCAGGGCATCGCCCACCCCCGCAGAATGGGTATTGCCGCTCATTTTGGCGTACTGATGCAAACGCCCGCACTGGGTTGTGCCAAAAGCCGGCTGACCGGCACGTTCGCAGAACCCCCCGATACGCCGGGTGCCTATACCGATCTCATACATCAGCAGGAGACAGTTGGCAAAGTGCTGCGCACCAAAAAGAAATGCAATCCTGTCTTCGTATCCCCGGGTCATTTGATCACCATGGATGAAAGTATCCGTATCATTCTTCAATGCGTCCGTCAATACCGTATCCCGGAGCCTACGAGGCTTGCACACCATTTTGTAAATGAAGTACGGTTGAATAACAGGGAGAAATAGGAGATACATCAGATCGCAATGCCTGTTTTATATTAATTTTAAAGGGTAATGATGGTATTCTACCGGCAGAAGCATGGAAGTAAAAGATAAGAACAAGCATGGACCAGATCAGATCATACAAAAGCTTTATCAACAGCTATTACCTTTATGAAGGCATAAGAATAACCATAGGCATTCTTGTACCTGCAGTGGTAATGAGCTACCTGGATCTGCAGTCGGTGGGCATCACGATATCGCTGGGTGCGGTAGGCTTAAGCGTGATAGACACTCCAGGGCCTATCCATCACCGTAACAATGCCATGAAAGCCGGTGTTGCCGCCCTGCTGGTGGTATCGCTTATCACCGGGCTGGCCGCGCACTCCCCGCTTACGCTGGGCATATTCCTTTTTGTATCGTGTTTCCTTTTCTCCATGCTTAGTGTATATGGTACCCGGGCGGGCGCTGTGGGGGTTGCAGCATTACTCATCATAATCCTGACGCTGTCCCAGCAACGGCATGGTTGGGAGATTGTGGAATATGCACTTTATGTAACAGCCGGTGCCGTATGGTATATGTTGTTTAGCATAGCCCTCTACCGTTTAAGACCCTATAAGCTGGCGCAGCAGGCACTGGGAGATTACATCCAGCATATCGCCGGATACCTGCGGATAAGGGCGGCGTTTTATGATGAGACTACCGACTATAACGAGAACTACCAGAAGCTGATGAACACGCAAAGCACGGCGCAGGAAAGTCAGAATCTGGTGACGGACCTGCTCTTCAAGACCCGGTCGATCGTGAAGGAATCCACCCACACGGGCCGTACATTGGTGATGATCTACCTGGATGTAACGGATCTTTTCGAAAGTGTTATGACCACTTACCACGACTACAAAACGCTCCATTCCTACTTTAACGACACTTCCATTTTAAAAGAGTTTCACGATCTTATCACGGAGCTATGCGATGAACTGGAGGAGATAGGCATCGCCGTAAAAAGCGGCAGCCGTTCGCACCGCAGCAGTTCGCTGATGCCGCAGATAAAAGAAGAGCGGGAACGTTATAGCGCATTCCGTAAAAAATACCTGAAACCGGATAATATCGATGGCTTTATCGGTTTGCGCCGCATATTGGATAATATACAGGATATCGCAGAACGGCTCTATACCCTCCATAAATACACCCGCTCCGGTCATACGATACAACGCAAATCGCAGCAGAATATGGACTTCAGTAAACTGGTGATGCACCAGGAAGTACATCCTAAAATACTGATCGATAACCTGAGTTTAAAATCGAACATCTTCCGGCACTCGCTCCGTATGAGCATCTCCATACTCACTGGTTATCTTATTTCCCTGGCCTTTCCGCTGGGTCATAGTTACTGGATACTGCTTACCATACTCGTGATACTTAAACCCGCTTACAGTCTTACCAAAAAAAGAAACGCCGACAGGCTGATAGGCACTTTCCTGGGCATACTGGCTGGCGGACTCATACTGTATACCGTCAAAAACGAAACGGCGTTGCTTGCTATCATGATCACCTTTATGACCGTCTGCTATATTTTTGTGCGGCAGAATTATTTTATCGGTGTATTATTCATGACCCCCTATGTACTGCTGTTCCTTCACCTGCTGTATCCCACCGATTTTAAAACGGTACTGACCGACCGGATGCTGGATACCGTAATAGGATCGGTTATCGCTTTCATCACCAGCAGCCTGCTGATCCCCTCCTGGGAGCGGGAGACCATCCGGAGTTTTATGGTGAGTATATTAAAAGATAGCAGCCGGTACTTTGCATCCATTGCCGGGGGTTACCAGGAGCAGGCCATTACGCTGAACCAGTATGGCGTTGCCCGCAAAGACGCGCTCGTATCGCTGGCCAACTTATCGGATGCTTTTACCCGTATGCTTTCCGAACCTAAAAGTCAGCAGAAAGACAAAGAACATATTCACCAGTTCCTGGCATTAAATCACCGGCTGATATCGCATATCGCCACCCTGGCTTATTATATGCGGCAGGATCTGGCAAGGTATCATTCCGATCACTATAAACTGATAACGGCAGATATATTGCAGCACCTCCAAAATTCGACCGGCATACTGCAGGGGGAAAATATTTCTTCCGGCACGGCCGCCACTAAAGAAGCCCTGCGGTTATTGAATGATGACATGAATGTGCTGCTGGAGAAAAGAAAGACGGAGCTAAAACAGGGGTTGCTGGAAACGGATACCAAGAAAGGCTTACTGGAAATGAAATCGATCGTCGACCAGTTCAACTTCATCTCCAACATTGTTATCGACCTGCAGAAAGTAAGCAGCAAGATAGCTCCCGCCTAGTGCACTACAACCGCCAGCATCTCTTTCACTTTTTCTACCAGTTCGCCTTTGGTGATGGGAACCCCCATTATTTTGTTGTATCCTTTGGCGTCTACCAGGTATTGGTCGCGTATTATTTTTACCAACTGCCCGTTGTTGATTTCCGGCACCAGTATATGTTCGAAGTTTTTGAGGATAGCCCCCAAGTTTTTAGGAAAGGGGCGTATATAACGGATATGTGCATGCGAAACGGAATAACCTTCCGCCTTCAATTGCAGTACGGCACTTTTGATGGCTCCATATGTACTGCCCCAGCCCAGTATCAGCAGTTTACCCTTTTCGGCACCGCTATCGAGTACCTGCTCGGGAATATGATCGGCTATCTTATCTACTTTTTCCTGGCGTATTTTAACCATGGTCTGGTGGTTCTCCGGGTCGTAACTCACATTGCCGGTGATATTCTGTTTTTCAATGCCCCCTATCCGGTGTTCCAGTCCGGGAGTACCCGGTACAGCCCAGGGCCTCACCAGTTTATCATCTCTCATATATGGCTGAAACTTGTGCTCATCGAAGCCCAGTCCCGTTTTAAACTCCACGTGAATAGGTGGCAGATCTGCTTCCTGCGGAAACTTCCAGGGCTCAGACCCGTTGGCGATAAAACCGTCGCTCAGGAATATAACGGGTGTCATGTGCTGTAGTGAAATGCGCACGGCTTCGTATACCGTACTGAAACAATCGCTGGGCGTGGAAGCGGCTATAATGGGCATCGGGCATTCGCCGTTTCTACCATAATACGCCTGCATCAGGTCGCTTTGTTCCGTTTTAGTAGGTAGGCCGGTGGAAGGCCCACCTCGTTGTATATTGATGATAAGTAGCGGTATCTCCAGCATTACAGCCAGCCCCATTGCTTCCGCCTTCAACGCCATGCCCGGTCCGGACGTGGTGGTAACACCTATCAGTCCACCATAACTTGCACCAATCGCAGAAGTAATGGCCGCTATCTCGTCTTCCGCCTGAAACACTTTTACACCGAAGGCCTTATGCCGGCTCAGCTCATGTAAAATATCGGAAGCAGGCGTAATAGGATAAGAGCCGAGAAACAATGGAAGCCCGCTTTTCTGCGAAGCCGCTATCAGTCCATAACTCACGCCCTGGTTGCCCATGATGGAGCGGTAAACCCCGGGGTCCATTTTTGCCTTCTCCACCTGGTAAGTGGTCGTAAAGGTTTCCGTAGTATCTCCAAAATTATACCCGGCTTTTAATGCCTGGATATTGCTTTCCAGTATCGCTTCTTTTTTACCAAATTTTTCCTGCAGAAACTGGATGGTATTTTCCAGGTTGCGGTTATACATCCAGTAAAGAAACCCTAGAACGAACATATTTTTCGCCCTGTCCTTTTCCTTTACCCCCAGGTCATAATCTTTTAGTGCTTCCCGGGTCATGCGCGTAACGTCCATCTTTATTACTTCAAAATGACTGAGGCTATCGTCTTCCAGCGGGTGAACGCCTTCGGCATAATTAGCCAGGCGCAGGTTTTTTGCATCGAACCCGTCGGTATTAACGATAATACGTCCTCCTTTCTTCAGATTTTTCAGGTTGGTCTTAAGTGCCGCGGCGTTCATTGCTACCAGCACATCGCAGTTGTCGCCGGGTGTATAGATGCGTTCGCTGCTAAAGTGAAGCTGAAATCCGCTCACGCCCGGAAGCGTACCCTGCGGGGCTCTTATCTCTGCAGGAAAATCAGGAAACGTAGCCAGGTCGATACCCAGCAGGGCCGTACTGTTGGTAAACTGGCTCCCTGTCAATTGCATCCCATCTCCGCTGTCCCCGGCAAATTTAATAACCACATCCTGCAATACTTCCTGCTTCCTTGTCATACTAAAACGAATTAGGGCGCAAAATTACGGTAAAAATGCGTGAGGGACTGTCGTAATCGGGAAATGGTTAAAGCGGGAAACCGGGTAAAGGTGCGGTAGTTGCTTTTTAATACCCGAAACTCCGGATCGCCTCGTACACCTGTTCCTGTATTTTTGCCCTTACCCGCAGTTTACCCAATTGTGCCGGCTCGTAGGAATTGACTCTGTTGGAAAGAAAGATATATACCAGGCTGTCGGCAGGGTCTATCCACACGCAGGTACCCGTAAAGCCGGTATGACCGTACGTACGTGCAGACGCGGAGGCGCAGGGATAGGGTTCGTCGCTGGAAGCATTGTCTTTTTCCGGCTTGTCGAATCCATAGCCGCGCCTGCTGGTGCCGCTTTGATAGGCAGTAAAAAGGTCGATGGTTTCTTTTTTCAGGAACTGCTTGCCGCCATAAGTGCCCCCATTGAGCAGCATCTGGGAAATAACGGCCAGGTCGTAGGCGTTGCTGAACAAACCGGCATGACCGGCCACTTCGCCAAACATGGCGGCGCCCGGATCGTGCACGTCGCCGCGCAACAACTGCATACGAAAACCCCGTTCGAGTTCCGTAGGTACGATATGATTCAACGGAAATCGCTCCCTCGGCCGGAAGCCCGTGGTAAGCATATTCAGTTTGTTGTAGAGTTCATATTTCACGAATTCATCGAGTGTAACACCGGAAATGGCTTCCACTATTTTGCCCAGAAAAATAAAATCGTTATCGCTGTAAACGTATTTGCCTTTAGGACCCAGCGGACTATCAAGTATCCGCTTCATCAGCGTATCCTTCCAGTCATTACGGATATACATATTTTCGGCCACCCGCACGGAGTGACTGTACACCGGTTTGGAAGAATAGATCGTGTAAAAGGGTACCCCGCTTTTAGGGTTCACCGTTTCTTTATAAAAGGGAATATAAGGCGTTAGTCCCGCCTGGTGCAGCAGTATATCTTCTATCAACAGGTTCTCCTTATTGGAGCCCCTTACCCAGGGCAGGTAATCGCCCAGTTTCTTTTTAAGATCGAGCTTTCCTTCATCATATAATTTCATAACGGATACCGTGGTGGCAAATACCTTGGTAAGGGAAGCCAGGTCGAATATGCTTTCCGTGGTCATCGAATCTTTTATATCCACTGCATAGGTACCATAGGCTTTTTCGTACGCTATTTTACCATTTTTCACCACCAGTACCACACACCCGGGACTGGCTTTGCGGGCGATGGCGTCCAGGGCGATAGAATCTATTTTAACGATCACGGAGTCTTCCATACCAACAGCGGAAGCACTTACGGACGATAATGAACGGGTGCGGATGATGCCCGTTCCCGACACCAGCGCTTCGCATATGGTAACCGGCAGTTTCCCTTTCGGAACCAGGAGACCCTGCAGCATTTGCAGTGTCGTATTCTGGAAGATGGTATCGTCCTCATAGCAAACGAACAGGTTCCGGGCATCGCAGAAACTACTGGCTGCATAGGGGTTGCCGAAGAACAGCGTAATGTTGCGGGGGTCGCTTTGCAGACGGCGGATCAGCTCCATGGCATCGGCAGATATGCCGAAGCTGGAAGCCGGGTATTTTTTATAGTTGTGAACGCCGGTGAGTATCACTTCATAATTTTTCAGCGAATCCAGGAGAACGGCCAGGCTGTCCGCACCGGCACGGTAATCGAAGTAAAACACATCTCCCTTCAATACATCCCTTATGCCGGCGGCAAAAGCATTATCCGTATTTATCCCCACGCCTATGTACGCCAGTTTCTTACCCGCAGGTACCAGGGGTAATAAGCCGGCATCCTCGTTTCGCAATAACGTTATGGCGTTCTCAGCTACTTGTGTCCGGAGCACAGGAATATCTGCATTGAGATCGCTGGTAATATTTTCGGTATTTATGGGGCCTGCATTCGAAATCACGTACTGGTATTTGGCTTTCAGTACTTTCCTGGTCTTGGCGTATACTTCTTCCCAGGTCAGCCTTTTATTGGCGATGGCTTCTTTTATTTTTTCCATCCCGGCTTCTACATCTCCGGGCAAACAAAGCATGTCGTTACCAGCTATCAGCGATTCGGCAGAGGCTTCCCCGCCCGGGTAGAATTTGCGGATGCCCTGCATTTCCAGTCCGTCGGTAAACGTAAGTCCCTGGTAGCCGATCTCGGATCGCAACAGTTTGCTTACGTTATTATAAGACACCGAAGTGGCGCGGTTGGCGGTACTGTCGATGGAAGGGATATAGAGGTGGGCTACCATTACGCTGCCGATGCCTTCATTAAACAATTGGCGGAAAGGGTATAGCTCCAGCGAATCGAGCTGCGGCCGGGATTTGAGGATCACCGGCAGATCGAGGTGAGAATCCACCGATACATCCCCGTGACCGGGAAAATGTTTGGCGCAAGCCATCACGCCCACGTCCTGCATGCCTTTCATAATGCGGGTACCCAGCAGACTCACCATGTATTTATCTTCCCCGAAAGAGCGGAAATTGATCACCGGGTTAGCGGGGTTATTGTTGATATCTATCACCGGCGCATAATTAACATGAATACCTATACGCCTGCACTGCTCGCCCATGGCTTTTCCGACTTTATATACCAGTCCGCCGTCCTGCAAAGCACCCATGGTAAGCTGATCGGGAAATTTGCCCACACTATCCGTAAAGCGCATACCCACGCCCGTTTCCCCGTCTATACATACCATAATAGGCGTTTGCGCTACGGACTGCAGGCGGTTGATGATCTCTGCCTGTTTTACCGGGCTGCCCTGGAAGAGGCAGATGGAACCGATATTGTATTTCTTTATTTTTTCTTCCACTTCTTTATCGTGAAATACGGGACCGGGAGAGGAAAGCCGCAGCACCATCAGTTGGGCAATACGCTGTTCGTCGGTCAAAGAAGCAAATACACTGTCTACCCAGGCCTGCTGACGAATACCATCGAATTGCTGACCAAAAACCTGAAGTGATAAGAGTACGGAAAGCGGCAGCAACGCTTTTTTAACACCTGATATATTCATAGTTTGCAAATTAATAATAAATGAGCAGGATTAAATGACGCAACCTTGTTATTTAGGAACGCGTTAACGACCGAATGCAGGAGGGTTTAGTTATTTTTGCAGGAAGGGATCATAAAAATAGATGAGAAGTGCCTGATATCATTCAACTACTACCGGATAATATTGCGAACCAGATAGCGGCGGGTGAGGTAATTCAACGACCGGCCAGTGCAGTGAAGGAACTGCTGGAAAATGCCGTGGACGCAGGGGCTACCGAAATAAAACTGGTAATACAGGATGCCGGCAAAGCCCTTATACAGGTAACCGATAACGGGGCAGGCATGAGCGATACGGATGCCCGGCTTTGTTTCGAACGCCACGCCACTTCCAAAATAAAAAACATCGACGATCTTTTCCGCATACGCACCATGGGCTTCCGGGGGGAAGCACTGGCTTCCATTGCGGCGGTGGCCCAGGTAACCCTTAAAACCAAAAGAGCGGATGATGAAATGGGTTGCTATATCGAAATAGAGAACAGCCAGGTTACGCTTCAGGAGCCGGTAGCCGCCGCTACCGGCACCAGCATCGCCATGAAGAACCTGTTCTTCAACGTGCCCGCACGAAGAAATTTTCTGAAAAGCAATTCCGTGGAAATGCGGCATATTGTCGACGAATTTATGCGGGTAGCCCTCTCGTTTCCCCTGGTGTTTTTTTCGCTGGCAAGTAACGGGCAGCAGCTCTTTCACCTGGAAAAAGGAACGCTGAAGCAGCGGATCGTCCAGTTGCTCGGGCACCAGTACAATGCCCGGCTGGTGGCAGTTAATGAAACCACCGACTATCTTAATATCCATGGCTTCGCCGGCAAACCGGAAACGGCCAAAAAGAGCCGCGGCGATCAGTATCTGTTCGTCAATAACCGCTTCATCAAAAGTGCTTATCTCCATCATGCCCTCATGCATGCTTACCAGGACATGATACCGGCCGACAGCTTTCCTCTGTATGTGTTGTTCATAGACCTCGATCCTGCGCAGGTAGACATTAATGTACACCCCACCAAGCAGGAGATCAAATTCGAAGACGAAAAGATCGTATACGCGTTTGTGCAGGCAGCGGTAAAACATGCCCTTGCGCAGTTCAGCATTACCCCTACCCTGGAGTTTGACCTGGACGCCGGCATACAGCACCTCGATGCCGTGAGCCAGCCCTTTACGGAAGAACGAAAATCCGAGATGGCATCCACTTCGCTCTTCCGGGCATTTACGCAAAAGAACCAGGCGCATTTTATAGAGCCCGTCAACAAAAGCGATCTAAAACACTGGCGGGAATTTTACGAAGCACCTGCCAACAGGGAGATTGCGCCGGCCGTCGACTTCCAGCAGGAAGAAACACCTAATTTTACCGAAACCCCCTATGTGAACCGGGCAGCGCCGCTGATCAACCGCGACCTGGTACAGATAGCGAATACGTATATCGTTGCCCCCTCGGAAGAAGGTTATTTTCTTATTCACCAGCAGTGTGCGCATGAACGGATTCTGTACGAAAAGTATTCAACGGCGTTGCAGGGGCATTCCGTACCGGTGCAGCGCAGTCTTTTCCCGGCGCACCTCGAATTGTCCGCGCAGGATACGGTGATGCTGGGAGAGCTTCTTGGCGACCTGCTGCAACTCGGTTACCTGATCGAGCATTTCGGTAACCAGTCGTTCGTGATACAGGGCACACCGGCAGATATAGAGCCCGGGAATGAAAAGACGATCATCGAGCACCTGCTGGAACAGTATAAACATTTTACGAGCGAAGTGCGGTTTTCTAAACGGGAAAAGCTGATCCGCTCCATGGCCGCGCAGCGGGCTATTAAAGCGGGCAGGTTGCTAAACCAGCAGGAAATGAGATCGCTCACGCAGGATCTTTTCCAATGCGCGGTCCCCAATATCTCCGTGTCCGGCACTCCCACTTACATTGCATTTAAAAAAGACTACCTCGAACGGCTGTTCAATAAATAATATGGAACCATCATCGCACCCGATAGGCGTTTTCGATTCAGGATATGGCGGGCTCACTGTGCTGAAAGATATCGTCGACCACTTACCGGGATACGACTACCTCTATATGGGTGATAATGGCAGGGCACCTTATGGTCCCCGGTCGTATGATACCGTGTACCGGTATACCCTGGAGTGCGTGGAATGGTTTTTCTCCAAAGGATGCCCGCTGGTAGTGCTGGCCTGCAATACGGCTTCCGCTAAAGCATTGCGCACCATACAGCAAAACGACCTGGCCCGGCTCGGGAGCGAAAAACGGGTACTGGGTGTTATCCGGCCTACCACCGAAGTGATCGGCCGGTACTCTGAGAGCGGCAAGGTAGCCGTGCTGGCCACCCGAGGTACGGTGCAGTCCAACTCCTATCCCATTGAAATCAATAAGTTCTATCCCGAACTGGAAGTATTCCAGGAAGCCTGCCCCATGTGGGTGCCACTGATAGAAAATAACGAACACCTGGAGCCAGGGGCCGATTATTTTGTAAAAAAACACCTGGATGCCGTATTTGCCCGTTCGGCGGATATAGATACGCTGCTGCTGGCCTGCACCCATTACCCGTTGCTGCAGGAAAAGATAGCTGCACATCTTCCCGCGGGTGTTAAAGTAGTTTCGCAGGGTAAAATAGTGGCCGCCAGCCTGGAAAACTACCTCGGCCGCCACCCGGAGATCAGCGAAAAATGCAGTAAAAACGGGGAGCGGGTATTTTACACTACGGACTCCGTAACGGACTTTGACAACCACGCCGGATTATTTTTTGGCAAACCGGTATTTTCGCAGCATTTGGATTTGGATAAAAAAAGCTAATCTATTACCTTTGCCGTCCTTTCACCGGCAGCAAGTGTATGGTCGCCTTGCTTCGGATTTAGTATCGGTTGACAAATAGATTTATAAACACATTAATAACCAGGTGATTGTTTCTCCACAAGCATCGCATTATTAACGAAAGTAAAAGGCAGTTAAATAAAAAAATATGAAACGTACATTCCAGCCACACCGTAAACGCCGTAAAACCGTACATGGTTTCCGCAAGCGTATGCAAAGTGCGAACGGTCGCAAAGTATTGGCCAGCCGCCGCGCGAAAGGTCGTAAGAAACTCACCGTTTCCGACGAAAGCAGATTAAAGTAAACAGGCTCCGCCGGCAGGCGGATGAAAAATATACAATAGCTCCGGTAACGGGGCTATTTTTTTATCGGTAATAGCTGATATTTGTCTTACATGGTGGCATCCAAACATTTTACACTTGGTAAAGAGGAGCGGCTCAAAAGCCGGAAGCTCATCGACCGCCTGTTTAAGGAAGGTAAAAGCTTTAACCTCTTTCCCTTCCGGGTATTATATATTTTTCCGGAAAATGCCACCCAGCCGCTGCAGGCCGGTTTCGTGGCCGGTAGCCGCTATTTCAAAAAAGCGGTGGACAGGAACAGGATCAAGCGATTAACCAAAGAAGCATACCGTTTGCAAAAAAACGAACTGGAAATATTACTGATTGCCAGTAACCAGAAGCTGGCCGTCTTTTTCATTTATACCGGCAGGGAAATACCCGATCATGCAATGGTGAACGAAAAAATGGCTGCCCTGCTTCAACGACTTAGTAATACACTACATGAACAGCATTCTTAAAATACTGGCCTTTCCGTTAATAGCCCTCATAAAAATATACCAATGGGTTATTTCTCCATGGCTAGGGCCCAAATGCCGGTTTACGCCCACCTGTTCGCGATACGGAATAGAGGCACTAAAAAAATATGGCATTTTGAAAGGTGGCTGGCTTACGCTTCGCCGCATCTCAAAATGCCATCCATGGGGGCCGCACGGTCATGATCCCGTGCCCTGACACCCGATATTATTTCATGCGCTGGAAAAGTTCTAAAAGGCTTTCACGTTGCTGCTTATTCGTATACAGTTTATACACTTCAGGACCTTTGCCATCTTTACCTTCTACTTTGTAGGGAAGTCCCTTAAAAGGACCGACAATGGTAGACTCCCGGTTATCGCTGATTTTTTTTACGGTGAAGGGTAAGATAAAATAAGTCTTCGTTTCATCACTCGCACCCTGACCGAGGATTAGTTTCCTCGTACTGTCGATGATATGGGTAAGTTCCCGGTCGCTTATTCTTTCCCTTGCCGACGCGGCACCATAGTTTACCATTCCTCCTACCAGGGTATCGTTCCCTTTCAGGTTCAAAATGTAAAGCCCTTCTTCCGGCAATTCCATTACCTTGTCACCGGCAGACGACTTTACGGTGACGGTCGCTTTTTCTCCTCCCGATACATCCATTAATTCCTCATTATGCTGCGTTCCCGGTTCAAGCGTTACGGTGTTGTTGGCGGCGTCCAGTATTATTTTTCCGCTGGACATCACCATTACCTTACGGCCGCCGCCGGAGCAGGCTACCAGTGAAATGGCCAGGCAAAAAAACAGGACTCCTTTCAGATGGTTCATATTTGTTGTGTTTAAGTGTAAAAGCAGCAATGTTAAAGCAGAAAAGGTTAAAGGGCGGCTTCGTAACGCTTCCCAATCACTTCCCAGTTAACCACGTTCCAGAAAGCCGCCAGGTATTCGGGGCGGCGGTTCTGGTATTTCAGGTAATAGGCATGTTCCCAAACGTCTGCTCCCAGTATTGGCGTGCCTTTGGCTTCCGCTACATCCATCAGGGGATTGTCCTGGTTGGGAGTGGAACTGATCACCAGTTTGCCATCCTGCTCTATCAGCCATGCCCATCCGCTTCCAAAGCGGGTGATACCTGCCTGCGTAAATTTTTCTTTGAACGTATCGAACGATCCGAATTCCGCATCGATGGAAGCGGCCAGCTTGCCGGTGGGCTTACCGCCTGCGTTGGGGGCAAGACTTTCCCAGAAAAAACTATGGTTCCAGTGACCGCCACCGTTATTACGTATAGCAGCACCCAACTTACCGGCAATGGCTACCAGGTCTTCTATGGATTTATTTTCGTTTTCCGTACCGGTTACTGCCTTATTAAGATTATCGACATACGCCTGGTGATGCTTTCCATGGTGGATCTGCATAGTGGTGGTATCGAAATGAGGTTCTAATGCTTCTGGCGCATAAGGTAGCGCGGGTAATGTAAATGCCATGATAGTGTTTTTATTGTTAGATTTATTTCCGGACGATAGGCTGCAAATTTACTGCCTTAATTGTATAATCAAACAATAATATATGGCAGTCCGTTCTTTAAGTCCGAATCAATAACTTTGGTAACATATGTCTTTGATCCTTAATATAGACACTTCTACGGAGCAAGCCAGCATCTGCCTGAGTGACGGTGGTCGCCCGGTGTATTCGATGGCGAACGCGCATCAGAAAGATCATGCTTCCTGGATACATGTAGCCATACAGGAAGCCCTCAAAGCTACCGGCTCCGGCGTTGAAAACCTGGAAGCCGTCGCCATTACGGCCGGTCCCGGATCGTACACCGGCCTGCGGGTGGGCATGGCTTCGGCCAAAGGTCTCTGTTATGCCCTCGGCATTCCCCTGATCGCCATTAATACCCTGGAAGCAATGGCATTTGCTGTGAGGGAAGAAGATGCCGATTTCCTATGCCCCATGATCGACGCCCGGCGGATGGAAGTGTTCGCGGCGTTATATGATAAAGAAATGAATATTTTGATTTCGCCCGCAGCCATGATATTGGAAGAGGGTTTTTTTGCGGAATATCTCGATAAGGGACAAGTACTGTTTTTCGGTAATGGAAGTAAAAAGTTCGCTGCTTTAACCGCCCATGCAGGAGCGTTATACGCTGAAAAGGTATTTCACGCCGCGGATCTGGCTGTTTTGGCTCATCAAAAGTGGATGGCCCAGGATTTTACCGAACTTGCTTACAGTGAACCCGTTTATATAAAAGATTTTTATATGCCCGGTTTTGGGACTTAAGCGGTATTTTTAATCAACAAAATCAGGCTAAATTTGTATTTGTTAATAAATCCCTTGTGAATGACTACTATTTCTAACAATTCTTTAACAGTTAAAGCAGGCAACGGATCAGACGTTAAAATTGATTTTTTACAGGTAAAAAAATCGGCGTTAATCCTTCGGGCACTCAATCACAAACTGCGTCAGCAGTTATTGAAGCTGCTGGAAGAAAAAACCAAGCTGACCGTTACGGAGATATACATTCAACTGCGGCTGGAACAATCGGTTGCCTCCCAGCACCTCGCCATACTCAGGCGGGCAGGAATTGTAAAAACCGAAAGGGATGGAAAATTCATATTCTATATACTCAATAACAACCGCATCGCGGAGATCGGCAGTTGCGTGATCGATTTATTGAAGTAATTTTGTACAAATCTTAATGTATGCTGATCAGGCAATTGTACACGAGCTGTTTAAGCGAAGCCGCCTATTATATCGAAAGCAACGGTGAAGCCGCCATCATAGACCCGCTGCGCGATATTGAAGAATACATTTCACTGGCTAAAGAAAGAAACACCACCATCCGGTATATTTTTGAAACGCATTTTCACGCCGACTTTGTAAGCGGTCACCTGGACCTCGCCAAAGCAACCGGTGCCCCCATCGTTTACGGGCCCAATACACATACGGAATTCCCGATTCACCTGGCGAAAGACGGAGAGGTATTCCGCGTGGGCGCAGTTACCATACAGGCAATCCATACCCCCGGCCATACCCTCGAATCCACCTGTTATCTGCTGCACGACGAAAGCGGACGCCCGCATGCCATTTTTACCGGCGATACTTTATTTGTAGGAGATGTGGGCCGCCCGGACCTGAGCAGCGGCAACCTCGATAAGAACGAACTGGCTTCCCTGTTATATGATTCGCTCCACCAACGGATACTGACATTGCCCGACGAAGTGCTACTTTACCCGGCCCACGGACCGGGAAGCAGTTGTGGCAAAAGTATGGGCCCGGAAACCTTCAGCACGATCGGTGAACAAAAAAGAACCAATTATGCCCTTCAGCCCCAGAGCCGGGAGGAATTTATTGCCGCCGTGTCGGAAGGGCTGGAAGCACCGCCCCAGTATTTTCCCATTAACGCAAGAATCAATAAAGAGGGCTACGAAAGCATAGACGATGTGATGAATAAAGGACTGCAGCCATTGCAGCTACCTGCATTTAAAGCACTGATGGAAAAGGACACGATCATTCTCGATACCCGTCCGGCCGGCACGTTTACGCAGGGTTTTATTCCCGGCTCTATCAGTATAGGCCTGGAAGGCCGCTTCGCGGAATGGGCGGGCAGCCTGCTTCCTTTCGACCAGGCTTTTATGCTGGTAACCGAGAGCGGACAGGAGAAGGAAAGCCTGGTGCGTCTCGCACGGGTAGGCCTGGATAAGGCCGAAGGATACCTGGAAGGAGGCTTTGAAACATGGAAGCAGGCCGGTGAACCGATTGATATTATTATAGATGTAGAAGCCGATGAACTGGCCATGGATATTCCCTTCGACCCCAAACTGGTAGTGGTGGACGTGCGCCGGGAAACGGAATTTGGCGACGGCCATGTACAGGATGCCATCAATATACCGCTGAACGAACTGACGGACGTGGCCAAAATGGCCCAACTGGATGAAGATCATAATTTCTATCTCCATTGCGCCGGGGGTTACCGGAGCGTGATAGCTCTCTCCCTGCTGAAACGCCAGGGAATACATAATGTGAGAAATATAGTGGGAGGATGGGAAACTATCAAAGCACAGAAGAATATAAAGACTACCAAAGAATCCAGCGTACTCAATTAAATATAGCTTTAAGACTTGCGAACAATAGCGTTATTCTTCCAGGAAACGCGTTATTGCTTCTTCCGCTTCTTTACAGGCTTTTTCCAGATTCTCGTTAACGATAATGACGTTGAAATGATGGCGGAAGGAGATTTCGTAAGCTGCTTTGTTTACCCGGGCGGCCAGGCTTTCCGCCGTTTCCGTTCCCCTTACCTGCAGGCGGTTCTGCAGCTCCTGTACGGACGGTGGCTCTATAAATAGCGAAAGGCTGCGACCCTCGAACTGCTGTTGTACATGGATGGCGCCCTTAACATCTATATCCAGTACCGGCGTTTGCCCCTTGCTCCATATTCTTTCCAGCTCGCTTTTAAGTGTGCCATAGTACTTGCCTTCGTATACCATTTCCCATTCAATAAACGCATGTTGTTGTATCCGGCTCTGGAATTCCTCCGCCGAAGTAAAATAATAATCCACCCCATTCTGTTCATTAGCCCTGGCACCGCGGGTAGTGGCAGATATGGAAAAAGCCAGGCGGGGATCCCTGTTCAGCAGGTAACGGGTGATGGATGTTTTACCCGCGCCCGAAGGGGCGGTGATGATGATTATTTTATGGGGGCCTGCGCTCATGATGTGCAAAGAAATGGAAGATTCCTGTAAAATAAAAACGCGTTATACCTGGGTACAACGCGCCTGAAACTATTAAAAGACGATGATGCCTTAGAATTTATACGCTATAGTAGCCGTAAACTGCGTAGGAGGAATGGGGTTTACACTATAATTTTCATGAACATAATAATTATAGGTATTGGTTATATTGGACACTTTGCCCATAACACTGAATTTTTTGAAATTATATCCTGCACTCAGATCGAGCGTGGTGAATCCATCCACCGATATCAGCCTGTTATATTTTTGCGATTGCCTGACCGTATTATTCCAGCCTGTATAACGCTGGCCTAAATAATAAACACCTGCACCCAGTTTCAGCCCTTTCAATTTCGTTTCTTTAAATGTATAAAAAATGCTGGCGTTGGCTGTATGTTCCGGATTACCGACCAACCGTTCGCCTGATACGGAGGCGCCCGTAGCATCAGGTGCATTTTCAATAGTTATTTTATTATAGCTATACCCGGCCACTACATCCAGTTCGGGAACGGGATGCCCTGTTATATCCAGTTCTACCCCACGGCTCCAGGTTTCCCCTATCAGTGCCCTTATTGCCGTATTATTGTTAGGCGTTATGCCATCCTTTGCAAAGGGTGCGGTTTGGGAAAGATTATTATTCCGGATACTGTAAAAAGTAAGGTTGGCAGAAAGCATTCCCCTGAACAGATCATTCTTGATACCTGCTTCGTACTGGTTGATGATGGAAGGCTTCAACGAATTGCCATCCACATCCAGGCCGTTATTGGGAGTAAAAGAACTGGAATAGCTGGCAAAAAGGGCTGTTGTCTGTATGGGTTTGTACACTATGCCAAAGCGGGGAGAAAATGCGTGATCGTATTTGGCAATACCGTTTATTTTTTCCTCGCCGGTCTTAAAATCACGAATGGTGGAAGCTACCGTTTCCAGGTAAGAAAAACGAACACCTGCCAGCACTTTCAATTTGTCGGAAATACTAACCAGGTCCTGTACATATACTCCCACCCGGTTGATCGGAACATTGGTTCTGCTTTTAAGTGTGTCGACAGGCACATCTGTCCGCCGTGGAAATTTATCGAGATTGTATACATTAATACTGTCGTAAATACCGGCAACTCTTGGAACAATAGTAGGTAACCCATAAGCATAAGTGCCGGTAAGATACCTGTCTGCATCCACTCCCGCCAGTATGGTATGAACAATCTGCCCGGTTTTAATTTTACCGGTCAGGTCCACCTGCGCCGAGTAATAATCTTCGTTCGTCGCATTTCTTCCCAAAGGACGTCTTAATACACTGTCAGCCGGCCTTGCCTGCACTCTTTCTATTGAATAATAGTCTCTCTGGTATTTTGAATAGGCAAGCGTACTGGTGACAGACCAATTATCGTTCAGCGAATGCTTAAGCGTAGCGGAACCGGTGGTTTGCTGCGTATGGGCATATTGCCAGGGTGTGCCATAGAATGTATTACGGGATACTTTATTGATAACGGTATCCGCAATGGAACCGATGCCGAAATCCGGTGTAAAATCATGCTTCAGGTAATCTCCCTGAACGATCAGCTCTGTACGATTGCCCAGTTTAAAAAGCAGGGATGGATTTATATAATATCTTTTAGAATATACCTGGTCGCGGAAACTGGCAGCCGTTTCAAACGTACCGTTTACCCTATAAGCTATTTTGGAACTTAGAGGCCCATATATATCGAAAGCCGGTTTAAACAGTCCGTAACTGCCGGTACGTAGATTTATTTCTCCCCCGAAATTGAATTTCGGCTTTTTAGTTACCATATTCAGCACGGCACCTGGTGCCACATTGCCGTACAATATGGCGGCACTTCCTTTCAGTACTTCCACTTTTTCCAGGGAGCTCATTTCCGGCATGGCCCCTGAATTAACACGGGTGCCGTTTTTAAAGGTGTTGGTACTGGAAAAGCCATAACCCCTGGCGTTAAATGTTTCCTGGGTACCGGCCCGCATCGATGCCATATACACCCCGTTAATGTTTTTTACCACATCGCTGAGGCGTTGTACCTGCTGGTTTTCGAGTTGTACTCTATTGATAATGGATATACTCTGCGGCAGATCAATAATGGCAACGGGTAATTTCCCAATAGCTGATGGCCTGGCATTGATGCTTCTTGTACCTTCCACCACTACATTTTCCAGTTGCCGGGAACTTTCTGTAAGTGCCAGGTTCACTTCCACCGTTTCTCCTTCAGTGATATTGACCGTTTTCTCCAGCGACTGCAGACCAGTGTGTGAGATTAACAACGTATAGGTTCCTGCCTTTACATGATGAATAGTAAAGGAACCGCTTTCCGTGGTTAGTGTACCCTTGGCCGTGCCCTGCAGGGAAATATTCACAAAAGCCGCCGGCTGGCCGTCAGTAGTGGTCACTTTTCCTTTGATAGTACCTGTTTTTTCCGGAACCACATGACTGGTAATTGGCCCGGACAGCCCGTTTTGCGCGTTAACGGTCGTTGCGCCGATGTTGAGGAGGAAAAAACTATATAAAGCCAGTTGGATCGGGTAAGCGTGTTTCATACTACGTTCTTTCTTTCATTTTAAAATGAATGCAAAAGAACTTAATCCGGAGCAGGAAGGTTTGTATAATCGGGAAAACGATTTACGCAAAGCGGAAAAACAGGTAAATATTATACGCGGCGGATATCTGCCCCCAGTTGCTGCAACCGTTGATCGATGTACTGGTAACCCCGGTCGATCTGTTCG
>JANNOM010000108.1:0-19261 GCA_031399065.1 Chitinophagaceae bacterium
GCCGGCGTGTTGCTGAAATTCAGGCCCGTACCCCAGGTGCTTTCCGTAAACTGGTACTTATCATCGTAGTGGTAGATGTACGCCGTCGGTGCATCATGACCGGAGCCCATCGAAGCAGGCTTCTGGCTAAACCAGCTCATCTTATTAAAGATGGTAGAACTACTGAACCGGCAACCTGAATCATGATTTGTAATTAAGTCATTCTAAAGTTGCACCATGAATAAAGATAGAAGCAAAAAGATGCTATAATGCTCTGAGGTCTTCCCAATCTAAGAACGTCATAACGTAGAATGTCCGGGAGGTGGTCACATCAACCTTATTGTGACCGATAATTATACCATTAGTCGTAGCAATGAGCAAATAGGTTTAAAATCAAAAACTACTTTACCCCCCAAAAAAAGAATCTCTAGCTTTTTAATTTTTATTGCGCGTTTCTTATCTCTAGAATATTTGATTCATTGCTGTCTGTGTAAGATTATTTCGATTCCTTACTACTTCGGATGATTTCATAGATGTACAAAGGAACTGCCCAACCAAACCAAAAAAGGGAAGGCGAAATATCTTCCAAACTGCCCAAATTTTGTATATAAGGAGTTTTAATAATCAATCCAGAAATAACAAAAGCCATTGTCACAATATAACTTCTTATCATCCATTCCTGATGTAATTTGAATCTCTTTTTAATAGCAAAGAAATAGGCAAGTCCAGTAGAACTTATCCAGATACTTACCCAAATTTGCAACGAAAAAGCATAAGCCAAGTTTACGTCATAAGAAGTTGTAAACGCCAATATAACAGCACAAAAACTGCTCACCACAACTGCCGAAAGATATAGGAAACCAATCATTCTATGTATTCTCCAACTGTAATTTCTTAGTTTTTTCCAAAATTGAAGGATGCCTAAAATCAACGCTCCGCCACCCGCGGTTATGTGTGATATTAAAATCCATTTATAGTTGTAGTATTTACCCATTGCTGCAGGTGTCAGTTCAAGAAAATGGTCGGCACCGTGCATAAAAGTCCAAGTTACAAAGATGACCAAAAGCCAAATGAAAATGGGTGTTATGTCAGCTGTACTAAATTTGAATTCGTTTGTTTTCCTCATCATTCTAATTCTTTTTTCCGAATTTCAAACTTTTGTTCGTCTTATACAATAACCGAAAAAAGATTCGGCATAAGGGATGTTTTATGGCTCATTTAATTTTAATAATTTTGTAGAAAAATTTACTATGTACGAAAGAAAAATAGAAGAGAATTTAGATTGCGGCATTTATTTGGCATCCAAGGTTTTTGGAGGTAAATGGAAATGTTGCATTCTGGATGCTATTAACCGCGGTATTGTCCGTCCAGTGCACATATGTAGTTACATTCCTGATGCCTCAAAAAGACTAATAGAAATGCAGTTAGCTGAATTGCTATTTTATGGTATCATTGAAAAATATTCCGAAGATACATATCCAAAAAAAACTGAGTATAGTTTGTCTATAGTTGGTAAAAGTATTTTGCCGTTATTATCGCAAATGGATAAATGGGGATTAGCTCATTCTGAATTTATAAAAGAACGTCAAAATGAATTGCAGGATTCGGAATAAATGAGTTTGCCATTTTTGAGCTGGTTATAACAATGACCGCTATTAGCAGTTCATTGTTATTTATCTTCTTATCCTTTGAGGTAAGTACAATTACTTTGGCGCCAAATAGATTTGCAAATTAAATTGCAATAATGGAACTCCACCACTACCAATAGTTAAAATAGTGTCCCCGGCAGTTTATGACCTGCCATCCAGCTAGGGTGAGTATTGCGGAGAGGCTTTTAAAGCGCATGCCTGGCTTAAAAGCCGCATTCCGTTATTTTGATGATCATAAAGAAGTAAATGATAGGGCATTTTATGTATTAAACAATAAACCTATAAACGAGCCGTTTGGAGAGGAAACTTTATGAAAAAGCTCCTTATCTCTTTGCTGTCATGCAGTATGTTATTAACTATCGCCTGTTCAAAATCCAATTCTGGCAATTCCAGTTTATCTTCTACATCAGAAGCAACTGTTTCGAACGATAATAAAAGCGGGGGTATTTACAAAGGGGTGCTTGTTGGTTCGTCCGGCACCGTAAAAATTATTCTGCAAGGGGGTACCGTGTCGGCAGAAGTAACCATTGACGGAATTACAAAGATATTACCCGCTACCAACCTACCCTCAGGATGGACATCCGGGCAGTCTCTTACTGATATAAAATTCTCGAAAGACAACTGGACACTTAGTTTTTCGGTTAGTCCTGCCGGGTCAAATCCACAAATTTTTATGGTTTCCATTCCCGGCCATACAGGAATTGAAGTTTATGTTATCAAAGAAACATCTACCATGCAGGTGAAAGTGTATGAAGGCACTTATGGGAAGGATTCTAATGCATCAGACCTGGGAGCCTGGAACTTAGTTCTTTCTACCACTGATACCTCATTTGGCCTGTATAAATCAGTAAGTAATAGCAAATTAGCCATGTACGGCAGTTTCAATGAATCTGACGGCAGCATACGAATTTCGGGAATGGAAGAATCTATGAGAGCCGAAGGTACGCTTCGAGATAACAGCTTTTCCGGAATATGGGCACAAAGAAATCTTTTTGGCGGTACTATTCCACAATCTGGTGGAAAGTGGCAAGCAAAACGAACGTTATAGATCAACTTTTCATAGTTAGGTGCCATAAGGTCTGCTGTTCTCTTTTAAGTTGTTATATTTTAGGAGCTTCACATCCGCCTTGCGGAGAGAAGCTCCTTCAACTTCTACTCCGGACGGCGCGGTTGAAAAAAGTTCTTATACCATATTTTTTAACCAGGGTAACAGACTGGCAGGCATCTGGTCTGCAACGGCCAGGCATTTAGTAAACTATTAGCAGACTTCTAACAAGCATATAGGAAACTTCTAATAAGGTTCTAATAAACTTCTAACAAGCATTCAGAATGTCCCGTCCTACATTAACTGCACAGGTTAATGAAATAATCCTCCCAGTGCTTCTCACATCATTTTTTTTGTCCTAAAAAGGGCGCGCACTTTGCCGACGGAGAAGGTGAGTGCGGGCGGGTAATTCTTTCGAAATAATGAAGGCGTCTATAAAGAATCTTAAGTATACTAAAACATTCAGATTTTTACTTGAGCCCTGCAACAGCAATCCGTATTACATAAAAAAGCAGGCTACCATAAGGCAACCTGCTTTTATTATTTTAGAAACCAATCCTATGGTACGATAAATATGTCAACGATTGTTTCAACTTGTGTTCTTGTCAATGTTTCGTCGAAACCTGCAGAAGCCGCTACGGCATCATTAAAGGAGCCTCCGAGATTAACAATATTTACATTTGCCTGTGAAGTAACTTCTTCCCCATTATAGCTCAGTTGAATAGCTGCGTTGGCAGTAGCACCGAAGTCAATACCTGTTTGATTCAATGTAATCCAGGGTTTTAGCGTTTGACCGGCAGGGATCGCTGCACTACGCGTTCTTCTCAGTTGCCTGATGTAGGCAGCGTGCCTTGCTTCTACCGAGTGAATCTGCAAAGCAGTGGTAAGTGCCACCCTGTTCGATTGAAGATTCGTAGCCTGTCCTTTATAAGCCCGTACGCCTGTGTCTTCAAAAGTTTGAGCCATAGCAAGTTGAGTATCTAAACTCGCAAGATATCCCGCAAATGGTCCGGTACCGGTACCATTGCCGCCGCTAAAGTCAAAATTAGGTTTTGCTACTGCGGCACCACCCAATACTGTTCTTAATAAGGCAACGTGCGCAACTTCATCATCTTTTATCTTGGTTAATGCATTCCTGACTGTAGTAGAACCCGTCAAAAAACCCGCTGACCCGACAATGTTAACATAAAACTGGGCTTCCAGTTCTTCCAGCGTTAAAGCGAAGTTTAATACCCCGTTTACGTCAGCCGGTGTTTGGCCATAAGCTTTGCTGAACATGGATGCCACGGCCATAGGTACTGCGGCCAGTGCTAATTTACCGGAAAGATTGGCAAATTGTTTCATTGCCTTTCTCCTGGTGTCGAATCTGTCGTACACCTCTGGATCTACCTTTTCAATTTCGCTGAATATATTTTGTAAGTTCATGATTAGTTATTTTAAGATGGTAAATTACTTGCATTGATTCTTGTCGTGATAAACGGAGCGGCGATGTTCAGCACCTGTGCAGGCGTTCTTGCCATATCTAACCCTGATGCGTTAGTGGTATTGGAAAACGATCCTTCCTGCAACAGTTCAGCAATCAGGGCTGCGTGCCTGGCTTCTACCGAAACGATTTTACCTGCTAATGTAAGATACGTAGGACCGTTACCTGTTGTGGAGATTAACTGGCCTGCGCCGTTGTAAGCGGTAACACCCAGGTCTTCAAATGCCTTTGCAGTTCCCAACACGCTGGCCCTGCTGGTAAAATCAATAGAAGTAAAATTTACTTCAAGTGCCGGGATGATCATTGTAGGAGCTGCAGCAGTAATAGCTGCCTTAAAGAATTCACGGTGACCTACTTCATGATTCCGGATATCAGTCAGATACTCCCTCTCAAGAGAAGTAACGCCGGTGTAGAAGGAAGAAACCACTCTTTCGTAAAATGCGGCTTCCAGTTGTTCTAGAGCATAGGCGTAATTGAGGATACCAACATCGCCACTTCCAAGATTTACTCCTGCAGAAGAATTGTTGTCGTCATCATCTTTGTCGCAAGCCACTGCTACCATTGCCAGGCTTGCCGCTGCACCTGCATAACTTAAAAATTTTCTTCGGGAAACATTGGGAACATTGCTTGCGCTAGGAAGCACTATCCCATCTTTAGATGAAATCATCTTAGACATAATATTTGATTTGATGGTTGAAAAATGAGTGGCAATCGGATCTTCAAAAAATAAGTAATTGGCGTCCGGTTATCTGTTCTTTATGATATACGCAACATGATAAACTTTGGATTGCAAAAAGCAGGCCCTCGATATAAATAATTATTCCTGATAAGAGATAGGCACTAAATAGGTCCATAGGAACAAAGCCGAAGTATTATATCTAAAGCACTTCAATCTGGTTTCGCAGCAGGTCTTCAAACACGTCTCTTTTCCTTATCAGCAAAGCCTGCGCGTCTTTTATGAGTACTTCTGCAGGTTTAAAACGGGAGTTGAAATTGGATGACATTTCGAACCCGTAAGCACCTGCATTATAAAATACCAGGTAGTCCCCCTCTCTCACTTCTGCCATTTTCCGGTCCCATGCAAACGTGTCCGTTTCACAGATATTGCCCACTACTGAGTATATTTTTTCCTTACCTCCGGCATTGCTGATGTTCTCGATACGGTGATAGGAATCGTAAAACATCGGACGTATCAGGTGGTTAAAGCCGCTATCGACGCTTACAAAAGTGGCAGCGGAGGTTTCTTTCAGCACATTTACCCGGCTTATGAAATAACCGCATTCGCTCACCAGAAATTTACCGGGTTCAAACCATATTTGGAGGTTTTTACCGGTGGCACTGGGATGACTGGCGAAGGCTTCCTTCACTTTCACCGCCAGCAGGTTGATATCCGTTTCGCTGTCTCCTTCCTTATATGGAACTTTAAAACCGCCCCCGAGATCGATAAACCGGAGCTCTTTAAACAGGGGTACTACTTCAAATAGTACCTCTATCCCTTTTAAAAAAACATCCACGTCCTGTATCTCGCTACCGGTATGTATATGCAGGTCGTTGATATGGAGATCGTATTTTTCGACAAGAGCAAGCACCTGATCTATCTGATCCACCGGTATACCGAACTTACTTTTATCATGCCCCGTGGAGATTTTAAGATTGCCGCCCGCCATGATATTGGGTCTTAACCGCACACCCACCGGGTAGCTATGCCCGTATTTTTGGCCGAATTTCTCCAGGTTGGAAAGACTGTCAATATTGATTATCACACCCAGGGCCCGGGCTTCTTCTATTTCGCTGAATCCGATCCCGTTGGAAGTATACAATATCCTGTCTGCAGTAAACCCGGCATGCAAGGCCAGCTTCGCTTCATTGATGGAGCTGCAGTCTATATTAGCCCCCAGCGATTTCACATATTTAAGTATGTTGATATTGGTAAGTGCTTTGCAGGCGTAGAAAAAAACGGTGTTATCGCCAAAAGCACCGGTAAGTTTCTGGTATTGTTCTTTTATTTTAGCGGTATTATATATATAGAGAGGAGTACCGAATTCGTCTGCCAGTTGTACGAGGTCTGCATGGGTAAGTTGTTGCTGCATATATACGAATAGGTGAAATGTTCTTACAATTTAATAGCAAAGCAGATCAGTCGGCGGTCTTTTCTTCCCCTGGACCGGCTTCGTCTTCCGGTGCTTCACCGGTGTCTTCATTTTCGGAGGCACTATAGTCGCCGGACGTTTCTTTCTCCATCAGGGCCTCGTTGGCCGGCATTTGTGCATCAGCGGGAATGGTGTCATCCTCCTGTTCCAGCAATTGCCCATTGCCACTTACCACCAGGGCTATAGCTTCTTCTCCTGCATTTTCCGGGAATGTATCGGGTTGTATTTCTTCACCCGATATCGTGGTGGGTACCACCTGGTCGGCCAGTACTTCTTTAATGCGGGGAAGATCATCGGGAGAATTTAACCCGAAGTAATCCATAAAATTCCTGGAAGTGGCATAGACCAGGGGCTTACCCGGCATGTCTTCGTTTCTGCCCGTTATCAGTATCAGTTCCTTTTCCAGCAGTTTCTGGATGCTGTAATCGCTGCTTACTCCCCGGATGGCTTCTATTTCCCCCTTGGTTATCGGTTGTTTGTACGCAATAATGGAAAGTGTTTCCAGGGAAGCACTGGATAGGCGTTTCAGGTATTTATCGCCATTCAGTTGTGCCACTGTTTTGTGAAAATCCTTTTTGGTGAGAAACTGCCACCCGCCGCCGCTTTCCCTCACTTCAAACGGATAAAACGGGGAACCATACTTTTCAATAACCCCTTCTACCGCAGATTCTATCTGGTCGAGCGTAATCTTATCATCCATAAAACCAAACGCATTGTTGATCAGTTCCGTCAGTTCCAGGGAAGTCAGCGGTTTTTCGCTGGCAAAAATAAGTGCTTCTATATGAGGTATAATTTCGGAAAGTTCCATAGTTCGTTTTGGCAATTATTATCCCTGCAGGGCCGCAGCACCGCTTACGATCTCGGTCAGTTCGGTGGTAATAGCGGCCTGACGGGCACGGTTGTACGACAATTTGAGACTTTTCAGTAGTTCATTGGCGTTTTCACTTGCCTTGTCCATAGCCGTCATGCGTGCTCCGTGTTCGGAGGCGTTTGCGTCCAGTATGGCTTTGTATAACTGGGTATTCAATATCTTGGGCATCAGCTCGGCAATCAGTTCTTCTTTGGCCGGTTCAAAAATAAAATCACTTTTTTTGCCCTTTATCCGGGTTACTTTAGGTATGGGTAAAAAAGGCTCCACCGTAAACCGCTGGGTGGCGGCATTACGGAATTCGCTGTATACCAACTCTACGGCGTCAAACTGTTTTTCCTCAAACGCTTTTACCGCGGCCACCGCGCATGCCTGCACCGTTTCGAAGCGCAGGTTAAGAAAAACATCTTTAAACTCGGCGTTTACTTTATAATTAAGCCGTAAAAAATGCTCGTACCCCTTTTTGCCAATACTCCATATATGTACATTGCCTTTGGCGGCCTGTTCTGCATACTTATCGCTTATGGCGGCTTTCGCTGCTTTGATAATATTGGCGTTATAAGCGCCCGCCAGTCCCCGGTCGCTGGTAATTACTATTAGCAGCACTTTTTCTACCGGCCTTTCGGTTGCCAGGGTTCCACCCACTTCACCCTCCGTATTACTCACGATATTGCTCAGCATTTCCTGCAGTTTGCGGGCGTACGGACGCATCTGGGTAATGGAATCCTGTGCACGTCTCAGCTTAGCGGCACTCACCATTTTCATCGCTTTGGTGATCTGCTGTGTACTTTGTACCGATTTTATTCGATTGCGAACCTCTTTTAAGGCACCTGACATATCTGATATATTCTAAATGAATGAATGCTTTCCGGGCCGCAAAGGTAGCGTAATGAGGGAGTAAAAACAAAAAATGGTGTTGCTGCCTGATGTATATAAATAAAACGGGAAGCACATGATTAAACACCTGATATCCACCCTCCGTTTAATCCGTTTCCCGTTAATTTCCTGTATTCCCCGTCTGTTTCCTGAAAAAAGACGATGCTCACTCCATGAAGAAAAACGGCGGTTGCATCTGCAGGGATATGGTGTTGCAGCAACTCATTTGAATGGCTTCCATCTGTAGATAGGAGGTTTGTCTCCAGAACTTCCCGCATTCGATACCCGGGAAAATACTCGTACAGGTAACTGGTTACCTGGTAATGAGTGCCGGCCTGTTTTTTGAGCAGCTCGGGTACGGCCTTAATCGTCAATATGAAGTTGTCTTTTTCGTTCCTGTTGGTTTTAACAGTAACTAACCCGCTGGTATTATGCTTGTCCAGGAATATTTTTTTAAAATCCCGTATGTGCTTACTTAAAAGAACCCGGAATCCCTTCTCGTTTCTTTCATCCTGTTTAATCAATGCAAGGATATGTGCCACCATACGGGCACCGAAAGTGGTTTCCGGCACCTGGCCAAGTAAGTTGGCGAAGATCTTTCTAAATTTTTTTGCATAAGTGGAAGCCTGCGCAAAATCCGTCATATTTTTACGTTGCGCCTCAAACTGGGGCAGCTTTTCAATCTGCTTTTTAGTAGGCCCCCCTTTTGCCCGTTGTATTTCTATACCGTTTTTATCCGTGTAAATACTAATGATTCCACCTAATCTTCCGCTAAAATTTAAAGAACCGGGTTTACGCTTCATTTAATGGATTTTTGCACAACCATATCCTATTCAAGATACATTTTTTTTATCGAATAGACGGCCTTCCTATTACTTCCTGTCTCTCATAACCCGGTAATATCCCGGAGATATACCGGGGATATCTCGACTCGTTTTATTCAAATTCAAAATCGGGTCGTGAATTTTCAGGATTTTGGTTGCTGACTCTATTCTCTGAACAAACGATGCCTGTTTTTTGCTTTTGAGAGAGAAGGCCCCATCAAATACCCGGCGGGGAACTTCCTTATATTTACTACCTTTGACCCCCTGCCAATATGGCTACAGGCGGTATTCAGCACTAAATTTGACCGGTGTAACAAGTTTTAAAGGCCACGCAAATTATAATTTAAGATATTATGTTAGGTTTTATTTCAAAATTATTCGGCGGTAGCAAATCGGAAAAAGACGTAAAGATCATCCTGCCGGTGGTGGAGAAGATCAACGCCCATTTTACCGCCTATCAATCCCTCACTAATGATGAATTACGGGGGAAAACGATTGTATTTAAAGAGCAGATCCGCGCTCACTTACAGGGTATTGACGCATCCATCCTAAAACTACAGGAAGAGGCCGAAGCATTACCAATAGAGGATATGGCCGGAAGAGATACCGCCTACCAGCAGATCGACCAGCTTAAAGAAGATAGGGACGAACAACTGGAAGTGATTTTAAAGGAACTGCTTCCGGAGGCTTTTGCGGTAGTGAAAGAAACGGCGAGGCGTTTTTCCACCAGTACGGAACTGGTTTCTACCGCCACGGAAATGGACAGGCAGCTCAGTGTTAAGAAAGAATATATTACGATCAACGGCGATACTTCAGTATACAAAAATACCTGGCCTGCAGGTGGAGCACCCATCACCTGGAACATGATTCATTACGATGTGCAGTTGATAGGCGGCAGCGTGCTGCACTCCGGCAAAATTTCCGAAATGGCTACCGGGGAAGGTAAAACCCTGGTGAGCACGCTTCCCGCTTACCTGAACGCGCTTCCCGGACTGGGGGTCCACATCGTAACGGTGAACGACTACCTTGCCCGCAGGGACAGCGAATGGAACGGCACCCTGTTCGAATGGCTGGGACTTACCGTCGATTGCATCGACAAGCACCACCCCAATACCGAAGAACGCCGGAAAGCCTATCTCGCAGACATAACGTATGGAACCAACAACGAATTTGGCTTCGATTACCTGAGAGATAATATGGTGCACAATCCCGACGAAATGGTACAGCGCAAGCACCATTATGCGATGGTGGATGAGGTGGATAGTGTACTGATAGATGATGCCCGTACCCCGCTTATCATCTCCGGCCCGGTACCACGGGGCGATGAGCAGCAATACCATATTTTAAAACCCAGGGTATACCAGCTGGTAGAAGCCCAGAAGCAGGTGGTCAATAAATTTTTAACGGAAGCCAGGAAAAAATTTGCCGAAGGCAATGATGATGCGAAAGATGGCGGACTGGCGCTGATGCGTGCCTACCGCGGGCTGCCCAAGAGCGGGGCCCTGATCAAGTTCCTTAGCGAACCGGGGGTAAGGGTCAGGTTGCAGAAAACGGAAAACTATTACCTGGCAGACCAGTCGAAAGAGATGCCCAAAGTAGATGAGGAACTGTTTTTCCATATCGAAGAAAAGAATAAACAGGTAGACCTTACGGAAAAAGGACTGCAGATGATCACCCGCTCCGGAGAAGACCCCGAGTTTTTTATACTTCCGGATATCAGTATCAAGCTGGGCGAACTGGATAAGGATGCCACGCTTACCCCCGATGAGAAATTACACAAGAAAGAAGCGATACTCAACGAGTATTCCATTAAAGCCGATCGTATACATACCGTGCAGCAGTTGCTGAAAGCCTATACACTGTTCGACAACGACGTAGAGTATGTGGTGATTGAAGAACAGGTAAAAATAGTGGACGAACAGACCGGCCGTATCATGGAAGGCCGCCGCTATTCCGACGGGTTGCACCAGGCCATAGAAGCGAAAGAGAACGTGAAAATAGAAGCCGCTACTCAAACCTATGCCACGATCACACTGCAGAACTATTTCAGGATGTACCACAAGCTGGCGGGCATGACGGGTACCGCAGAGACCGAAGCGGCAGAGCTGTGGGACATTTATAAGCTGGATGTGGTAAACATACCCACCAATATTCCGGTTACCCGGAAAGATGAACAGGACCTGGTATATAAAACCAAGCGTGAAAAATACAAAGCCGTAATCGACGAACTGGAAAAACTCAGATCGCTGGGCCGGCCTGCCCTGGTAGGTACTACTTCGGTGGAAGTAAGTGAGTTACTGAGTAAAATGCTGCAGGTAAAAAAGATTCCGCATAATGTATTAAATGCCAAACAGCACGCACGGGAGGCACAGGTGGTGGCAGAAGCCGGACTGGCAGGGGCCATTACCATCGCGACTAATATGGCTGGCCGGGGTACGGATATCAAGCTGGGGCCCGGGGTAAAAGAAGCGGGCGGACTGGCCATTATCGGTACGGAGCGGCACGAAAGCCGCCGGGTAGACAGGCAGTTGCGCGGTCGCGCCGGCCGCCAGGGAGATCCCGGTACCACGCAATTCTACGTATCGCTGGAAGACGACCTGATGAGGATGTTCGGTAGCGAACGCATCGCTTCGCTGATGGATAAAATGGGTTATAAGGAAAGCGAAGTAATACAGCATAGCATGATCACCAAATCGATCGAGCGTGCCCAGAAGAAAGTGGAGGAAAACAATTTTGGTATCCGCAAGCGGCTGCTGGAATACGATGATGTAATGAACAAACAGCGTAAAGTGGTATACGAAAAACGTAACCACGCTTTGTTTGGAGAAAGACTGGCACTTGACCTCGATAACGCTTTTTATGTGGTAGCCGAAGGACTGGTAACCCTGTTCCGCGAGCAGGACGATTTCGAAGGATTCAAGCTGGCGGTGATCATGAACTTTGGGATGGATACCACCATCACCCGTGAAGAGTTGCAGAAGACGAATATAAACGATGTAACGGAGAAGCTTTATACGGAAGCCATAGCCGGGTACCAGCATAAAAAGGAAGAACTGAGAAAGCAGGCGGTGCCCGTGTTTACCAATATCCGGCAAACGCAGGGTGATCATATAGAAAACGTAGTGGTTCCGTTCAGCGATGGGCGCAAAAATATCCACGTGCTCGCCAATCTTAAAAAGACGATCGAAACCGAAGGCAGGGAACTGCTTAACTCACTCGAAAAGACCATCAACCTGGCACTGATAGACGATGCCTGGAAAGAACACCTGCGCAGTATGGACGATCTGAAACAAAGCGTTCAGACGGCTTACCTGGAACAGAAAGATCCTTTAGTGATTTATAAGGTGGAAGCATTCAGTCTTTTCCGCCAGATGGACAGTGAAGTAAATAAGGACATCGTATCGTTTCTAACGCATAGCGGCATACCGGTAGAGCAGGCTGAACAGCCATTAAAAGAAGGCCGGGAAAAGAAAACGGACATGAGCAGGATGCGTGTGAATAAAGACGAAATAGATGCAAGGGGAGACGATTATGCAGCGAATGAAAACGATTATTTCGATCCTTCCGGCGGGGCGGGGGTAAAGCAGGAGCCGGTAAAAGTAGGTCTTAAAGTTGGCCGCAACGATCCTTGTCCTTGCGGAAGCGGCAAAAAATTCAAGCAGTGCCATGGCAGGGATGTGGCTTAAATAAATAATTGGCCCATATGAAATACAGTGCTATACTATTGCTGTTGCTGACCTGGTTCAACACCCGGGCGCAGCAGGCAGACACAGGGTCGGTAGTGGTGAATAAAGATGCCCGCATAGAGCTTTTGATTAAAAAGCAGATACAGATCAACGAAGAAACCACACGCGACAGGCGCCGCGCCGGTCCGGGATTTCGCATACAGGTAATAAGCACTACCGACCGCACCAAAGCGATCGCCGCTAAAACGAAGATATACCAGGTATACCCGGAACTTAAACCCTATTTCCTCTACCAGTCCCCTTACTATCGCCTGAAAGTAGGAAACTTTAAAACCCGCACGGAGGCAGAAGAATACCTTCCAACGCTTTCGAGGGAGTTTCCTGGCACTGCATTTATAGTAAAGGATACCATAGAAAAAGACCCCTTAGAGGGGCCTGATCCTGCTCCATAAGAGCAATCTGGTTTGATATGATTGTCTGATCTATTTAGCCTGAGCAAATTCCAGCTTAAGGTCAATCGTGATATCTTTACCTACCGTTGCACCTCCTGCTTCCGTTAACGAGTTCCATTTAAGGCCATAAACAAAACGATCGATAAGGCCGGTAGCTTTAAAGCCGGCCTTCGTGTTACCATAGCCATCCTTGGCAGTACCGCCATAAGTAACATCAAACTTTATGGGCTTGGTCACATCACGAATGGTAAGATTACCCAACAGTTCATACTTATTGCCGCTGATCTTTTTAAAAGAAGTGCTCTTGAATACCATGTTGGGATATTTGGCCGCGCTGAAAAAATCGTCGCCCTTCAGGTGCCCGTCACGGTTGGTGTTATCTGTATAAACACTGTTAACATCAATAGTAAATTCTACGGAAGCCCCGTTAAAATCTGCACTCGTGCTTGAAATGGAACCATTAAATTTCTTAAAACTTCCCTCCACTTCAGAGATAACAAGATGCGAAACGGTAAAGCGTACGTTGGAATGTGCAGGATCTACATTCCATTTTGTCTGGGCCATAAGAGAACTGCTGATAGCCGCCACTGCTAAAAATAATACTAACTTTTTCATGCCTGATTTGATTTTTATTTATGTAAATAGATAACTAATACTGAAGTTCTATAAACGCTCTTACCGGCATACCATCAACCACCGGAACATAGGGAACTTCCTGAAGGGGTTCACACCGTACTTTAATCACTTTCGAATAAGGAAGTCCTGTATATAATTCCTCCGCTTCGGCTTCTTCTCCTGCGTCTGTGATGCGGATCACCAGTTTGCCTGTTGCCACTTCCTTTATCATTGCCGCAATTTCCTTCTCTTTACAAACGGCTACCACGAGAATTATAATATCCGCTTCCCAGGAAGCGTCTACCAGGCAATCAAGCACTTCCACCTCCGCATCAGGGGCTATACCTTTCAGTTCCGTGAGCAGATGTTCGAGGCAGGCGGCTTTATCAACCTCATTCCCCATTAACAGTAAGCGGTAAGGGCCTGTTACCAGCTCTTTTGCCACGGCCGTGCCCATTTTATCATTTGCCCCTATAATAGATATCGTCTTTTTCAATTACTACTCACCATTTGTTTTACAAATATAGAACGATCCGGTGCCATCCACCATTGAGCAAACGCAAGAAATAGCCTTGACATAAATCAATCATTTACCGGCCGTCATCAGCTGTTTACGGATCCGGCTCAGGGTTTCGGGGGTTATGCCCAGGTAAGAAGCCACCATATGCTGCGGTACCCGCTGGATGATATCCGGGTATACTTTTATAAGCCTTTTATATTTTTCTTCCGAGGTAAGACTTAAAGACGCAATCAGCCTTCGCTGCAGGGCGGTCATACTGTTCTGAAGCAGGATACGGAAATACTTTTCCATTTTAGGCACTTTATCCAGCATCTGCTCCATCGATGCGGACGTGATCAGCAGCAGTTCCGAGTCGTCCAGCGCATCGATATTATATACAGACGGCTCGCCCGTATGAAAACTGTAGTTATCCCCTATCCACCATCCTTCCAGGGCAAATTGCAGGATTTGTTCGTTACCCTTTTCATTGACCGTATAAGACCTGAGCGCACCTTTTTCCACGAAGCCTGTATATTTGCCCACGTCCCCTTCCTGCAACAGGTACTGTTTTTTCCGCAGCTTTTTGGCGATAAAATAAGGCTTTACCAGTTCCAGATCGTCCCGGGTGAACGATATCTTGTTACTAATAGCGCCAAAGAGTTGCTCGAACATATCTGATCTTTGGTACAAGATTATATAAACTTTTGAAGAAATCGGTAAAATTAACGCGAAATCAGGCTGAAGCACTGCTTATCCATGCCCTGTTTTTTGAGGGCTTTTATAAATAAAGTCTGCAGGAGTTTTAAATGGATGCACACAATTAAACGGGCAAGTTCTCTTTTAAAAAGAGGGTATGTAATAACTGATCGGAGGTAAAATACTTATTTACAATGTTTTTTACTTCTATTGCAGAAGCTAATTGCATGGAATCCAAGGTACGCAGGCCGTCTTGTCCATATTTTCCAATAAGTATTTTAGCTTTTTCAAGCGTGATGCTATTTACCGGGATAATGGAGTATTTCTGAAGATCACTCTCAAACAATTTTATAATTATTTCTGCATCACTACCACTTAAATCTTTCATTCTTGCTCTTTTATAAACAGCAGAAACATATTCAACTTTCGTGATTTCTGACAAAAAAATATCCACTATATTATTAGCGGAGAAGAAATTATCCAGCTCCTGCGTGCCGGATTCATCATGATATAGTTTGAATAAAGAAGACGTATCTAAATACAGTTTCATATTGCTTCCCGTCTTTCATCTACAACGGTATCTCCAAAAGATCCTTTGATGTTTTTTAATAACTCCCTGCTTTTCATAAATGAAAAGTCAGTCAAATTTAATCCTTTGGGGGCTTCCTTCACATCTTCCTCAAACATTACTACCACCTTTAAAGGGCGATCCGTAGCCAATATTTTTTCCAAATGCACTTTCCCCTGATAATATGTTCCAGCAACTTGCAGCATTTCTGTATTTTACTCAAATTTACAAAAAAAACGGGGACTTTCACCTTATTGCCACATCAGGGTATCTTCCTACGGTCTTCCCAGTATGTTTTTCGGATCGAGCGAAATAGAGGAAGACAAACCAGTTAAAATACGACTTGAAAACAGGGAGGTAATGAGATAACACACGTTGCAACAGAATTCAATGTAAATAAACGATAAATTTCATTACATTTCTAGTAGCTCACTAAATACAACCCTCTGCAACTAAAAGATATGATGTATCTATTTGCGATTATGACGGTCTTCAAAAGCTTTCTTATAGAAGCTCAAGATTTTAAGCATAAAGAAAACCTTGACAGGAAATGGAAGATATTACTTTTACTTTTCGATATCGCCAAAAATGAAATCTTTTTTAGGTCGCGGCTTTTTTCTATAACTGCGTGTCCGCGAGAAATTGATCCGCATCAACCAAATATTTCTATTTTACCTTATCTTTCCCGCTGAATTGCTATTCCTTAAAACCATATCAGACCCCGGTATTCCGGATGGGGAGCTGGTGGCTTCTTATAAAAGCTCCGGCGAATTACGCACCCTCAGCATACTATACCAGCGCTATATGGAACTGGTGTATGGTGTATGCCTCAAGTACCTCAAGGATAGTGAAACCGCCAAAGATGCCGTTATGCAGATATTCGGGGAACTGGTACCAAAACTGCGGCAGCATAAGGTGGACAATTTTAAGAGCTGGCTCTATACCCTGGCAAGAAACTATTGCCTGATGCAATTGCGCACGCCCCGGAACCTTAAGACAGTGGAATTTAACCCGGATAGTATGCATTTGGAAGAAACAGTGCATCTTAATGGCATGCTGGAGAACGAAGCGGTATTCAGTTTGCTGGAAAATTGCCTTGAATCCCTGCAGGCGGAACAGAAAAAATCGGTCGAGCTCTTTTATCTTAAGAATAAAAGCTATCAGGAAATAGCGGGGATCACCGGCCTGGAATGGAATAAGGTAAGAAGCCTGATACAAAACGGGAGAAGAAATTTAAAAATATGCATGGAGAAACAGGAAATAAAAAGTGAGTAATAAGGAACACGATAATAAATCATATACGGCAGCAGACATCCAGCAATACCTGGATGGTGAAATGTCTGCGCAGCAGATGCATGCAATGGAAAAGGCAGCACTGGAAGACCCCTTTCTGGCTGATGCCATCGATGGTTATGCCAGGTACGATAAAGCGGAAAACCAAAAGAATATAGCTATACTGTATAAGCAGTTGAACGATACGTCTTCTACCGTAATTCCTTTCCATAAAAAAACATGGTACAGGATTGCGGCTTCGGTAATATTACTTGCAGGCGGCTTATCGGTGGCGTATATGCTTTTAAACAATAACGATAACAGGCAACTGGCAATGAATGAAAAGAAGGCGGCATTACCTTTAACCGACACCATCAATACTTCAGTACCATTACCGGTTCCCGCCGAAAGCCTCGTTCGGCCAGCGCCCCCTTTGCAGGAAGCAATGGCCGATAGGCTTAGTGAAGAAAAGGACGCTGCCTTACCGCGTGAAAATACTGCACAGGAGCTTGCCCCGATCGACAATACACGCGCTATACCGGAACCGGCAAAAGCAGCAGCAGCTGCACCTCCGGCACCGGTAATAAGTTCCTCCGACAAGTCTGCAACCATCAGCGGCAAAGCCCCTGGCTTAAAGGTCGAAATGAATGCTTCCCGGAGAAAGCAGGATATCAATAAAGAAAATGAACTGGTGATACAGGATACCGCTTCAATGGATGACATTATCGTGATCGGGTACGGTACCCAAAAGAAGAGGACATATACCGGCGCCGTTACCTCAATAAAATATCAGTTAACCGACACCTCGGAAGCCGCGCCGGTAAATGGTTTACAGGCATTCAGGAATTACATAGATGCCAGTAAAAAAATACCTTCCGGCCAGGAAAATATGCACGGAACTGCATTAATTAAGTTCAGGGTGAAAAGATCGGGCAAGACGCATGACTTCAAAATAATTAAGTCTTTATCGGCACCGCTGGACGGGGAAGCTATCCGGCTTCTGAAAGAAGGTCCGCGGTGGATAAGAAAAAAGCCAGGGGCAAGTGTAACCGTTGAAATTACTTTTTAACTTTCCGGTTAAGATCATACTGTAACTGTTCCTTCTTCCAATATTTTTCCATGATAAAAGTACCAAAAGGTATAATGGAAGCAATGAACGCCTTCAGCAGCCAAAGCAGGCTTTTCTTATAGACGTACATCACCAGAACACCCCCCGTCATAAAAGCCACGAACAGCGCTCCGTGCAGGCCACCCACTATTTTTACCGCCGCCGGGGCATCCGCCAGGTATTTTAACGGCATGGCTATAAATAACAATACCAGGAAAGATATTCCCTCCGCAAAAGCGATTTTGCGGAACCAGTAAAAAACATTCGATAAGTCCATGATGTGCTGATGGTTTAATAGATCACTTAAGCGGGTAATAATATATGGGCTGATCCGGCTCCTCGCTGACAGTATAATAACCAGTGCCGTCTTGGTTGAACCCAATCGCTTCGCCCTGCGTTTCCAGTACATAGGGCCTTTTTTCGGGTTTGCCCATCATGAGTTTCCACAGCGGTTCTTTACCTTTTCTTTTCCAGTAATAAACGCCGGTATAATTTTTCAAGATCACCTGGCTGCCATCCCCCGAAATACAACCTGCTGTAATCTGCTTTAAAAAACCAAACCCTGCGAAGAACAGAGAAGTCATTTTTGTAAGTACCGCCGTATCCCCGGCACGATGATTTAACGGGGTAGTATAAACGCCCACTGAATCTTCTCGTTTGGAAACGATGTATAATAATTTTTCCAGCGGGTCTATCATAATCGTTTCAGCATCCCTGGCACCGTCCGGATATTTAAAGTGCAAAGGCTCTGCAAGTACTTCGCCCGTAAACAATTCTTTTGATGGGGCAAGAACGGGCTCCTGCATCCTATATATGGTTACGGAAGGCCTTACCGGCACGGTCGTTCTGTTATCACCAATGTCTGCCAGGTAAATATAATGCTTACCCGGCAACGGTCCGGGCCCGGTAGCCATATCTTCACAGTCCACCACGCCATGACTTATGCTGGTATCGCCTTTAAAGTAATAAACGGCTTTTAATTGTCCTTTGGGATTTATCACGAAGAACCGGCTGGTATCCCCGCTGTCGTTATGAATATACAGTAACCCTTTATTAACGGAGGATGCAGCAAGCCCTGAAGTTTCATCGTTCCAGGGCGATTGCAGTTTGCCTTTTATTATCACGGGTATACTGTCGTTCGCATGGGCGTGCATAACAGCGAACGAACATATCGATAAAAATATACATTTAATAAGCATCTGGAAATATAGATGCGAAATTAGGGCATTATTGTTATATACGTTTAGGCTATCTTCCCTTCATAATAGTGATTACTTTCTGCAGCGATTTATTTTGCAGCCTAAGAAAATATACCCCCGGGGGCAGCGGATCGTTGTATACATCCAGGTTATAGGTACCGGCGGCGTAATCCTGGCTGGTAAGTACTTTCACTACCTGACCCAGGGCATTGATCTGCTGTATCACCGTATATCCGCCTGTGGTGGAAAACTGGATAGTGGCACTCACCCCATACGGTATGGGCCACATTTT
>JANNOM010000034.1:0-1778 GCA_031399065.1 Chitinophagaceae bacterium
GGTTAGCATGCCCAACATTGAGTAAACTATATAGTGGATTCACAAGATGCTTTAATGAAAATTTATCTTCAGGCCCTTTTTTGGGTCTGCCGAAGTGGCTCATTAAAATAACACTACCCCCATCAGCTAAAACTTTTTTAATGGTTGGAATGGTTGCTGCCATACGGGTATCATCTGTAATTTTATAATTCTCATCCAGTGGAACATTAAAATCAACACGGATAAGGACTTTGTGACCCGAGAAATTGAAGTCGCTGAATTTTGACATAAACTTTGTTTATAAAATTAAACCGCAGAGTGGCAAAGCCGCTGAGAATTTTTCCTCTGCGTCTCAGCGCCTCTGCGGTTTAAAATTTATTAAAAGATATTATTTTATCAATTTTGCAAAATGATGAACCGTACGTACCAGTTGTGATACATAGCTCATTTCATTATCGTACCAGCTAACGGTTTTAACCAATTGCTTATCGCCAACAATCTGCACTTTGGTTTGTGTTGCATCAAACAAAGAACCATAAGTAATGCCGATTACATCGCTGCTCACAATTTCGTCTTCGTTATAACCAAAGCTTTCATTGCTGGCGGCTTTCATGGCAGCGTTAACTTCTCCGGCTGTAACTTTTTTATCTAAAATAGAATATAGCTCGGTAACAGAACCTGTAATTACAGGCACCCTTTGTGCACCGCCATCTAATTTTCCTTTTAACTCCGGTAAAACCAAACCAATTGCTTTGGCCGCACCGGTACTGTTAGGAACAATATTGGCAGCAGCTGCCCTTGCTCTTCTCAGATCGCCTTTTGGATGTGGTGCATCCAATGTATTCTGATCGTTGGTATAAGCATGAATGGTGCTCATGATACCGGTAACGATACCAAAATTATCATTCAGCGTTTTTGCCATTGGGGCCAAACAGTTGGTTGTACAACTTGCACAACTGATAATGGTTTCGCTGCCATCTAAAATAGCATGATTAACATTAAACACAATAGTTTTTAAATCGCCGGTTGCTGGTGCAGATATAACCACTCTTTTTGCACCGGCAGTAATATGTGCTTCGGCTTTTGCTTTATCTGTAAAGAAACCGGTACTTTCTATCACCACATCCACATCATGCTGCTCCCAGGGAATTTGAGCAGGATCTTTTTGTGCATATACTTTTACTTCATGACCATTTACTATAATTGAATTTTCGGTAGAAGTTACATCCTGGCCAAAACGGCCCTGGGCACTATCGTACTTTAATAAATGTGCCAGCACGGCGGGACTGGTTAAATCGTTGATAGCAACAACATCAATACCATCCATGTTATATATCTGGCGAAACACCAACCGGCCGATGCGGCCAAAACCATTAATAGCAACTTTAACTGTACTCATATCTTTTAGTTGAATTTAAAATTTGAGACGCAAAATTACGAAGATGCAACAGATATTTAATGAGAATATTTATTCATGCGGATTAATGTGTACAAATCACTGTTTACAGTACTGTGAGAAGATTAATTAAAACTGATGCATGTAAAACAGGTTGATAAAACGCCTGATTTTTTTAAATTATTTGGCTGAAAAATTACCACTCGTTATCTTTGCCGTCCTTTAACAGGAAATGCCGCGTTGGTCAAGGGGTTAAGACGCCTCCCTTTCACGGAGGAATCACGGGTTCGAATCCCGTACGTGGTACTAAAAGAAGCCTTTCAATGATGAGAGGTTTTTTTATTGGGGCTAAGTTGTTGTAATAAAGAAAAACCCTGCAAAATGCAGGGCGTAAATTATAAGC
>JANNOM010000040.1:0-26201 GCA_031399065.1 Chitinophagaceae bacterium
GCTTAGTTACCCGGCTCATTTTGCAAAGGATAAAAGGCAGGTGTATCTGGAAGGAGAGGCATTATTCGATGTTACGAAAAGAGCCAAGCAACCTTTTTTCATTTATCATAACAAACTGGTGACGCATGTACTCGGTACCAGTTTCGTGATTAACACCCGGAAAGTAAATAAACAGGTGGAGGTATCGGTGCTGAGAGGAAGGGTAGAGGTGTCGGAGAACAAGCAACTTTTGCCCGTTATCGAAGGAAGTAAAGAAAACGGGGTACTCTTAACGCCTAACCAGAAAGTTATTTATTCGGAAGAAAATCGGATGTTCGTGGCTTCGATAGTGGACAGGCCTTTGCCGTTGAAACCGGAAGCTACCTCTCGGTTCGAATTCGAAAATACCGAGTTGACACAGGTGCTGCAGCTGGTATCAGATGAGTATGCCGTGGAAATAGTGGTGGAGAATGATAATATAAATAAATGCACATTTACCGGCTCGATAGAGGAAAAGGATATGTTCGACAAATTGGATATTGTGTGCAGGTCGATCAATTGCTCTTATGAGCTTAGAGGGACCACCATACTGTTGAAAGGGCCCGGTTGCGATTAAAAAGAGAATAGATACTGCTTAAGATAAAATACATTGTTAACCAAACGATTGCCGTATATGAGCTAAACAACTCCTTTATTTTTATTAAAACAAAACCGCCAATGTTCCAGCATTGACGGTTGCGAATCCTTTTTCAGGGATTCTGGATTGGTCCGCCACTTTTATTAACGAACACAAACATTGCTAATATATGAAAAAAAACGCATCGACTGCTTTAATCGTTGAGCTAATGAGAATAATGTTTGCACAAATTGTACTTGCCATTGCTTCCCTCTGCTCGCTGTACGCCAGTGATCTAAAGGGGCAGGATTACCTGAACAAGCCTGTATCGGTAACGGTAAGCAATATGGAAATTAAGAAAATAATTTCGGCTATTGAAGCCCAGGCAAATGTAAAATTTGTTTATAGTCCCAAAGCCATCCAGGCTTCGCGCAAAGTATCAGTTACCGTTTCAAATCAGCGACTGGGAGATTTTCTGAACGATATATTCAGGTCGCTGGAAATAGGTTATACGCCTACCGACGACCAGATTATCCTTTTCAGTACATCGCACATCAAACCGGTTCCACTTACCGAAACGGCGGAGAGTGCGACGAATTTGGTTGCAGGTAAGACCGCCGATATTGTAATAACCGGAACGGTTAAAGACGCGAAGGGAGATCCCCTCGTTAAAGTAAGCATAACGGAGAAGGGCACGCGCAATGTAGTGTTGACGGACGAAAACGGCAACTTTAAAATAAATGTAAAAAGCGAGCAGTCTGTACTGCAGCTGAGTGCCGTCGGATACCTGCCTTCGGATATTGCGGTAGGCAATCGCCGCAGCTTAGATAATATCGTTATGGTACTTTCCAATAAAGACATGGAAGACGTGATAGTAGTGGGATATGGCAGGCAGAAAAAAGCTACCAGTACCGGTGCGCAATCGTCCATAGATGGCAAAACGCTGCTTAAATCGCCGGTAGCGAACGTAAGCAATTCCCTTGTAGGCCGCGTAACCGGCGTTACCGCTATACAGGCCAGCGGAGAACCGGGGGCGGATCAGTCTACCATACGCATAAGGGGTGTCGGTACATTCGCGGGCAGCCAGGATCCATTGGTGCTGGTGGATGGTATCCAGGTGCCTAATTACAATAATATAGACCCTAACGAAATTGAAAATATCACTATTTTGAAGGATGCTTCATCTACCGCAGTGTATGGCATCAGGGGAGCTAATGGTGTAATTATTATTACTACGAAGTCGGGTACTATTGGTCCACCCTCGGTAGGATATAGTTACAACTATGCCAGCAACAGTTTTACGGATATACGTAAGAGTATGAGTAGTTACGACTATGCCAATTCTTTTAACCAGGCTTTGTTCAACGATGCGTACATTACCAACTCCCAGGGTTCTTTTATTCCCCGTTTTAACGAAGAGGCACTGGCAAAATACAAATCGGGGGAAGATCCAATCTTTTTTCCGGACGTTAACTGGTTTGATTTGGTATATAAAAAATCCTCTGCCCAGCAACAACACAATCTAAATATAAGAGGTGGTACTGATAAGGCTAAATACTTCATATCTGCCGGGTTCTTTGACCAGCAAGGCTTGTTTAACAATACCAAGTTAGTGGAAGGTTATGATGCTCAAATAAAATTCAGACGGTACAATTTCAGGTCCAACCTTGACTTTAACGTAACCAAGCGACTTAAGGTAGCTGTTAAATTATCTACTCAAACAGAAGTAAGATCGGGAACCAATATTGCCGATACCCGTACTATTATCGATAACATATTAAGGGCCTCTCCACTCAGTGCACCAGGAATTGTGGACGGCAAACTCGTTTTGCTATCAACAAATGCAGGTGAGAATCCCTTATTTTCTTTATTCAATACTGGTTTCAGAACCAGTTACCGGAATTTCCTGAACGGATCTGTAAGAGTAGATCATAATCTGGATTTTATTACAAAGGGATTAACTACCCATGGGGAAATAGCCTACCAGAATTTCAATGCTTCACAAACTACTTACCTGCGCCAGCCGGTATTGTACCGTGCGTTAAGAGGCGCAGACGGCAAGTCGGCAGTGATCGTACCACTGGGAGATGAGCAGGTGCTGGGTTCTTTTGCGGTTACGCCTAATAAAAACACCCGTCTTACTGCGGAATTTGCCCTTGATTATAAAAGAGATTTTAACGGACACACGATATCCGGTCTTGTATTGTATAACCAGATACGGGCTACGGATCCTACCTATTTCCTTCTAGTAGCCAACACCTATCAGAGTGTGGTAGGAAGGGCCACTTACGATTTCAGGCGTCGTTACCTGGCTGAAGTAAACATTGCTTATAATGGTTCGGAAAACTTTGCTCCGGGCAACAGGTTCGGTGTATTTCCTTCCTACTCTGCCGGATGGGTGCCAACTGAGGAAGCTTTTTTCCCGAAAAATAAGACCATTTCTTTTCTTAAGTTCAGAGGATCGTATGGAGAAGTTGGTAATGATCAGATCGGCAGCGGGATAGCGGGAGTGGACTTTCTGCAGTCTGCCAACAGATTTTTATACCTGCCCAACTCATTTTCCAGAACCGGTGGATACTTTACCGGTCTTAACCTGAGTGGTTATGGATTAATCGGCGGTGCCGCCGGATTGAGAGAAGGACGAAGCAATAATCCTTTATTAACATGGGAACGAGCTATTAAAAGTAATATAGGCTTTGAAGCCACTTTGTTAAATGAAAAAGTTAGCATAACCTTTGACTTGTTCAAGGAAAAAAGGGATAACATATTAGCTACCGTAAACATGGTCGGCGGTTTACTGGGAAATCAGGGGGCACCGAAAAACTTCGGTAAGATGGAAAACAAAGGATATGAAATTGATCTGGGATATAATGATAAAATCAATGCCTTCAGCTATTTTGCAAAAGCCAATGTTTCGTTTGCCCGGAATAAAATTATTGAAAGAGACGAGATACCAAGGCCGAATGCTTACAGGAGAGAAACAGGCAATCGCTTTGGTCAGAATTTTGGTTTAGTAGCTGATGGATTCTTCAATAGTTGGGAAGAGGTGAACGATGGCAACCGGCCAAAAATAGATGTGCAAAATAACAGGTTGCAACCCGGGGATGTTAAATTCCGAGATATTAATGGCGATGGAATTGTTAATATTGATGACGAAGTACCCCTGGGTTATTCCAGCATTCCGGAGTTTGTTTATGGCTTCTCTTTAGGAGCTTCTTATAAAGGATTTGATGTATCGGTATTGTTCCAGGGTGTTGAGAATGTGTCTTTGGAATATACCCGGAGAACTACTCAGGCATTTCATGATGCCATTCCTTCCACAGCGGTAGAAACCCTTCTGGAAAGCTGGACACCCGAAAGATATGCTCAAGGTTTGCCAATTAAGTTTCCCCGGTTCGCAGTTGGTAATTTTACTACGGATAAAAATAATTATAGAAAGTCATCATTGTTTGTAGTAGATGCCAGCTATTTAAGGTTCAAGAATATGGAAGTAGGCTATACAATTACTCCTGCTATATTCCGCCGTATAGGTATAAAAAGTACCAGGATATACGTTAACGGTAATAACCTGTTAACCTGGACAAAAGTGGTTAAAGGACTCGATCCTGAGAACCCCTTCACGCCTACCAATTTAGAGCCTTATCCATTGGTTAAGACAATTAATTTTGGTGCTAATCTTAATTTTTAATACGTAAGAATATGAGAAGTTTATTTTTAAAAGCAAGCATAGCTTTCACTTTATATATTGGCATTTCTTCCTGTAAAAAGGGCATCGATGAATTTCTGGAAATACCGCCCGGGGTAAGTCTTAATGAAGATAAGGTTTTCTCTTCCAGGCAGCAGGTGGAACTATACATCTCTACCGGTTACCAGTTTAGCATACCCACATTTTTCCCTGTGCGAGATGCCGCATTTGCAGGATCTCCATCCGGCGTGGTGCCTGCGCAACAGGCAACCATTTTCGCAGGGGCCACCGATGAGGCAGAATCTTCTGCCGATTTTGTACCGTCGCAAAACTGGAATAATTCAGATGTACAACCTTTTAATATTCTTAGCAGGGAGGATTATTATTTTTATGCACGCTATAAAGGAATCAGGGTAGCCACCATTCTTCTGGAACGTATCGGAGAAGTTCCGGATGCGGATGATGATTACAAAAAGCAGGTGAGGGCTGAAGCGATGTTTTTGCGGGCTATTAATAATTTTGAGATGTTCAAAAGATACGGAGGATTTCAGTTGGTGAATAAACGATTGACCATAGAAGAATCCCTGTCTTTACCGAGAAGCAGTGTGGAAGAGTGCGTGAATGCGATCGTTAAAGATTGTGATTCGGCGCTGAGTTTATTACCTGCAGGGTTTCCTGTTGTCGCTCAAAAAGGAAGAGTAAACAAAAGTGCCATCTCTGCCTTAAAATCCCGTACCCTTTTATATGCTGCCAGTCCGTTATTTAATACAGGCACTCCTTATTTAAGTTTGGGAGAGAATAATGCACTGATCTGCTATGGCAATTTTTCTAGTGACCGGTGGACGAAAGCTGCTGACGCAGCCAGGGAAGCTATCGCAATTGCGGGTAGCGAGGGTTTCCAATTGCTGGATAATCCGGCTAAGAGGGATCCTGCCCCGGTTAACCGGGCGGTGTTGGGTAATTACCGGGAGTCCTGGGAGATTCCGGACAATAATGAACTCATCTTATCGTACAAAGGTTTTGGATCATCCGGTAGATTTGGTCATCCATGGCAACATGTAATGCCGAGTATTTCTCAATTCGACGGTTTCTGGTCGGGTACTACCGTCAATCACCGGTTCATTAAAAAATATACCCGTAAATTAGATGGGTCTCCGCAACAATGGCAATCATCCGGAAATGATCTGGTGAAAAAATACGAGGAATTGGACCCGAGGTTTGCGCAAACCGTTGCTTTCAACGGCTCAAGGTTTAGCAATAGTCAACCCATTATAGAAACGTTTCAGGGAGGGATACATTCCAGCTCCTGCAAAACGGGAGCCTGGATGAAGAAGCTGGTACCGGATGCACTTTATACGGGCAACCAGATACCAGTTATCAGTGTATTCAGATACAACGAGCTTTTATTGAACTTGGCAGAAGCAGCGAATGAAAGCGCTCCCACCGCCATGGCTCCAATAGAAGCGTACACGGCCATTAATCGTGTACGCCTCCGCTCCGGAATGCCTGCACTATCCGCTTTACTAACAAAAGACCAGTTTAGAGCCAGGCTACAGGATGAAAGAGCTATCGAACTCGCTTTTGAGAATTACCGTTTCTGGGACGTAAGGCGTTGGCTGATTGCTGAAAACGACGGTGTTATGAGAGGAAACGTACTTGGATTAAGAATCACCACTTTACCTGCAGGTCAGTACCGGTATGAGGAATTTGTGCTGGAAGGAAGAACATTTAACCGGAACCTTTACCTGCACCCTTACGACAGGGATGAAGTGTTAAAAAATCCAAAAATAATACAGAATCCAGGCTGGTAATAGCTACAATGTAACCGATTGGTACAACGCGGTAATGCCTGAATAATTTTCTGATACATCTTAAAAGCTAATTATGAAATTGCTATATAATCGATATTTATTTTTAACTTCTTTATTAAGCCTCGGGCTAACTGGTTACACGATTGCCCAGTCCCCGGTTAATAAAGACCCATTACAGCAGAATGACGTAAACCCTCAGACTGTCAACAGGGATGTTCGTCATATAGGGTTCGATACACAGGATCCTGCTATTGTAACCAGCGCAATATCTACGGTAAAAGGTAATAGCCTGTTGACAATTTTTAACACCAACCTGGCTAACAAATTATATGGCAGGCTTGCGGGACTCACCGTTTCTCAGGGCGGCAACGAACCTGGATTCAACTCTCCCTCTTTGCTGGCCCGTGGAAGAAACACGTACCAATCATCGGATGCTTCTCCCCTGGTGATTATAGATGGCTTTCTGGGTAGCTTTGAACAACTGGTTCCCGAAGAAATTGAAGAGATATCGCTTTTGAAAGACGCATCCGCTACTGCCGTATATGGGTTCAGGGGTGCCAATGGGGTACTTCTGGTCACCACTAAAAGAGGAAAGCAGGGTCCTTTGTCCGTAAGCTTTAGTGCACTGGGTGGGTTTAGCCAGGCCATCAATCTTCCTAAAACCCTGAACTCTTTTCAATACGCGACGCTGTACAATGAAGCTTCTGTAAACGACGGAAGAGCTCCTTTATATAACAGTACTGCACTGGAAGCCTATCAATCTAAAAGCAACCCGGTTTTGTATCCGGATGTAGACTGGTACGACCAGGTGCTGAGAAAAACGGCACCGGTGTCTAATTATAATTTAAGCTTTACCGGGGGCACCAGTAATGTACGGTATTTTGTAACACTCAATGCAGTGGGCAACCAGGGTCTTTACCAAAAATTTGGCGACAGAGATCCCGAAAGCAGTAATTCTACTTATAACCGTTACAATCTAAGATCTAACATAGATATTAACATTACAGACCGGTTTTCAGCATCCCTTTTAATCGGAGGCAGCGTGGAAGATAAATTTAATCCGTACCAGATAAGTACGGGAGGGGTGTTTAACTCCCTTTCTCTTCTTCCCCCAAATGCATTCCCGATACGTGTTCCCAACGGATCGTCTGAAACTATCAGAACCCCTACGCCCAACGGTGAAATCATCAGAACAATACCGATACCCGACGGATCGTATGCAGGTACAGGCGGTCTGGAAAACCCGGTTGCCAACCTGTCCAATACGGGCTTTGTTCAATACAATTCCCGCACTTTTCAATCCATTTTTAATCTGAAGCACGATCTGGATTTTTTCACCAAAGGGTTAAGTGCTTCAGTCAGTATATCGTTTAATAATTACTTCCAGGGAGGATCATCTAAGACAAAGCAGGTTCAGCGATACATTATCACCAATAATGCGGATTCACCTGTTTATACAAGGGTAATACCAGATCCCAATCTTATTCTGACCGGCAGTGAATTTTATCCCGATCAGAGCCGTTTTTTCGGTATCCAAGGAAATCTAAAGTATAAAAGGACATTTGGCAAGCATGATTTTGCCGCGCTCGTAATGTACAATACAGATAATCTTGAGATAAACAGGGCGCAGCCTACTACCTCTGGTGCCAATAACGCTTATCCCTATAAAACCAACGGTGGTGCAAATCGCGTTACCTACGTTAACGATAATAAGTACATAGCAGAATTATCCATGGGATGGATGGGATCCGAAAATTTTGCAAAAGGTAACAGGTATGGATTTTTCCCTGCCGCTTCCGTTGGCTGGATTGCATCCAATGAGCGGTTTCTTGCGGAAAACAAAATGGTTACATTCTTAAAACTGAGAGGCTCGTATGGCCTGGTAGGTAACGAAAACATCGGGGGAAGATTTTTATTCGAGCAGCGTTATCCTTCCGGCGCGTCGTATGTGTTCGGAACAAATACGCAAGTATTCTCTCTGCTGGAAGGACGGTTGGCTAATCCCGATATTACCTGGGAAAAAGAAAAGAAAGCCAATATTGGATTGGAAGCCACCATAATGAACCAGTTAAGGTTCTCACTGGACGTATTTCAGCAAGACAGGTATGATATACTTCCCGAAATCAGCGCAGGGGGCGATCCGGTATCAAACGGTACGATACCTTCTTACCTGGGATTTAACGATTTGCCTTTCTTAAACCAGGGTAAAGTAAGAAATAGAGGTTTTGAGCTGGTACTTGGCTTTACCACGAAAGAAAGTAAAAAACTGCAGTTCTTTGCAGATGCCAATATCTTTTATTCCAAAAATAAAATAGTATTTAATGCGGAAGCACCGCAATTGAACAGCGGATTATTAAGGACGGGTTCCGCTATCGGAACTCCCATCGGTCTCCGGGCACTCGGGCTATTTCAAACACAGGACGATGTAAATAATAGCCCTAAGCCTATTGGTGGCAATGTAAGGGTCGGCGATATCAAGTACCAGGACATCGGTGGACCAGCCGGTGTGCCGGACGGCATCATCGATGGTAACGACAATATGATCATCGGCAACCCCGGCATTATTCCGGATTTTATAGTGGGATTGCATACAGGCATTCGGTACAAAGGGTTCGATCTGGATATCCTGCTTCAGGGAGTAAGCGGCCGCACTGTATACCTGGGGGGCAACTACTTTAACCAGTTTCAGAACTCCAATGGTGCTGCGTCTTCGCTGGCACTGGAAAGATGGACACCTGAAACATCTGCCACCGCAGAGTTTCCCCGTTTATCTTTAGCCGGAAATCAAAACAATTACCGGTTTTCTTCTTTCTATTTAAGGGACGGAAGTTTTATCAAGCTTCGCAGTGCGGAGTTAGGGTATAGTTTATCTGCTTCTATACTGTCAAAGGTGCGGCTTCAAAGCGGACGAGTGTTTGTAAACGGTACTAATCTTTTTTCTATAGATAAAATAGAATACGGAGATCCCGAATCTTTTGGCACTGGATACCCTTCATTAAGAACGGTTTCGTTAGGACTAAGAGTAGGATTATAAATTAGATAGGTAAACCTATTGGATCAATTAAAAAATACGAGATGAAAAATAAAATATATATCGCTTTACTCGCTTCAGTGATCATGTATTCCTGTCAGAAACTGGATCGCGAATTTATTACGGATCTATCGCAGGAACAGATTGAAGTCTCTTACGACCGAACCACCCAATTGTTGAATGCCGCTTATGTTGAATTGAGAGAAGGCTTCTTTGACATTGGGGGTACGGCTATGATGGCTTCCGCCACAGATGAAGCGGAACATGCGCAGGAGAACTCTGCTGTACAGAACTTTAACAACGGCAGCTGGAATGCCATCAATAATCCGAACAATGTATGGGGTGCTTATTATAGGGGTATTAGGCGGGCTAACTTTTTCCTTGAGTCCATCGGTAAAGTAAACCTGGATCTCTATAAACTGGATCCTTCCATATCGCAGCAGGACGTTTACAGAACCAGGCTCTATGAAATGGAGCGCTGGAAATATGAAGCGCGGTTTCTGCGTGCTTATTTTTATTTTGAGCTGGTAAAAAGGTACGGTGGAGTGCCTTTGATCACACAAACTCTGGGTGTAGAAAACGTAGCGGATACTAAAAGAAATACGCTGGAAGAATGTATTGAATACATTAAAAACGAATGCGATTCCGTTGCCAGTGTCCTGATACCGGGTCCAGACCCTAACCGTACACCCGAGCTGATACCGGTATCTTACCTTTCCACATCAATCTACCTCGGCAGGGCTACCCGTGGGGCGGCCCTCGCCCTGAAGAGCAAGGTATTGTTGTATGCTGCCAGTGAATTATTCAATAACACGTCCTGGGCAGGAGGATATCCCAACAAGGATCTGATTTCCTTGTCCGGAAGCTCCAGAACCCAGCGCTGGCAGGCAGCATCCGATGCCTCATTGGCAGTTATCAACGCTTATGGTACTACTTCGCTAGGCAATACCTATCCCAGTCTTTTTGGTACTACCGGCCTTTCGCAAACGGAAATGATTTTTATCCGCCGGAACACAGCTAGTAACTCATTTGAGCAGGCTAATTTCCCTGTCGGGTTGCAGGGGAGAAGCGGTACGAATCCATCTCAGAATATGGTGGATGCATACGAAATAAGAAAGGGTACCGGACCTACGCAAACTGCTGTGCCATTTGACTGGACTAACCCTATTCACGTAGCCAATATCTACACATCCGGAACAGGCGATAACGCGCGTGATCCGCGACTTGATTTTACGATAGCGGTTAATAATAAACAACTCGTAAACAATGCCGGATTTAATCGTGTATTGCAAATCTACACTGGCGGACTGGATGGTAAACCGACGCCAGACGCAACAAAGACCGGTTATTACATTAAAAAATACATCAATAACGCCCCTAATGCCACCGGCGTGCATAGCTGGGTATTTATCAGGATGGCAGAGGTGTTTTTGAACTATGCAGAAGCTAGAAATGAACTGGGCGACCTGGCAACTGCAAGGGATTATATAAACAGGGTGCGTTCAAGGCCGGGTGTGGCAATGCCGCTTATTCCTGCAGGACTTACACAAGCGGAGATCCGCGACCGTATAATGCACGAGCGGAGAGTGGAATTTGCATTCGAAGACCACCGTGCGTGGGACGTACGCCGTTGGATGACCGCCAAAAGCGTGCTGGGAGCTCCTATTCGCGGAGTGAATATTACCCAGCTTACAACGGCTCCCGCCACTTTTTCTTATGTTCCCTTCGAGGTGGAGCAGCGGGTTTTTGAAGAAAACAAAATGTACTTATATCCCATTCCGCAAGCGGATATTATCAGCTCCCCCGGGCTCATTCAAAATCCAGGATGGTAATCATTTTTTTATTCATCAATTGAAACAAATGAAAAATTATATTTTAAGAGACATTAAAGTGGCGTTGTTTTTCCTTAGCCTGTTGTCATTAATAAGCTGCGACTATAAAGAATTAGGAGCTGCTGACTATTCCGAGCAAAAGATATATATGCCTGCTTCCACCGCCGACGTAGGTGAAAGCGGTACGTATCTGGTAAATTCCATAGCAACTCCGGGACAAAACTTTCGTTATGTGGCTAATAGGGAGCAGAATAAACTGAACATTCCTTTATCGGTTGTACGTTCGGGCATTTCGCCGGATGGCTTGGTTAATGTAGCCATCAGAACCACTACCGATACGGTTACCCGACTAATTAACAGAGGCGTGCTTCCAGGTGCTGAAGTTTTGCCTGCCGATAAATTTACTATAGAGCCTGCCGTAACCATTGCCAGCGGAAAAGATGTTGCTTTATTTGCCTTAGCGGTCGATTTAAATTTTCTGCTGGCAAATACATCGAAAACCTATGCTATAGCGGTAAGTGTTTCCAGCGAAGACGTAGTTTCGTTTGAAAAATTCAGTACTACGGTAGTAGTTATCTCCCCTGCATTCCTGGTTCCTGCTGCTGCATTTAATACGGTAATAAATGGAAAAATGGCTTCCTTTAATAACCTGTCTGCCAACTCGGTAAGCTATACCTGGAACTTTGGAGACGGAAGTCCGGCCATTACTACTACGTCTCCATCTTATACCTACACCGCAGCCGGTACTTACACCGTAACGCTGACCGCCACCGGTGCACTGGGAGATGTGAACAAATCAGTAAAAACAGCTAGTATTATTATTCCGTAATTTGCAGCAAAAAAAGTATGCCGCTCAAAGATAAAGATGTTAGAAAAAGCTGCCTCGTCCTTTTCTCTGTCTTGTTCGTTTCCATTCAAACCTATGCCAGAGATTGGATATTAAAAGATCAGCTTATCCAGGTCACCTTCGATGATAATACAGGCTCGCTGAAGATATGGGATAAACGTTGCAACAAAACCTGGCAGCAGCAGCCTTATTCTGCCCTTTATAAAGCCGGACAGGTTGTTCAGAAAGGCAATTCGTTAAGCGTCCGGTTCAGCGGGGCAACCTCCTTTGGCGTTACGTTCACTCTTACCACATCATCGTCGCTGGAGATTGTTGTTACAGGAGATACATCAATGGATATGGGGGAACTTGAGTTTCCTTCTTCTTTTAAAACGCCCGATAAAAATCATTATCTGCTCTATACGGATGGTGGCGGTTTTTTACTGCCTGCCAACGATCAGGAATATCCTGCAGGCAACGGGGTCACCTATTTTTGTGGAGGGGGGCTTTCAATGGCTTGGATGGGTGTAACGGATACGGCTTTTAAGACTGGTTATATGGCCATTCTCGAAACCCCTTACGATGCGGCTCTTAGGCCCAAAAGAGAAGATGGACTGGTTACCTTCTCCCCGGTATGGCTGGCATCCATGGGTAAGTTCGGGTACAGCCGCAAAGTGACATATCATTTTTTCGATAAGGGAGGTTATGTGGCGCAGTGTAAAAAATACCGGGAATATATCTGGAAAAAGAACAGCGTAATGACGCTGAAGGAAAATGAAAAGAAGACGCCCGCCATCGCGAAGATGATAGGAGGAATACACCTGTACGTTTGGGATAATGCAAGAGACATTAGCTTTGCCAAAGACCTTAAACAATCCGGTATCGATAAAGCCCTTATCCTCTGGGACGCCAATCATTCCCCGTATCCGGAAAAAGATTACGACAGCCGGTTAAAGGAACTGGGCTATGCTACCGGGGCTTACGAACTGTTTACCGATCTCAAATACAAGGATACTAGCATGTACGAAGCAGACCTGGCAGGTCCTTTCCGTTTCGGCCGTACCACCTACCCCGGTTTGTTCCATACACTGGCCGCCCGGAAAAAGGATGGTAAAACCTACTTCAACCAGTTTGGCCATACGATTTGTCCGGCCACCATTCAACCGGAAATGACAAAACGGATAGACCGGGAACTAAAGGAATACCCGCACGAAACCTATTTCCTGGACGTATACCAGGCCAATGGGTTGTTCGAATGCTATAATCCGCAGCATCCGCTTACACGCCAGCAGTTCGCCGAACAGGTCATAAAAAACTATGCATTTATCCGCGATAAGTACAACCAGTTCACGGGTGGTGAATGGGGGGCGGATTATACAGGCTCCACCAGTGTATACGTGCATGGCATGATGACGTTGCAACGCACCTGGTTCGGATCGGATATTACTAAAAGAGGAACCATCTATCATTACGGCGACTGGAGAAGCAATGCGCGTCCTTCGCAAATGCTAAGTACCCGGGTAGCTCCGGATAAATACCTCAAATATTCTATCAATGAATATACCCGTGTTCCCTTATATGAGCTGGTATACCATGATGCCATCGTAACTTCCTGGCGTTGGGAAGACGGTAATCATCATAACCCGGAGATATGGTGGAAAAAGGATCTGTTCAACATTCTGTATGGTTCTGCACCGCTCTGGAACCTGGATCGCGAGCATTGGGAAATGTATAAAAACACGTTCATCAAAAGTTATAACGATGTTTGTCCCTGGTTACAAAAAATCGGGTACGATGAAATGGTTTCCCATCGTTTCGTTTCAGGGGATCATAAGGTGCAGGAAACAGTGTTTTCTTCAGGGAAAAAGGCGATAGTAAATTTTGGTGATAGCGAGGTTTTCTACGAAGGCAATGCCATCAAACCTAAAGCGTTTATCACACTGGCACATACTGCATCCAATCTTTCCATTCCATCATCCGGTCTAAATTCATGGCAAAATTTGTTTAATGGGAAAGGCACGGGAAAGCTTCATGGTTATAATATGGAACGGTTTCCAAATGAAGCCTGGCGTATTGAAAACGGTGCATTGGTTGCAATAGCGGGTGTACCTAATATCGATCTGGTTACCGAAGAAAGTTATAAGAATTTTGAATTGGAGCTGGAATGGAAAGTTGCTGTAGGCGGAAACGGCGGCGTATTTTTTCATGTACAGGAAAATCGCACACCGCAACCCGGTAATGGTAATAGCGCAAACTGGCTGGATAATTTTGAAATGCAGATCTTAGATGATATTAATTTCTATGATAAGGAGCCAAAGCGGTCAGCTGGATCATTGTATGATCTTATAGCTCCCGTAAATAAAAAATTAAAACAGGTAGGGGAATACAATAACGCGAGGTTGGTAGTAAAAGATGGTCACGTCGAGCATTGGTTAAATGGTTCAAAAACGGTTGAATACGATATTGACAGTGAAAAATTAAATGATCTGATAAGTAAAAGTAAATTTAATCGTAACCCGCAATTTGGTAAATCAAAAGAAGGTAAATTAATGTTTCAGCATCATGGACAGCAGGTTTGGTTAAAAAATATAAGAATCAGGCCTCTGTAATGATAAAAAATAAATGAATGAAAATATATATCTTTCTACTGATAATTCTAAGTTCTCAAATTTTCAACAGCAAAGCACAATCTGTTACATCTCATCCTGACGATATGATTATGCTAAACCATATCGCCATGTATGTGTACAAACTCGAAACGAGTACCTTGTTTTATGAGAAAATCCTGCAATTTAAAAAAGTCCCTGAGCCTTTTAAAGATGGTAAACATACCTGGTTTGATTTAAGTGCCACCAGCAGACTGCACCTGATACAGGGGGCCGATAAGAATATTAAACGGGATAAAAATGATCACATGTGTTTTAGTGTGCCGTCTGTTGACCGTTTTGTCGCACGTTTAAAAGAGAATAAAATTCCATACTTCAACTGGCCCGGCGTGGCCGATAGTATTACTGTAAGGGTGGACGGCGTTAAACAGGTATATTTTCAAGACCCTGATGGACATTGGATCGAGATAAATGATGATCGCGGTAGTATAAAATGAAAGCCAGGCACTCAATAACTGGTTGTTCGGGCATTTCAACATCGACGATAAAACCCTGGATGAAGGCGATATTTACGGAACAGTTAACAGCCTGATCGATAATATCGCTTTTTGAAATGTACAAATCACCGGTATCTAAGTGATGAGTCTTACCAGGGCAAATATGGATAAAAACGAATATGTTACTGACCTGAAATTCGAATAAGTCCGAAATGAAATTCTTATCGCCTGAGCAACCTTGAAGCCAAATTTGTCGTATATTCATTGGTAGATAATTCATCCGCCCAATGGCAAGTAATCCGTTACGACTTTTGCTAAATGCCTGTTGCCTGTTTTTCTTTTCAGGGGCATTTAGTCAATCTCAAACCTGCCCGGTCAACAGTAACTTTTCCATGGGCGATCTTACCAACTGGTCGGCCTATACCGGCACTAACCGGGATGGCAATGGACCCGGTTCTGTTAAACAGACATACAGTGCATTCAGCAACGCGCCTTCGGGTACTATCGGCAACAGCATCATCAACGAATACCAGCTCGACAACAGGCAGGGAATACAGGTAATATCTTCACAGGGTACCGACCCTTTCGGGGGCTTTAATACCATCCCCGTTATTAATGGATATCAATATGGTCACTCCGTGCTGCTGGGCTCAACGGCGGTATCCGGCGGTGGAGGCAATGGCCCGGGAGGCCAGGGTGGATACGTAAGAGGTATCAGTTACCTGATAGATGTGCCTGTAAGCAATATCGTGGAGCCTTATACCATGACCTATGCCTATGCCATGGTACTTCAGAACGGTACCCATAATTCCCAGCAGCAGCCGTTGATTTCTGCCACGCTTACCTCTAAAGATGGTATCATTACCTGCGCATCTCCCAGTTATTTTTTACCCACCTTTAATAACGCCAGCAACGGCAACCGGGGGGCGACCCTGGATACGGCCACCGCCATCAAGAATGGCTTTAGCTTAAGCAGCCAGCTCTCTCCTAATGAAAGCCGCAACGGCCCCAACGGAAACGAATTTTTACAAGATGTATGGACCAAGGACTGGACGGAAGTCACCTTCGATCTTTCTGCTTACCGGGGACAGCAGGTTACGCTTACATTTGAGGCAGATAATTGCGTACCCGGGGGGCATTTTGCTTATGGTTACGTAGCCCTTCGAAATACCTGCGCCGGGCTTACTATTAGTGGAAATGCAGTGGCATGCACCAACAGCACACTCACCTATTCCATTCCCGCACTGGCGGACGGAACTTACCAGTGGCTTGTTCCGGCCGACTGGACGGTTATTTCGGGGATCAACGAAAATATCCTGGTAGTAAAACCCGGCGTTACCGGCGGAGCGGTGATCGCGCAGGAAGTTAACGGCTGCGCCGACCTGCGTGACACCTTAGACGTGATCACGAAATCGCCGACTATCGCCGGAGGCCTGAAAGGAGATAATACCGTTTGTTCGGGAACTAACAATAGCCTGCTTGTATTGAACGATTACAGCGGTGATGTATTGAAATGGCTGGCTTCTACAGACGGCTTTAGCTGGCAGGAACTACCGGTATCAACTCCCGCTTATACCGCGCAAAATCTGACGGCTACCACAACGTACCGCGCCCTGGTGCAGAATGGGGCGGCCTGCGACGTGGACACGAGTGCGGCCGCCATAGTAACCGTAGATCCCAAAAGTGACGGAGGCAGGATCAGTCCCTCCCAGTCCGATATATGTATAGGGCAGAATACCGGGGCCTTGTTAAGGCTAAGCGGAAGTACCGGGGATATTATCAACTGGCAATCGACACAGGATAATATCAACTGGGTTAGTTTTAACCCCGCTTATACCAACCCTGTTTATAACATAGGCGGCATCGGTTTACCGACACGGTACCGTACCATCGTTAAAAGCGGCGTTTGCCCGCCCGATACGAGTTCTATCGCGAACGTTAATATAGTAAGCGTACCATTTCCGAAAACAAATATAAGTCCCGCAGATACCACCATCTGCTATGGCAGTGCAGCGGAATTAAATGCGACCATACTTACAGGCACCAGTTATACCTGGAGCAATGCCGGTACGTTGCGCAACCAGGGCAATGGTAACGTGCCATCCACTCCTTATTCCATAAGGGCGATAGCGTCCCCGCCCCGCTCCACTAAATATATTCTTCGTACCGAAAATGCGGGCTGTCCCAACCCGTTAAGGGATACGTTCAGCGTGGCGGTTCAGGAACCGGTTGTAGTGAATGCCGGAAACGATACTTCCGTAGTTTTTAACCAGCCGCTGCAAATGAAGGCGCGGGTTTCCGGCACGTCAGGGGACGATATGTATAAATGGTCGCCTTCGTTCGGTTTAAGTAATCCCGTTATAGCTGATCCCCTGGCGGTACTCGGCATCAATACAGGGTCTATCCGTTATTCGGTACAGGTCACTTCCGAGAAAGGGTGTACAGGCAGCGACGATGTGATCGTAAAGGTATTTAAAACAGCCCCCGATATTTTTGTTCCAAATGCATTTACCCCGGGCAACACCACAAACAGGGTTTTCCGGCCGGTTCCGGTAGGTATTGCTTCTCTTCGCTACTTCCGGATATATAGCCGGTGGGGACAACTGGTATTCAGTACCTCCACTATCGGCGATGGCTGGAATGGGATACATAACGGAAAAGACCAGGCGGGCAATAGCTTTGTCTGGATGGTAGAGGGCACCACGTACGATGGTCGCGTTGTTTCCAAAAAGGGCACTATGGTGCTGATACGATAAAGTATACATCTGGCTGATATATGGGCTGGCACGGCTTTTTAAGCGGTAGCGTTCATATGGCACTAAAGGAATATAATCAAAAGAGAAAGTTCGCCGGCACACCGGAGCCCCGGGGAGGCAAAGCTACAAGCACACAACTACGGTTCGTTATACAAAAACACGCGGCTACCCGCCTGCATTACGATTTCCGGCTCGAAATGGAAGGCGTGCTTAAAAGCTGGGCCGTACCAAAGGGCCCTTCCCTCAACCCCGAAGACAAGCGACTGGCTATGATGGTGGAAGACCATCCGTATGATTACCGCGATTTTGAAGGCATCATACCCGAAGGCAATTATGGTGCAGGCACGGTGATCGTATGGGACGAAGGCTTTTACGAACCACTTGAAAGCAGCGGCAGCAAAGCGAAGGATGATAAAGCACTTATAAAACAACTGGACTCGGGATCCATCAAGATAAGGCTAAATGGCCATAAACTAAAGGGTGAGTTTGCGCTTGTCCGTTTAAAAAATGCCAAACAGGATAATGCCTGGCTTCTTATTAAACATCGTGACCAGTATGCAAAAACGACCGAAGTTACCAGGCATGCCCGCTCCGTTACTTCCGGTAAAACCCTGGAGCAGGTAACAAAAACCACGACCCATTTTTACGGAAAGCCGACGATAACACCCGGTACGACTGCGAAAAAGGCGGCGGCTAAAAAGAGCGCCGGTAAGGCTGCCAAACGGGCGGCCACCAATAAAGGAACCGCGTCCAAAGCGGCGGCTAACCAAGCGGTTAATAAACAGGTTAAAAAAACAGTGCCCGTCAAACGTATAGCAGACACTAAAGCGTTAACCACTACAAAAGCAGCGGTTGGTAAAGTGGCGAAAATGACTGAAAAGACTGCGAAGCCTAAAAAGGCTGCTAAAAAGACAACCACCGCCAAAGCGGCTGATAAAAAAAAACAAACCTCCCTGCTAAAGAAAGCGACTGAAGCTACCTTCCCGGTAAATATAAAGCCTATGCTGGCGACGCTTGTCGACAAACCCTTTGATGACGCCGGCTGGCTGTACGAAATAAAATGGGATGGTTATCGTGCACTCGCTCTTTGCAATAAGGGTACCACCGAGCTTGTTTCGCGCAATAACAAATCGTTCAACGAAAAATTTTTCCCGGTATATAAGGCCATCAAAGATTGGGGTATACAGGCGGTAGTAGATGGCGAAATATGCGTGCTCAGCGAAAAAGGGATCGCTCATTTCGGATCGCTACAGAACTGGCGCAGCGAGGCCGATGGTGAACTGGTATATTACCTATTCGATATACTCTGGCTGGATGGGTATGATGTAAGCGGGCTGCCATTAAGCGAGCGCCGCGCATTACTGGAACCATTGATACCGAAAGAAGGTATCATCCGCTTCAGTGAAAACTTTCATACTTCCGCCACCCAATTCCTGCAAGCGGCTATGGATATGGGGATGGAGGGAATAATCGCTAAAAAAGCAGGCAGCACCTATCTTGCCGGAGAGCGCACTGCCAACTGGCTTAAAATAAAAGCCAATAAACGGCATGACGTGGTGATAGGAGGGTATACCCGCAACGAGGATTCTCCCAAACAATTCAGCTCTTTACTGGTGGGAGTGTATGATGATGCCGGGAACTTACAGTATACAGGAAAGATAGGTACCGGTTTTAATACCAAAATGCAGGATGATATGATGAAGCGATTCAGCAGGCTGGTAACTAAAACCTGTCCGTTCACCGAGGTGCCCGATGTTAATAAACCATCCCGCTTCCGCAGCAACCCACCACATGCAACCGTAACCTGGCTAAAGCCAAAGCTGGTATGCGAAGTGAGCTATGCGGAGATAACCGGTGACGGGGTAATGCGCCATCCCAGCTTCGAAGGTATGCGGGAAGATAAAGATGCCTTATCAGTTCAATCAGAAAAGGCAGTGGCGGTAAAGGAAGTGGTTACCCGTAAAACGAACCCTGCCGAAAAGGTACTTCGTAAAGGTGGTAAAGAGGAGCGTAAAACCCTGCTTAACCCTTCCGAGTCTTCACAAACAAAAAAGATAAATGGACATGAGCTGAACTTCAGCAACGTGCATAAGATATACTGGCCTAAAGAAGGTTATACCAAGGGTGATATGCTTAATTATTATTACCGGGTGGCACCTTATATAATGCCTTACCTGAAAGACAGGCCTCAATCCCTTAACCGTTTTCCCAACGGTATAGACGGTCATAGTTTTTATCATAAGGACCTTACGGGCCAGGTTCCGGAATGGATGCAGCTCTTTCCTTATCATACCAGCGAAGGAGAAGACAAGAACTTTATGGTGCCCACAGATGAAGCGGCCCTGTTATACATGGCAAACCTGGGCGCCATTGAAATGAATCCCTGGAACAGTACGATCCATAACCCGGACGCTCCCGACTGGTGCCTGATAGACCTCGACCCTACTGAGAAAAATAGTTTTGAACAGGTGATTAAAACGGCGCAGGTAGCGCACGAGATACTCGAAGAATCAGGCGTGGCCAGCTATGTAAAAACGTCCGGATCTACAGGCATCCATATCTATATACCCCTCGGCGCGCAATACACCTATGATGAAAGCCAGTTGTTCGCCCGGATGATTGCCACGCAGGTACACGAACGGTTACCTGAATTTACCAGTATAGAACGTATGACCAATAAACGGAAGAACAGGATCTATGTGGACTTTCTGCAGAACCGGCCTAAAGCCACGCTAGCCGCGCCTTATTCGCTCCGCCCCAAACCAGGTGCCACGGTATCTATGCCACTGCATTGGGAAGAAGTGAAGAAAGGATTGCAGATGAAAGACTTTACTATTGAGAATGCCCTGGACCGGATAAAGGAGTCGGGGGATATTTTTAAGCCGGTATTGGGTAAAGGAATTAACATGAGCGGGGCATTGAAGAAACTGGAACAGCCAGCCTGATTTTTTACCCGTTTATATGATATGATCAGGTGATTCAGGCACTAACATTATGATACAAAAACAAAAAAGGCTGTCCCGGTTAGAGACAGCCTTTTATACGTTGATCCATTAAATTTTAAAAACCCAATCCTAAGGCGAAACCTCTTGTTGTGAGGGGGAAATCGGCTATTGACGTAGCGGCTCCTGTGGTAAGGTTGATAGAATATATTCTGTTCGCGGTGCCTACCGTCAGTATAGCATACGCCATATTACTGGTGCCCCCGATATCGAAACCGTTGGATGCTTCTACATTAACACCCAGGCCAGCCGTTCCAACTTCTAACAGTAGGCCATCGTTTGGCGGCACCTGCATATAAAGTTTGTCACGACCATGATCGATATCGTACAGTACCGTAGTAGTAGCCCCTGCAAAATTATTGGTATAAGCACCTGCCGATACGGTAGGTGAAGATGGATTAAGTGCCAAGTCTACGGCTGCAATACCGCCGGTCAGTGGATTCAGTCGCAGATTCTGTCCGGCATTACTGATTACGCGGATACGATCTACCGTTGGATTAAAATCGAATCCGAAAGAAGTACCGTTCAGCAAAGTGGCGAACTGAACCCCGATAGCGGTTGCCGCTCCGGTGGAAGTATTAATGGTATAGAGGCGGCTGGTGCTGCCCAGGGCAAATAACTGGCCGGTTTCAGGACGCATATCGATACCGAGTATGGTTTCCGAAGCCTGCAGATTAGTGATCGGTTTGCTAACCGGTGTACCGGGGGTATTAAAATTAAATATCAGCAGGTTGTTATTGCTGTTATCTATGGAATAAGCGACAGGGCTGGAAGGTATGGCAAGTCCGATCAGCGACGTGGACAGGTTCCCGTTAAAAGTAGCTGCTCCGGTGGCTGTATCGATACTGTACAAACCGCTTTTACCATCAACCGTAAGGGCAGCCAGTGCCACGGAATTATTTGGGGATATGTCGAATCCGCCGGCTTCCGTTGCGTTCACATTCAGCGCACCCACTTCTACCAGCATACCGTCGTTCGGAGGATCCTGCTTGTATAATTTTTTAGTGGAAATATCTATATCGAACAGCGTGGTCCTGGTGGCGCCTGCGCTGCTATTGGTATAAGCTACGGCCGTAACCTGCGGCGTTCCTGGCTTTAATGCCATATCTGTGGCTGCCAATGCCCCGTTCTCCGGGTTAAGGCGCATGTTGAGGCTGGTACCGGTGACGAGCCGTATACGGTCAACCGTGGGGTTAAAATCGAACCCTACCACTGCACCTGCTGCCAGTGCCGGTGAAAAAGGATTGCTGGCTACCGTATCTGCCCTGCCGGTAGTAGTATTAATGGTATACAAGCGGCTGGCACTGCCGATGCCGAACAATTGGCCGGTGGCGGGCCGGAAGTCGATGCCTATTATATTTTCGCCTGATTGTAAATTAGTGATGGAAGTAGTGCTGGCGGCTGTTCCCGGCAGATTGGCATTGAATGCGATCAACTGGTTGGAAGCAGTAAGCCCATAAAAAACAATATTAGGACCGGTTACTACGGAGCTGCCGGGCGAGTCGTCTTTTTTGCAGGATGCCACCGTTAACAGGATGCACAGGGTGCTTAGAATAAAGGAGGGCGTCATTAACGTAATCTTCATGGTTGTTCGTTGAATAGTTGTATAAAGCTGGATATACGTTAACGATGTCTGTATGGATTTTACCACTTACCTGTTAAATGCAAACAACGATGCATCGTCCTCTTTCTTATTCATGATCATGTTACGGATGATACCGGCTGCTATAACGCTGAACGTAATACCATTGCCCCCGAAGCCCAGTGCAAATAAGGTATGCGGCATTTCCGGGATGGTGCCGATATACGGTAATCCGTCTTTTGTTACGGCAAAAGCGCCCGCCCAGCTAAAATCAGGCTTCAGGGGTATATGCGGCATCTTTTTAAGAAAGGCTTTTTGCAATTGGCTGGCCTTGGCACTGATAACGGAAGGAGGTATATGGGGACGGTGGTATTCATCATCTCTTCCGCCAACCAGGATGCGGTCATCGCTCACTACCCGGAAATACATATAGGGGGTGGCCGTTTCCCATATAAGGCTTTTCTTATGCCAGAAATGTGCATCCGTTATGGGTTCGGAAACCAGTGCATACGTGGAATGTATTTCCGCTATTTTTTTAGGAACGTACCGGAGGCTTTCGTAACCACAGGCCATCACCAGGTGCTTGGCCCGGATGGTGTTGCCCGCGTCCGTAAGGAGAGTAACACCTCGCTTCTGATGGGAAATATCTTTAACGGCAGTCTTATTATAAACGCCGTGCCCCTTTTTTCGTACCTCCTTAAATAAAGTGTGCGTGAGCAGGTAAGCATCCACCTCGCCGCCGTCTTTTGAGAAGATGGCGCCGGGGGCTTCAAAGCCGAAGGTGTTCTGAACATCTTCTTTTTCCAGCCAGTCCACTTTAAACCCATGCTGTTTTCTCAACCGGTACTCCCGTAATAATGGATCCCGGTCTTTTTTAAAGCTGGCATATTGCAGGCTCGGGCGAAGGTGAAAATCGAACGGTGGTTTCAGCTTGTTACATAAACCGGCAATGGCATAGATGGCTTCGCGGCAAAGCGTATAGCTCCTGACGGCGTTCTGTTCACCCACATGCCGGCTTAACTCGGTAAGCGGCATATCTATTTCATATTGAAGAAAAGCCGTACTGGCGGCCGTGCTGCCCATTCCCACGTGCCGCCTGTCCACTACGGCGATACTATAACCGGTATCGAGCAGTTGCCAGGCGGTGAGGGCAGCACTGATGCCTGCGCCCATGATAACGATGTCTACGGACAGGTTCTCGTTCAGGGAAGGGTAGGAGGCTACGATGCCGTCTTTCATTAACCAGTAGGGCTGCTGTTCAAATAGGTTCATAACGCTTGTGAATAAAATTATTTCGCTGCTATCTGCGTTTGAAGGTAAATATAGTTGACGGAATTATAGTATTGCTGTTATTGTAATGCCAGTTATTTTTTCATAAATCTTTTCTCAAGAGTTCCAATTTTCTGGAAAGCCGGTCTCTGTTATCCGCCTTAAGGTAGAGTAAACTTGACAATTTAAACCAGCAAGACTTAACACTTTTCTGACAACTAAGACTAAATTACACCGTTGCTGTTTTCAAATAATGACTAAACTCGGTTTTTTATAGTATTAATCCAATGCATTTTATCCATAGGGAGACTTGATATTCCGATTCTTGCCAGCAACCGTATTCATTGCGGTATCGTATCGGGCATGTAGAATAAAATAAGATATAGGAAGCATGAGTTTAAGAAGTAAAATAATAACATCAATCAAAAAGCAGAATGAAGTTGAAATCTATCCATAAATATTTTCTTAACTGCTTCCTTCTAACAATACCAATTTTAGTATGGAATTTTATATTCACCAATAAACTACCTAAAGCCTTTCAACCTGAGGTATTCTGGAACAATATTCCGCCTTTTATAACTTATGGAGAAAATATTTCAAGGATGATTATATTCGTTTTTATATCCCTGATGCCTTTAAGAATTTCAAGCATGACACAAAAAAAAGGGGTCACAATGTATGTCGCAGGTATATTGGTTTATTTCTTATCCTGGGTAATCTTAATCTATTTCCCAAATAGTAAGTGGAGTGAAAATATGTTGGGATTTTTAGCTCCTGCTTATACGCCTTTATTTTGGTTAATTGGCATAGAATCAATCGGAGGTTCTTTATATTTTAATATTCCTTATAGAAGCTGGTTGTACTTCCTGGTGGTTATGGTGTTTCTTATATTTCATAACTGGCATACATATTTAATTTATGGCAGAACATATTAACGACAAATAATAATATCTGTAAGCGGGTATCAGTAGAAACTTATCAATATAATTAAACCGTCACATAATAACGACGAATAAAAATAAAGAACGCATGATATTTGCAACTTTGATATTTGGGTTACTTGTACTCATAATCCTGATTGGTAAAAAAAGTTTATCCACCGGGTTCCATAAGCAGGTAAAAGAACTTTTCTCGCTTTCAAAAAACATTTCAGAGAGAATATTTACTTACCGACAAATAGAGAGGTTACCTGATCCAGTGCAACGTTACTTCAAATACGTTTTAAAAGAAGGGCAACCTTTTATCAGTTATGCTAGAATTACCCATGATGGACAATTTAAAGCCGGTGCAGATAAAAATTGGGTAAACATAACGGGTGAACAATATGCTACCACTGAAAAGCCAGGATTTATATGGAAAGGAAAAACAGGTATGTTTACTGCTCGTGACATGTATATTGCCGATAAAGGAAGATTAATAGTTTCTATTTTTCATCTGAGTACTATCGTGAACGGTAGAGGAGAAACTTATAACCAGGGGGAATTGCTTAGATGGCTTGGCGAAAGTGTTTTGTATCCCACAAACTTATTACCATGTGAAAGACTACAATGGTCTTCAATTGATTCGCATTCTGCCAGGTTTACTTTTAAGTATAATGAACTATCTTTATTTTACATAGCAATATTTAATGATATTGGCGAAATTACACAGTTGGAGACAAGGCGATACATGGATAAAAAAAATTTAGAAACATGGATTATAAAGTTAGCAGATTATAAAGAATTGAATAGTATAGTTGTGCCTACGAGTTTTGAGGTTTTATGGAGACTAGAGAAGGAGGATTTAAGCTATGCTAAGTTTAACGTGAAGAAGATAGAATACAACAAGCCAGAGAGATTTGAACGGGGTAAATAAAGTACCGTGGGCCGTAACGTATTATGAGTAAACTCATTCACTTCTTTTAAATGAATAATTAATGGATTTTATTGATTATTATAACGTATTAGGATTAGACAGGAATGCGTCGTCTGACGATATAAAAAAATCATATCGCAAAATGGCTCGAAAGCGCCACCCAGATTTGAATCCGGATAATAGGGGCTCTCACAACAAATTTCAGCAAATTAATGAAGCAAACGAAGTATTAAGCGATCCTGAAAAGCGACAGAAGTATGACCTATATGGTAAAGATTGGCAACATGCAGATCAATCTGAAAAGGCCGAGAGGTCTCGAACAAACGCTTCAGAGGCGGGCGGAAGCAGGTCTTACAGCGAATACAACGATAGTGATTTTTCTGATTTCTTCTCATCGATGTTCGGCCGCTCGGAAAGTAAAAGTGCACAAATAAAATTCAGGGGCCAGGATTATAATGCCGAACTGAGGCTGAGCCTCGCCGATGCATATGTGACACATCGGCAAACGATAACAGTAAATGGAAAAAATATAAGAATTACCATACCGGCAGGCATAGAAAACGGACAGGTAATTAAGTTAAAAGGATATGGTGGCAATGGGGTAAATGGTGGTCCTAATGGTGATTTATATATTACTTTTTCTATTGCCGATGATTTAAAACTGAAGCGTTCAGGAGATGATTTGTATACACTGGTTGATTTAGATTTGTACATAGCTGTTTTAGGCGGCGACGTAACTATTGATACATTCAGCGGGCGGCTTAAATTAACGGTAAAACCGGAAACACAAAATGGAACCAAAATAAGACTGAAAGGCAAAGGGTTTCCTGTTTATAAGAAAGAAGCGCAATTCGG
>JANNOM010000062.1:0-44673 GCA_031399065.1 Chitinophagaceae bacterium
CCCGGATGAACGCATCCAGGGTGAGTGGCGGGTCGATATCGAAAGCACTTTGAAGGACTGGAAAGAGCATAAGCCGATCTCAGCTTCCCGCGAGCAGTTCTGGACCCAAACTTGGCAGGAAGTGCTCGTAACCTACTACCCGGACCGCTACACGACCGTGTTTCACCAGGATTCGACCCGCCAGTATTACCAAGTACGCCGCAAAACCGACAAAGAACTGGTCATCCGTGAGGTCAAGGACGGGAAAACGCGCGACCTTACTATCCACTTCGATGGGCCAGACCGCATGTGGATGCCCTTCGCCGAGGGCTCCGAACTCCGCCAATACTATTACCGCGTCAACAGCCAAAAAGACAGCGCCAAGAACCGTGGACAAGCGCTTATAGCAGGCAACTGAATGGCGATGCCCAACGCCCCGGAGAACGCCAACAGAGTGGCGTTGCTACAATGATTCCGGCTCCGGCTGTAGCCACGCCACTCCGTTGACGTGCTCCGACTCAGGGCACGGGACGCCTAGCGGCCCGGAGAACGCCAACAGAGTGGCGTTGCTACAATGATTCTGGACTCCGGTTGTAGCCACGTCACTCCGTTGACGTGCTCCAGCTCAGAGCATGGCGATGATCAACGCCCCCGGAGAACGCCAACAGAGTGGCGTTGCTACAATGAGCCGGGCTCCGTCTGGACGAGGGACAATCCTGAGGTGTGTTAATTTTCTGGACACAAGTGTCCCTTAAAAGGAGGGAACATCCGGGGCTCGAAGCGTGCGCTGAAGCGTAGCGGAAGCGTGCGCTTTGAGCTCCGGATGCCAGAAAGGACATGTCTAATTATGCCCAAACCCAAGCCGCCAGTTCAGGCCAAGCGCACCGTTTACGATGAGGATTTTCGCCGGAGCGTCGTGCAGATGGTGCTCGACGGGAAGTCGCCCCTGCGCCTCGCGCAGGATTTGAGTATTTCCCGCAGCATGATTTACCGCTGGCGCGATGCCGCCTTGGCCACCGCCGCAGCGCCCTCGGGACTGCCTCAGGATCAGTCCGTTGGCCCCTGTGCCAAAGACTTGGCCGCAGAGAATTCCCGGCTCCGGCGCCAACTCACCGTCGTCACCCAGGAACGTGAGATTTTAAAAAAAGCCTTGAGTGTCGTCACCCGCCAAACCTAGCGCAAACAGTTGAGCTAGCGCAAGTTATCTGCCGCCAGCCAGCTTACCCCGTGCGCCTGGTCTGCCGCACCCTCGGCCTGGCCCCCGGCACCTACTACGCCCGCAACCATGCGCCCAGCCCAAAAACCATTGAAGATGAGAAGCTTAGCACCCAGATCACCCAAGTTTTCCACGAGCATAAGGGCCGCTATGGCGTCCGGCGCATTCATGCGGAACTCTTTGAGCGCCAGCGCCTGGCGATCAGTATCAGCGCCGTGCGCCGCCTCATGGCCCGCCAGGGCCTTATCGCCATCCAACCCCGCGCGGCGCGCCCCCGCACCAGCGATGGCAAGGCCCTCTCGCCCCGGCCTAACCTGCTCCTGCTCAGAGGTTACCCCACTGCCCCCAACCACGCCTGGGCCGGCGACATTACCTACCTCCCCCTGGCCGGCGGCGGCTGGATTTACCTCGCCATCGTCATCGACCTGTACTCGCGCCAAATCATCGGCTGGCAATTGGCGACCCACCTGCGCGCCCAGCTGGTCTGCGAGCCATTGCAACACGCTATTAGTCAACGGGATACTCCATCGGGGCTGTACTTCCACTCCGATCGCGGGAGCCAGTACGGGAGCGCCCAATTCGGCGATCTTTTGGCCCGGCACGGCCTGGACCAAAGCATGTCCGGCAAAGGCAACCCCTACCATAACTCGCGCGTAGAGAGCGCCTTCGGGCACATCAAAGCCGAGCTCCTCCTGGAGCAACAACCCTTCGCCAATCTTGACCACGCCCGTCAACACCTCCAGGACTACCTCCAGGTCTACTACAACTGCAAACGCCGCCACTCATCCCTCGGCTACCAACCCCCAGCCACCTTCGAGGCTCTCTTTTCTTCCACCAATAACAACCCACAACCCTTCCCCTAAAATAAGGGACACACCCGTTCAAAAAATCGTTGCATCTCAGGATTGTCCCTCGTCCAGGCGGAGGCCGGAGCGGGACAATTTACTCACTGGTTTAAGTCTGTGAAGTAGGTTCGTGCGGCCTGGGAATCCTGGGTGATTTGTGCTTTGAGGGCTTCCAGGCTCGGGAATTTCAGTTCGCCGCGAAGTTTTTGGGCGAATTCCACTTCCATCTCGTGGCCATAAAGGTCTGCGGCGAAATCGAAAATATGGACTTCCAGCCCGAGCTTGGCGACGGCGGGGCAAAGAGTTCTTATCCGACGGATGGCCGGAGTTTATCGCTTCGGGATGCGAGTTCAGGTATAAGTACCGTTTCGTTCGCTCGGGACTGGAATTTTCCTGTATCAATAATAAGATGGTGATCACTTTTTCCGGCAACTACCAGATAGCGGGCAGTAAAACCGTTTGTGCCTTCGGCAAACAGATGTCGCCGTGGATCACCGGTACTTGTGGCTTCGGCTCGGAACCGATGCGCAGGGTGCAGATCAGTATCAACTCATTGCTGGAATTTCAGCCAAACTATACGCTGAAAACTACTACGCTGCCGGAAAAAATAGCGGCTATGGATAAATGCACCGTTACCTTTTTTAACTCCGACGTTACGCAGGAAGTGATAGACAGCATCGGTGCTTCCGTGGCAGCATTCGGTAATTCGCTCGATCAGAAAATAGCGGGGCTTAGCTTCTCTGCCACATTGCAGGTGCTGGCGGAAAAAGTAGGTAAAAAGATACCACTGAACAATTACGGCTATATCAAACTCAATCCTTCCTCTATCAGGGCTGGCAGGGTTAATTTTTCAAGGGACACCTTGCATTTTACCCTGGGAGTGTCCTGCTTTCCTGAACTAAGCTCCGACAGTACCAATGCCAGCATTACCAGTTTTTTACCCCCGCTCACTTCCACCGAATTGGTTCCCGGGTTTCAGATTCATACCAATGCAGTGTATGATTATGCTTCTCTCGACACCATCCTTAACCGAAGCTTCCGCAATATGTCGTTCGATCTCGGCGGCAGAAACGTATTGCTTAAAAACATAGAAGTAAGTGGTTTGGAAAACAACCAGGTCGAGCTCAGAATAGATTTCGATGGAGATAAAAGAGGAACCATTTACCTGACAGGAACACCTATACTGGATGTAGCCAGCCAGGTGATTACCATCCCCGACCTGGATTACTCTCTTAAATCCAGAGACCTTATCCTGAATGTGGCAAAAACGCTTTTTAATAAAAGGATACTAAACACCCTCCGTGAAAATGGCACCTTGCGTATCAATGATATTTATCTTAAAAACAAGCCCCGCATAGATAGTGCTTTTAGCCGCCCCGTTACAGCCAATATCGGTACTGCCGGCAAAACATCGGGCTTCCGGGTTACAGGGCTTGTGGTTAAAAAAGATAACCTGCTGCTTCAGACGAGCGTGTCCGGCGACCTGTCCGTGATCGTTAGGTAAGGTTCATTATCACCGGTGAAACCATACCCTCGTTGCATCATCCCAATCCCCGTTATAATTGATGAATAATTCCTGTCCTGCTTTTACCGGTTTTACTGTTTGAATGCGAATGATCCGGTAGCTCAGGTCCATTTCATATTCGCAGTTGCTTTCATAACTATGATTATACATAGATGCATACCCCAATGCCATGCAACACTGCTTTTTTTCTACATCCCATTCAAAGATATAATCATGCAGCATTGTCTGATCGATCAGGTTCCTGTCTTTTTCTTCCATTACAATAACGGGCGCTATTTCTATGGCCCTGCCGGGCTCCAGGTCTTCCGACGTATACACCCCCCTTCCCATGGAAGCAGTGTCTTTTATAAATAAACAGGGCAGAATCATAGTGAATCTTTGCGATCTTTGTAACGCAGCGTAAAAATAAGTGTATGCCCGTTGAATTGGAATATAAATCTTTAAGTGAGCAGTTTGAAGAGATCATCGCTACCGAAGACAAACTGCTTATCCGGGAGTTTTTAAATAATCAGAACATCAGCGAGGTGGCCGATCTTGTATATGAATTTGAAGACTATGCCAGCCAGATCATTGGCAACATGAGCATACACCGGGCCGCTTCCACTTTTAAGATACTGGATTTCTCCACCCAGAAACAGATCATACAGGAGCTGCCGCCCCTGCACACCGCCGAACTGCTGAACGAACTGCCGGCAGATGACCGTACCGCTTTCCTCGAAGAACTGCCCAGCGGGGTGGTAAAAGAGCTTATTAAAACGCTGGATCCGGAAGAAAGAAAAATAACCCTGGCACTACTCGGCTATCCTGAAGACAGCGTAGGGCGTTTGATGACGCCCGATTATATCGCCATCAACACCAACTGGACCATGCAGGAAGTACTGGATCATATACGACAGGTTGGCCGCGACAGCGAAACGATCGATGTGATATATGTCGTGGATGACCAGGGCAGGTTCCTGGACGACATCCGCATCCGCGAGGTAATACTTGCCAGTCCGGATAAAAAAGTGGCTGACGCGATAGATTACCGGTTTATCACCCTCAACGTAAACGACGACCAGGAAGTGGCCAACCAGACGTTCAAAATGAATAACAGGGTGGCATTACCGGTAGTGGATAATAACAATATACTGCTCGGCATCGTAACCATCGATGATGTGCTTTGGGTAGCCAATGAAGGATTCAGTGAGAATCTCCAAAAAATGGGTGGTACAGAAGTGCTCGACGAACCGTATCTGGAAATGCCTATCCTTAAACTTTTCCGCAAGCGCATATCCTGGCTGATCGTTCTGTTTTTAGGCGAAATGCTCACGGCCACCGCCATGGGTTTCTTCGAAGATGAAATAGCCAAAGCCGTTGTACTGGCCCTCTTTGTTCCCCTGATTATATCAAGTGGCGGTAACAGTGGTTCCCAGGCATCTACCCTTATTATACAGGCAATGGCAGTGGGTGAATTAACTATCAGCGACTGGTGGAAAGTGTTAAGGAGGGAGATCATTTCGGGGTTGTTGCTGGGTGGTGTACTGGGTATCGTTGGTTTTTTCAGGGTGATGGCCTGGTCTCAATTTTTTCCCGGTGTGTACGGCCCTCATTATTTATACATTGGTGCAACTGTCGGCTTTTCGCTGGTAGGCGTAGTGCTTTGGGGAACACTCAGCGGGTCTATGCTCCCTATCCTGTTAAAAAAAGCAGGTGCCGATCCCGCAGTATCGTCGGCACCCTTTGTAGCCACGCTGGTAGATGTAACGGGACTCATCATATATTTTTCTTTTGCTTACGCCTTTTTAAGGGGACTATTATTATAATACAATCGGTGCCCGTTAAGAATCTGCAGGGCTTACAAACTTTTACTATTTAAATATTTTCCAGCTATTTTTGTTACTAAAGATCACTATTTATGTGCGGAATCGTTGCTTATATTGGTCCACGCGAAGCCTATCCCATTATCCTGAAAGGTCTTAAGCGGCTTGAATACCGTGGATACGACAGTTCCGGTGTTGCGTTGCTGAATGAAGGGTTAAAAATATATAAGAAAAAAGGCAAGGTTGCGGACCTGGAAGATGATATGCCCGGCAAAGACGTACATGGCAATGCCGGCATTGGTCATACGCGCTGGGCCACGCACGGAGAACCGAGCGATTGTAATGCCCATCCACATCTTTCAGCAAACGGCCGCCTGGCCATGATACATAATGGTATCATCGAAAACTATACACAACTGAAAAGCGAACTGCAACGCAAAGGATATGTTTTTAAAAGCGATACAGATACCGAAGTACTGCTAAACTTCATAGAATACATTCAGAAAAATAATCACTCCGGCCTGGAAGAAGCCGTTCGTATTGCGCTGAAAAGAGTAGTAGGTGCTTATGTGATTATACTGCTCGACCAGGATAATCCCGGCACGCTGATAGCCGCGCGAAAAGGAAGTCCGCTCGTGATTGGGATTGGAAAAGGAGAACACTTCCTGGCATCGGATGCCTCCCCTATCATAGAATACACCAAGGAAGTTGTTTATATCAATGATTACGAACTGGCCATTGTAAAGGCCGACGAACTGATACTTAAAAATCTTGGTAACGAAAAAATAACACCTTATATCCAGAAGCTGGATATGGAACTGGCAGCCATCGAGAAAGGCGGGTACGATCACTTTATGCTGAAGGAAATCTTCGAGCAGCCGGCAACCATACATGATTGCCTGAGAGGAAGGCTTGACGCGTCTGCCGGTACCATTACCATGAGCGGCATACAGAATTACATTGAGCAGCTTACAACAGCCAGCCGCATCATCATTATCGCCTGCGGCACCAGCTGGCACGCCGGCCTTCTGGCGGAATATATCATAGAAGAACTTTGCAGAACACCGGTAGAAGTGGAATATGCTTCCGAATTCAGGTACCGGAACCCGATCATCAATAAAGGCGATGTGATCATTGCCATTTCACAAAGCGGTGAAACCGCCGATACGCTGGTAGCCATCGAGAAGGCCAAAGAACAGGGAGCCATCATTTTCGGTATCCTTAACGTAGTGGGTTCTTCCATCGCCAGGATATCGCACGCTGGCGCTTATACGCATGCCGGACCGGAAATAGGGGTTGCCAGTACCAAGGCTTTTACCGGTCAGCTCGCAGTACTGATGATGGCGGCATTAAAAATCGCCATTGAAAAAGGCACGATCGATCAAAAACGATACCTGCACCTGCTGAATGAGTTACAAGAAATACCGGATAAGGTATCCATCGTTTTACAAAGCAGCGAACACATAAAGAAGATCGCTGAAAAATATAAAGACGCCGGCAATGCGCTGTTCCTGGGCCGGGGTTATAATTTTCCTATTGCGCTGGAGGGAGCCCTGAAGCTGAAAGAAATTTCCTATATACATGCGGAAGGGTATCCCGCCGCAGAAATGAAGCATGGACCTATTGCGCTGGTAGATGAAAACCTGCCCGTGGTTTTTGTAGCCACCAGGGATTCCTACTACGAAAAAATAGTGAGCAATATACAGGAAATAAAAGCCCGTAAGGGGAAAGTGATTGCCGTGATAAGTGAAGGTGATGATGTAATTGCGCCTATGGCAGACGATGTGATAGTGGTACCCAAAGCCGATGAATTAATAGCCCCGCTGCTAAGCGTAATACCCATGCAGTTGTTAAGTTATTATGTAGGGGTGGCCAAAGGACTAGATGTCGACAAACCCCGTAATCTGGCCAAGAGTGTGACGGTAGAATAGAATATCATTTACGATAAACATGCCAATGAACAATATCAAAAAGAACCCCGTTGGAAGTTTAGGTTATCATTTTATTCCGGAAGAATACCTGCCCGCAAACGAGAACGAATATTATATCCGCAACAGGCAAAACCGCAGCGGTACCAGTTACCGGATACTGACCGCTTACGAAATAGAAGTGCTTGTCCGTAACCGGAATACTTCGGACGACTGGAGCGGCATACTGGTATCGGATGCATTTAACCCCGAACTGGTGAAGAACTGTAAGTTTCACGGGCTGGTACGTATCGGCAAACTGGAGCCCTATTACCTCGAATTCAATAACCTACGAGTACCGGTAGGGTTATATAACAGCACCATCATAAGCTGCGACCTGGGAGATAATGTGGCCATAGATAACGTAAACTATGTATCTCATTATATAGTGGGCAATGATGTAATTATAGTAAACGTGAACGAACTGGCCACCACCGATTATGCCAAGTTTGGCAATGGCATACTGAAAGAAGGGGAGCTGGAAAAAAACAGGATATGGCTGGAGGTATGTAATGAGAATGGCGGACGAAGGATCATTCCGTTTACCGATATGATGCCGGGAGATGCCTGGCTATGGAGCCGGTTCCGTAACGACGATGTACTGATGCAGAAACTGACTTCCTTCACACAGGAAAAGTTCGATGCCAAAAGAGGATATTATGGTACTATCGGGGACAGAACGGTTATAAAGAACACTGCCATCATAAAAGATGTATGGATAGGGTCAGACGCCTACATCAAAGGAGCCAATAAACTGAAGAACCTTACGATAAAGTCTTCACCACAGGCAAAAACACAAATAGGCGAAGGCTGTGAATTAGTGAATGGCATTATCGGTCATGGCTGCCGGGTGTTTTACGGAGTAAAAGCGGTGCGGTTTATTATGGCCTCTAACAGCCAGTTAAAATATGGCGCAAGGCTTATCAACTCTTACCTGGGAGATAATGCCACTATCTCCTGCTGCGAAGTACTTAACTCGCTTATTTTTCCGGCACACGAACAACACCATAATAATTCGTTTTTATGTGCGGCACTGGTAATGGGGCAATCCAATATGGCTGCCGGTACTACTATCGGCAGCAATCACAATTCCCGGAGTGCGGACGGGGAAATGATTGCTGGCCGCGGCTTCTGGCCCGGTCTATGCGTGAGCCTTAAACACAATTCGCGTTTTGCGTCGTTCGCTATTATAGCCAAAGGCGATTACCCGGCGGAGCTGGATATCCCTTTCCCTTTCGCGCTGGTGATTAATGATGCCAGTAAAGACCAGCTCAGCATCATGCCCGGCTATTGGTTTATGTACAACATGTATGCACTGAGCCGTAACGCCTGGAAATATGTGGACCGTGACCGTCGCATGCAAAAAACCCAGCAGATCGAGTACGACTACCTGGCACCGGATAGCATCAATGAAATCGTCCGCTCACTGGAACTTTTCAGGAAATTTACCGGTAAAGCATATTTCGTGCATACCGGCAGTAAGAACAATGTGACCGAGAAGGAAATGACAGCAAAAGGGAAACAACTGCTGGAAAATAACGACCCCATTATTAATGATCTGGAAATTCTGGCAGACGGGATAGAAAATTCAGGCAGGAAAGTGGTCCTGCTAAAAATAGCCCGGGCTTATCATTTGTTCAAAGAGCTGGTTCAGTACCATGCCGCCAATCAACTGATACACTACATTACATCTAACAGCATCAAAACACCGGCCGCCTTACTAAAGCATCTGCCTTCAAGGTATGGCAGAACAGAATGGGTAAACGCGGGTGGTCAATTGATCCCCCAGCTTGAAATGGAAAAACTGATACGGCAGATACATACCGGCAAAGTGAAAAGCTGGAACGATATCCACGCCTTCTACGAGGTACAGTCACAGCAATATGCTCACCATAAATTACTGCACGCCCTGGCAGCCGTAAAGGAGGTAAACGGCATCAGCATACATAAAGATACGGCTGCGGTCATTACCGGTCTGTTCCGGCAAGGCGTACTTACCAAGGAGTATCTTACAAAATGCATTATTGAATCACGTGCCAAAGATCATAAAAATACCTTCCGTCAAATGACATACGGCAGTCGCGAAGAAATGGATAAGGTATTAGGCAAACTGGAAGAAAATTCATTCATCATACACGAGCAGGAGGCACTTAAACAATATAAACGGACCATCAGCCGGCTTAAATGGAATTAAGAATGCATGGACGCTACTTAAGAAACCGTGTGCTTGCCACTACTCTTAGCCTGTAAGATACATGCATAACATAAGCGCCCCGGGGAAGATAAGCAACATTAAACCGAAGCATATTGCTTCCTGCCATCACTTCTTTATGAACCGACATCAGCCTGGCACCAGCCATATCAAACAGTTCAAATTTCAAAAGAGCCCTGGCATCGCTTTGATACCGGTATTCCAATATACCCGGCACCATCTCTCTCAATGTATTTACCGGCTCCTGGGAAGGATTATAATCTGCGCTAACGATATCGCTTAAGAAACCATTACCCGACCTGCTCTTTATCCGGAGGCGGTAATATACCTTAGTGGCTATGTTCTGCCAGTCATTAAACATATACCGACTAATGCCTTCCATTCCCTGTATTTTCGTTACAGTGCGAAACAGTAACGCGTCATTGGAAGCCTGCACTTCAAAATGTTCCGTTGGGTAATCGGCACTCATTTGCCAATCCAGCGCAACATGATCCTTTTTATGCAATGCCTTGAATGACAGTAAACCCAGGGGAAGCGGGTTTTGTGCAGCAGTGCTGCTGGCCAGCGTAAAAAGGGCACCACTGCTTAGTGAAGTATACAGCGAACTCTGCACGGAACCAGAACTTCCCGCACTACCAGTAGTACGCTCATTACCGCCGTTGGTCCAGGTAGTGCCATTTACATTACCCGCCACCCTTAATGTGGACAGGTCCGTAACTCCGCCACTGCTGTTTTCATCATAAGACAATATTATTTTCCCCGAAGCCGCCGGCGAAGCATCGGTACCTACTGTCCAATACTCCACAGATGAAATATGGTCGATGCCGGTGCCAAATATTCCCGAAAGCTGGTATGGGTTCCCCTGTATGTATTCCACCGTAAAATTGCCCGTTGCATCTTTGAGCGCTAACCATCGGTGAACTGTATTTTTCCCTACGGGAAATAAAAAGTGATCCGATGAAATAAGCCCTTCTTTCCGCATGGGGCCGTCAACAAAAGCCGCATCACTTGTACTGTCTGCAAGTATCCTGCTACCGGAAGCCAGTACCAGCAGGTTGGTAGCGGAAGTAAATACTTTTCCATTTACCAGTTCAAGCTGCCAGGGAATAGTGAGTGGTGTAAGCAGGTACAATCCTGCCGCATTATCCAATTTTACCGGTATATTACCCGTCAGTCCGCCGGCCATAGCGATATGTTGCGGAAAACTGCCTTTCAGCAACAACAAGGGCTGCGCCGTGCCTGTTTTAGTAATGGTACCGCCAGATTGAATAATATCACCTCTAAATAGGATGGTGGATGCCCGGGTGGAATTGGCAATATTAAAATTACCACCTGATTGACGGTAGTGGCCCAGGATAGCTATGGTATCTGAAAAGTTGACCGAAAAATTAACATCCGTTCCCAGTTCCAGATTGCCTCTTATTATTAGAGGATTAACACCACCACCTGAGTACGTACAGGGATTTCTATATTCCAGGGAAGACAGGCGAAGTGTTCCATATTGCTGGTTGCTAAGCGAGAGTGTATTACTTGCCGAAGGAATATTAAATTCAAATACCCCGTTTTCCGTTCCAGGTCGCCTGGAGAGGCGGGTGACCAGGGATACATGCGCCCTCCGGGTACGGTGACTGTAAAGGGCGCCATTTTCAATACGCAACGAGTCGGTAATACTGATAACGTTCCCTTCCTCCGCTCTCGAAGCATTAATGATAATGCCCCCTTTGGAAATGGTAATTCCCTGTTCGTTGGAAGTCGCAGAAAGAGCGATATCCGTACTGCTAAGACTATCAATAATCACTGTAATCATTTTTCCATCCGCGGGACGTATCACCAGGGAATGAATGACGACAGAATCGGTACCGGTTATTTTTACTGTATAATTTCCCTGGGCACCTGAATTATCCAATAGAACATCTTCCGAGGGCAATAGCAGGGGAGCGATACCGGACAGCCAGTTTGCCGGGTTTCTCCAGAGGCTGTCTCCCCCGTTTCCTGTCCATTTACTTTGCCCTTTCCCGCTTATGGACAACGTTAATACTGCCATCATGTAAACTATTACTTTTCGCATTGCATTTGTTTTGCGCAATAGTACATCCGTTGCGGAGGCAATGACAGGGTGTTTTCACGGTATTTAACACGTGAAAAAAGGGAAGATTAACGAAAAGAACCCTTTTTTAATAAGAAAGAATATCCATGAGGAAGATGGGTAGCAATAGTCATATAATAAAAAAACCCTCACCGTTGCCGGGAGGGTAAGTTCTTTGTACAACCCTAATGATTACTTAACGCTGTCAGACATCATTTTAGTGGTGTCGGACATCATGGAGCTGGTGTCAGACATCATAGAGGATGTATCCGGAGGAGCCATCATCGTAGTGGTATCTGTGCTCATCATTGATGTAGAATCTGTTGTCGTCGAAGTCTCGGAACTGTTACCGCATGCTGTCATCGCAACAGTCACTGTAAGGATTGCAAATAATTTCTTCATTGTTATTTTTTTTAATGGGGAATGTGATATAGTCAAAACTAACGAAGTTTTTTTATTAGACAATAAATTATATGAATTATTCAGGAAAACAGGTAGTTTTTTGCGATCTATCTAACTAAATAAATTACTTTTTACGGAAAAAGATTCTCAACGGTACGCCCTTAAAGTTAAAACTTTCTCTTAGTTTATTCTCCAGGTAATTTCTATACGGCGTTTTAATGTCTTCCGGGTAATTGGTAAAAAAAGCAAAAGAGGGTACTACCGTGGGTAATTGTGTAATGTATTTAATAGTAACCGCATTGCCTCGTACAACAGGCGGGTGAAAAGACTGGATGGCTTTCTGCATCACCTCATTCAGCTGCGAAGTAGGTATTTTACGTTTCCTGCTTTCAAACACGTCGAGTGCCATCTCTATAGCTTTCAGAATACGTATTTTTTCTTTGGCGGAAATAAAAAGGATCGGTACGTCGGAAAAAGGAGCCAGCCTGTTTTTAAGCTCTTTTTCATAGTCACGGGCCGTATTGGTTTCTTTTTCGGCAAGGTCCCATTTATTGACCAGTATTACCACTCCCTTGCCTTTTTTGACGGCCATGCTGAATATATTCAGGTCCTGCGCAGTTATTCCTTTTTCGGCATCCAGCATCACGAGACAAACGTCCGCTTCGTCCAGGGCTTTAATGGCCCTGATCACGGAATAAAATTCAAGGTCTTCGCTTACGTTCTTTTTTCTCCTGATGCCCGCGGTATCTATCAGCACAAACTCTTTCTGAAAAAGGTTATAGTGCGTATGAATGGTATCCCTGGTGGTACCAGCCACGTCACTTACGATAGTACGCTCCTGGCCTACCAGCGCATTCAGCAGGGAGGATTTGCCCACGTTGGGCTGGCCCATGATAGCGAATTTAGGAAGTCCCGCTTCGTCCTGGCCCGCATTATCATCTTCTTTAATCAGCGATGTTATGGCATCCAGCACTTCGCCGCTGCCGCTGCCGCTGATAGACGATATAAAGAATATATTATCGAATCCCAGGCTGTAAAATTCGCTTGCTTCCATCAGGCGGTCGTGGTTATCCACTTTATTCACTGCGAGGAACACCGGCTTGGAAGACCTTCTCAGCAGATCTGCCATAGCATCGTCCAGATCGGTAATGCCCGTAGTGGTATCTACCATAAAGAGCAGGGCATCGGCTTCTTCTACGGCAATCAGCACCTGTTTCTTAATTTCCCGTTCAAACACATCGTCACTTTGGGGTACAAACCCGCCCGTGTCCACCACGTTAAACGTTTTGCCGCACCATTCCGCCACGCCGTACTGGCGGTCGCGGGTAACTCCGCTTACATCGTCCACGATCGCCTTGCGCTGTTCCAGCAGGCGGTTAAAAAAAGTACTCTTCCCCACATTGGGCCTTCCTACTATTGCTAAAGTAAATCCTGACATCTCTTAAATATTTATTTCCAACCATTAAAAACGTTATCCGGCACAGGGTTTAACTGTACCCGTATTCTCTCAAATGCAGATCGTTATCTCTCCATTTGGGCCTTACTTTTACGAACAATTCGAGAAATACCTTTTGACCAATGAACTTTTCTATATCCTTGCGTGCTTCCGTCCCCAGCTTTTTGATCATCTGTCCTTTTTCTCCCAGGAGTATCCCTTTCTGCGTATCGCGCTGCACGATAATGTCGGCTCCTATTTTTACAAGTGTTTGCTTTTCTTTATATTCCTGTACCAGCACGGTAGTGTGATAAGGAATTTCATCTTCATACAGTTCGTATATTTTTTCCCGGATCATTTCACTTACGAAAAAGCGGATAGAAAGATCGCTGATATTATCATCCGCGAAAAAGGGTTCACCTTCCGGTATATATGTTAAAATGGCGGAGAGCAGGCCGTCTATATTCAATTTCTTAAGGGCCGATATACCAATCACTTCCCTGCTATAAGGTTTACCCTGGAAAAAATGAAAAGCGGCCTGTTTGCGTGTTTCGTCTGCTTTTTCTATTTTATTGATCACTACCATGGCCGGAACTTTCAGTCTCAATGCGGAAAAAATATCTTCGCATTCCTGCAGGTCGTCGTACATATCCACCAGTAAAACAGCGATGTCAGCATCTTCCAGGGCCCCTCTTACCTGCTGCATCATTTTTTCGTGTAGCTTGTATTTTGGCTCTATGATGCCGGGTGTATCTGAAATGATGAGCTGATAGTCTTTTTCCGTTAAGATACCTTTAATGCGGTGGCGGGTAGTTTGCACTTTAGGCGAAACGATTGCCAGCTTTTCTCCCATCAGGGCGTTCAGCAAGGTGCTTTTGCCCGCATTCGGCTTTCCGAAAATATTTACAAAACCTGCTTTCATCTAATAAAAAAAGCCTCTGGAGAGGCTTGTTCCGCTTTTTATTTTATCAATAAGGTGCAAATGTACGGTTTTAGGCGGTATTTTCCGTCACAAGAATAGTACCGGCGGGCTTACAGGTCGGGCAGCATAAGTAAGAGCTCCTTGGCGGGGACATGCTTCACTTCACCATCTAACCATACCACCAACGATTCATTTTTTAATGCACTCTCCGTAACGAGTTTACAATACGCTTTTTGAAGTCCCTTTTCAATTCTTGTATGCAGATCCGAAAGATAATCAACGTCTTCTTCTTTGGCGAGCGTTATTTGTTTTTGGATCATATCCCAGGTTGTTTGGTCCGACATATTTGTTAAATGATTTCGTTCGTCCGCTACAACAATGGGGCAGATCGTATTATTCACTATTAACCAATCATCGCATACGGGGATGTACAACTCATGAAGGTTTTTAATACCCCTGTAATAACGACGCTCCACCGTTTCGCTCTCAATATGATGCCCTCCCTTTGCTACTCTTGCAGCTACCCGCTGTACGGCCATTGCAGGCGACTCCAGCCAGAAGAATAATAGTGTGACCTTGTATCCCAGCGATTTAGCTTTGCTTATCAATGAAATATAACCCCTGGTCGCAAGTGTGGTTTCAAAAGCAAAATCGGCTTTTTGCTGTAGCAGTCCATCCATTCTTTTCAGCATTATTCTTCCGGCTTCTATTGCCGTACTTTCCGGGTTCAGCGGCGAAGGCCATATGCTATCATATCGGCATTCAGGAATTTCCTGCAAGCCAGTATTTCCGGTAATACGATTAAACCGCCCGTCGTTTTACCTGCTCCGTTACAACCTGAAATAATATACAGATTAGGCATTACTATAAAGTTGCTTGACAAAATATTGCTCAAATGTAAAGCATCGGATTGTACAGACAGACAGTTTTAAGGACATCAAAACACTCTTGTTTTATAGATTTGAACGACAGTAAATTAGGATAAAAAATAAATTAAACTAATTTTGGAATACACGATAGAACAAGGGAAAGACGGGGAAATGACGAAGTTTCAAAGCATAAAAAAAGCTCCCTAAAGGAGCTTACCTGTTGCGAAGGGAGGGATCGAACCTCCGACCTTCGGGTTATGAGCCCGACGAGCTACCGCTGCTCTACTTCGCGATGTGGACGGCAAATATAAAGCGAATACTTATGGTGGCCAAAAGAAATCTTGCTTTTGATAAATTGAACCTATTGTTATTACCTTTGTAACGATATTTAACATTTTCAGTTCCTCGGGGTGCTAAGCCCTGGATACATAATGACCTGGCGGCGACCAGTTCATTATCCAGGACAAGGCTGAGATAATACCCGTGAACCTGATCAGGGTAATGCCTGCGCAGGGAAGGTTGACAGATTATATTTCCATTCCTTCTTCTCTATTGCTGCATTCCCTTTCATTTAATAAATCTAAAAAAATGAAAAGGATTCTTTTAACGGCTTTTATTTTTACCAGTATTAACACTATGGCACAGCAGGACACGGCACAGCTCGATCCCGTGGAAGTGCGGGCTACCAGGGCATCGGTTACTGCCCCTTTTACCAAAACCAACATCACTAAAAAAGAGATCGAAAAGATCAACCTGGGGCAGGACCTTCCCTTCCTGCTGAATCAAACGCCTTCGGTTGTGGTGAGCTCAGATGCCGGCAACGGCGTAGGTTACACAGGTATGCGCATCCGCGGAAGCGATGGCACGCGGATCAATATAACGATGAACGGTATCCCTTACAATGACGCCGAAAGTCACGGCAGTTTTTTTGTAAACCTTCCCGACCTCGCCTCGTCTGTGAACAGTATACAGATACAGCGCGGGGTTGGCACATCCTCCAATGGTGCAGGTGCTTTTGGAGCTTCCGTTAATATCAGCACCAATGAATTGCGTAAAGAGGCTTACGGAGAATTTAATAACAGTTATGGCTCTTTTAACACCTGGAAAAATACTGTGAAAGCAGGCAGCGGCCTGATCAATGATCATTTTACCGTAGATGCAAGAGTATCCCGGATATCGACGGATGGATTTATCGACAGGGCTTTTTCTGATCTTAAATCGCTGTTCCTCTCCGCTGCCTACATCAGCGATCGTTCCTCCATACGTTTTAACCTGATCAAAGGATCGGAGAAAACCTACCAGGCATGGAATGGTATTCTTAAAGCAGATCTGGCCCTTAGCCGTACCGCCAATTCCGCTGGCACAGCGAAGCCGGGCGAGCCTTATGATAATGAAACGGATAATTATAAGCAGGATCATTACCAGTTGTTTTTCAATCATGCTTTCAGCGATAAGTTTTCATTTAATACCGCCGTATTTCTGACCCGCGGTATCGGTTATTATGAACAATACCGTTCGCAGGAAAAGTATTCCAGCTTCGGACTGCCCGATTTTTCCCTGAATGGAAATGTACTGGAGACCACCGACCTGGTAAGACAGCTTTGGCTGGATAATTATTACTATGGGAATGTATTCTCGTTCAACTACAAACAAAAAAATACGCAGGTAACCCTGGGCGGGGCTTATACAAGATACGACGGCGACCATTATGGTAAAATAATATGGGCCGGTGCCGGCATTCCGAAAGACTATACATGGTACGATCTGAAAGCCCTTAAAACGGACTTCAATGTATACGCTAAATGGGAACAGCAACTATCTCCGCAGTTCCTGAGCTTTGTAGACCTACAGTACCGGACGGTGCGCCACGATATCAACGGGTTCCGCAATAACCGCGGGGTAATGAGAGATAATACCTATCATTTTTTTAACCCCAAAGCCGGTATCCGCTTCACCAAAAACGACTGGAGTGCTTATACCTCTTTTTCTGTGGGTAATAAAGAACCGAACCGGGATGATTTTGAAGCGGGCCTTAGCCAGCAACCCAAACACGAAACCTTATACGATGTAGAACTGGGACTGGAAAAAAAGGGACGCAACTATCAATATGCCGCTACCGTTTATTACATGAATTATAAAAACCAACTCGTACTCACCGGTCAGCTCAACGATGTTGGCGCACAAACAAGAGCCAATATTCCCAAAAGCTATCGCCTGGGACTGGAAGTTCAGGCTGGCATCAACCTGGCACAATGGATAAATATAAGTGCCAACCTGGCTTTAAGTGAGAATAAAATAAACAGGATCGACGAGTTTCTTACCGAGCTGGATGCCAGTTATGAGTTTATAGGCCAGGTCAAGAATACTTATACTAAGTCCAATATCTCGTTTTCACCGTCCGTAGTAGGTGGGGCTACACTCACGGTAATTCCATATAAAAATGCTGAACTGGCATTACCCGCAAAGTACGTGAGCCGCCAGTACCTGGATAATACCAATAATAAAGAAAGAAGTCTGAATGCCTACTACGTGCAGGATCTTCGTGCGTCTTATACCTTAAAAAAAGTGTTAATGAAAGAGATCACTTTTAGTTTTCAGTTGAACAATCTGCTGGATAAAAAGTACGAACCCAACGGGGCCACCTACCCGTATATCTATGCGGGCCAGGTGCAAAATGAAGTATACCTGTACCCGATGGCGGGTATCAACTGGATGGCAGGTATCAATATATCACTATAGTGCTGTAAATAATATTCAGGTGGACGGCATAACAATCCTGGCAGTTTTCTGTTAAGGTTTTCAGGGGAATATTCAATACATACATTTATTTCTAAAAATCAGGGTATTTAAGGGAATAATTCCTTTCTTTCAAAGTAAAAAATGCCTAATTTCAAGTATATGGAAAACAAACCGACCGATTTTACCTGGAGCACGGAACCGAACCCGCACCATTTAAGGGTGAGACAAATACTGAAACAGCACCCTGAAGTAAAGGAACTGATAGGGAAAAATCCTTACACCATTTTTATGATCATCGGCCTGGTGGCCGCTCAAACAGGCATCTCTTACTGGCTGAAAGACGCTTCCTGGTGGCTGATATTCCTGGTAGCTTACCTGGTGGGAGCTTTTATAAGTCATGCCCTCTGGGTAATGATTCATGAAACCAGTCATGGACTTATATTTAAGGGGAAAACGCCCAACCTGCTGGCTGGTATGCTGGCCAACTTACCGCATATATTTCCCAGCTCCGTGTCTTTCCAGCGATACCATCTGAAACACCATGCGTACCAGGGAGAGCATGACCTGGATGCCGATCTGCCCGATTTCTGGGAAGCGAGGCTCGTCAGCAATAACCCGTTCGGCAAAATGCTCTGGTTCCTGTTTTTCCCCGTATTCCAGGTTACCCGTACGGCCCGCTTGAATATCTCTTTATTCGACAGGTGGGTACTCGTAAACTGGATCGTCCAGTTGTCCTTTAACGTGGCTATCATCGTTTTCCTCGGGCCGAAAGCCTTCGTATTTATGCTGGCTAGCTTCTTTTTTTCTGTTGGTTTGCATCCGCTGGGTGCGCGCTGGATACAGGAACATTATCTTACGCTCGACCCGGTACAGGAAACATATAGTTACTACGGTCCATTGAATAAAGTGGCGTTCAATGTGGGCTTTCATAACGAGCACCATGACTTCCCCTCCATACCCTGGAATAAGTTGCCGCAGATAAAAAGCAAAGCACCTGCGTATTATGATTCCTTACTAAGCCACCAATCCTGGACCAGGCTATTTCTCACATTTATATTCAATCCCAGGCTATCCCTTTATTCAAGAGTATTGAGAAAAGAAAAAGTAAAGATCATAAAAGAAAGTACTTCCCCGGAAGCGGCTGCAGTAATGCAATAAAACCGGCAGCTATTTACTTATATGGATTTTTTCCAGGCTAGCGTGATTTACTTTTTATCTGGCTTTCGTAGAGTGCTATCCATTCTTTAACGGTCATTTTAGATGCAAGTTCACCAATCAGGTCAAAGGGTATCTGTTCCGGCTTTTTAAACCGCAGGCAACTTTTACCCATATCCAATTTTAGCGAACTGTGTTTAGTATATTCGGAAGTGAACCATTTCAGTAATGAAGGATCAATGTACATACCCATATGATAAACGGCCACAAAATTCTTTTGCGAAGCGATATTCATAAAAGGCAAAGGCAGCTTGGGATCGCAATGGTAACCACCGGGATATATGGAATGCGGAACAACATAACCAATCATACCATAACTCATTACTTCCTCAAAACCTTTGGGAAGATTTTTCATGATTACTTTGCGAAGCTTGGTAATCGCCGTTTTCCTGTCTTCAGGAAGCGACTCTACATATTCAACGGGAGTGGTTGCCTTTGATTGCATAACTGAAATTATGAATTTAAAGTGAAGAAGAAGCCTGTAATACAATGCATCATATGCACGTTCAAATTTTTTACTATATTACCTTTTAAAGACGGCCTGCAAAAGGCGATTCGGATATGCCCACCGTAAGACCGGACGGCGTAAAGCATATCTAATTCAAATACCCTGAAGGCTACTGGATAGAGTTAAACGACGACCATCAGGTAAAATGAACCCCGGGTATTTCCATCACCAGGCTTTCCCCATAAGCACTTGCCGGCGTCTGGTAACCAGGTCTGTATTCCCCTTCCAGTATTTTACGCGCTATCAGCAACACGCTTAAAGCGGTAAGTGAATACGCTTCGGGACAGCGCATGGTTGCCGTTAAGGATAGTCCTGCGGCATTGGTAGCTTCTGCCCATATAAGGCTTTCCGCCTTTTCCCTTTTCTGATCGTCTGGTCCCAGCGGCTGCCTGTTAATGATGCTCCTGGCCATACTACGTACCGCCTGCGTACGCAACAACCAGTTAAACATCCACTGACCTTTCAGCAATAACCAAGTAGCCGGGTTAATACCTGTATACGTAATTATATCCGGTATGCCCGTAGAGAAGAATGCCGTACTAAGGTCGCCCCAGGGAATGCTCATTACCAGGAATTTGTTTCGGTAGCCCGGGAAAGCCAGTCTGAGGCTGCGTTTACCGATAGGTTCAGGAACAATCAGCCCGTTCTTCCGGGTGGCGCCCGGCATTCCCAGTTTCTGCAAAGTGGTAATCGAAGTGCCGCGGGATAAGGCACTTCCTACTATCACAAAAGCGATCTTTAATGATACGGCATCCGGCATCCGGTTTTTCAGATGCATAGCCATACAATCGGTAGGCACTACATCAAAACCGGCACCCGGCATTATCATGATATTTTTCTTCCTGGCTCTGTCATCATAAGCCTGCAACATAGCGAATACTTCCGTATCCCCGTTCAGATCGAGATAATGCGTTCCACTTTCCATACAGGCTTCTATCATTGGTATGGCAGTAAGATCGTACGGGCCGCCGGCGTGCACCACCAGGCTTACTTCATTCAGTGCCGTTTTCAGAGCGGAACTGTCTGTTAGGTCCATCACCCTGAACGAAAGTCCTAACTGCACAGCCAGCGGCTCGATGGCTTCTCTTCTCCTTCCGGCCAGTATTGGCTTAAGTCCATAACCGGAAGCATAACGTGCTATCAGCTCACCAGTATAACCATTTGCACCATACAGCAGGAAGGTATTTTTTTGCATCCTGAAAAATACAAAACAATAGCGATTCAACAGGAGATACCATTGCCCGGGGTCTGTTATTCCTGATCAATAAGCGACAAGCAGTGAATGAACCGGTTCTTACAGATACGATATATAATGATCATCTCAGGTATATTCTCTATTTTACAAGCACTATGGCTCATCTGGTATTGATGTTTTCAGGGAGGCATGATTTTTTTAGCTGCTTCAATAAAAACCAATGTCAGCACCAGATAAAACTAGCAACAACTCTTCCGGACCATCGGAAAAAAAGAATACAGATAACCCGGTTGAAAAAGGTAAAAAAGCAATTGAGGCTTTCAAGGTTGCCGATCCCAAACCGGAGGAACAGCAAAGGGAGGAAGATAAGCAGGATGCGGAGAACTGGCGTAACGAGGGATAGGTTTCCCTTACACGTTTTAGTGATCCTAACCAAATCAACTCCGGAACATAGTATACATCTTCAGGTCAATGATTTCTTCAATAATCATACAGCAGGATTGTGTTCTTATACACTAAATCTTCAGTCGCTTTTTTGGGTTTGGGTACCGGCGGGTTAAATGGCCAAATAAAAGCCTTCAAAGCAATAGGGTATTTTTATTCAAATAAATACCCGATATTAAACTTTCTTGCAACATAATAAGGTTTTCATTAAGATCAAGTCTTAAAAGCATTTTGAGGGGGATTAGAATCGCGTAAAACAAAATCGTCTCCATCATTTGAATACAAGGAGGTTGTTTCGCTTTTTATATAATTTCTACGTTAATTAACTTGCTCTTTAAGGTGTCCACTCAAATATAAATTAAAACATACCATATGAATCTGAATAATAAAGCAATATTGGCAACAGCAAATGCAGCTATCACTGCAGGCGACAATGAGCGGTTTCTATCTTTCTGCACCGATGATACGGAGTGGACATTTGTAGGCGACATGACCTTACAAGGGAAGGAAGCCGTTAGACAATATATGGCAACGGCGTATTTAGAGCCCCCGAAGTTCATAGTAGAAAACTTAATTGCTGAAGGAGAGTTTGTTACAGCACTTGGTAAAATCAGTATGAACGACAAAACCGGGAAAACGATCGATTATTCCTATTGCGACGTATGGCGATTTCGGGATGGCAAGATCGTCGAATTAAAGGCTTTTGTTATTGAGATAGAGGCAGGGTGAAAACTAATTGATGATAAAAAAAGGGATGATTACCCGATCATCCCTTCCAGCGGAGAGTAGGTTACAGCTTTCGACACTTTTTGCCTTGGATTTGACTAAAATAATGGAATTTATTGACAGATATTGCCGGGACAAGCCGGAATGGGGATTTAATGCGAAGTAAAGGATTTCGTATCCTTTGTTTAGCTAAGTTTTAAAGTTTCTTGAAATTGTCTTTACTTTTAGGAGGCCTAATCAAAAATATGCATTTCGCTATCTGATCTAAGACTTCTTTATGATGTAAAGTGCCATATTGAAGAGAGTTGAATTTTAATTCAGGTGTTTTGAAATCTTAAATAAAGAAAGCTATGACGATTTATTTACAAAGTAACGTTTAACATACCTTAGCAAATATATATTAAGTCTTATAGATATTCTGACTTACACTAAGTGTTCGATGCTTGAGGTCTGCCTGATCCATTGCTCATTTTTTGGGTGAGCGACAAATGTAACCAGGGTGTTTGGAAATTCAGTCGTGGTTCTGGTTAGAGGCTTACGAAAAAATCACTTCTTAAAGATGTAGTTAGCTGAAGGGATACACTTCTCGCGTCAAAATGCGAAAATGATACTTCTGAACCCAAACCATATAATAATCAAACTTGTATACAACATCAGCATAGCCCTAAGTACATTACCACCACCGCAGGCGGTGGATTTATTAATCAAACTAAATAGATGAATTGAAATTATTTTATGATGCTCAATGGCAGTCTTGCATTATTTTTTCCGTCTGTAATTTCAACATAATAAATGTCGAGTGGTAGATTACCAATGTTGATAAGAACAGCATTTGTTTTAGCTGGATACTTTAAAACCTTTCTTACGCTGCCCAATTTATCCAGTATGCGTATTTCCCGGATGTCATTTAGTTGAACTGCAGTTTGCTTGGCGTTGATTTGTTTGAGCTTTAAAGTCATTTGGTCTCTTGCAGGATTCGGGAAGAGTTCTACGTTAGATTGGATACGATAGCCGGTGCAAATTCTAAAAAAATGCTCTTCGTTGGATACCGTGGTAGTGCCGCAGCTTGTTTCGATTTCAACTCTTATCGTATTATTTCCGGGAACTCTTGCATCCCCCATTTCATAGGCACAAGTGCAGAATGAGCTACCATAAGAGCTTTGAGATACCAACGTGTTATTTATGTACCACCTATAATAAGTATCATACTGAGTGGCATTAGCCGAAATCGAGACGTGGTCACCGCAAACGTATTCTGAATAAAGACCTGTTATTTGGCGTTGGAAAGGTGCGTAAGTAATCCCACGTTCAACCGTAGTACAATTAAGAGAGATAGTAACGTATATTGAGCCTTCATTTCCTGTAACATCAATACTGTTGCTCGTTGTAGTTTTTGTGGTCGAAATTCCGTCAATCAAGAGGTTGCCGTTTACCTGCCAATTAAAGGTTGAGCCAGAAGGGAAGTTTGCAGTTATCGTGGCATTGTAGCAATCTATTTGCGACGCAGAGAGTTCAATAATTGGTAACGACACTTCGATGTTCCTTGTAAAATTGATTACTGCGCATCCATTTGATAAAGTGGCTGTTAAAATCAAATTACCTGTAAAGCCATTGTTGTTAATTGTAACACCCGTACCATTAGGAATTAACGTTACACATGGACTATTGCTCGTCCAAGTTATGGTATAGCCTGCAGGCAAAGCTTCATTTATTGAATAGCTTGCTGAGCCGTTGAAACTGTTAGGTCCCAAGATAAACTCAACATTTTGGCCATAGATGCTTCGCATTCCAGCAATATCATCTGCTCCCAATCCTCTTCTACTCCCGTTATACACAGCTAACATTACGGAATTGGCAACAGTAGTATGATTCAAGCCAAGGGAATGTCCAATTTCGTGTAAGGCAACTGATTCTAAGTCAATAGGGGGTAGCGCATTGGCTCGTGCAAGATCAGTCCAATCTTCAAAATCGTCAAAATGCATGTCGCCGGCTAGTGCACCAGAATTAGGTGGTGGAAAGAAGGCGTGTGCAAGCACATTTCCTTGCGCTGTACCCGGCCCATCGAAAGGGAAGTTATCACCATGATTATTTTCACCCCAAAGAATGACAATGTCAGCAGCATTGGCATTACACACTTCGACAAAGTATAGCCGCGTTACTGCTTGCCACGTATTAAATGCATTTTGAATCGAAGTTCTTGCGTTTGCCGGAAGTATATCAAACGTTGTATTTTGTATGAAGTAGGTAATGAAGCGGTTGTTCCAAGAATTTCCTTGAACAGAAAATTCACCTATACTGCCGCCTACAAGAATTCCTCCATCATCAATTTTGATTTGCGCATCAACTTTGAAATTGATAACAAGAAACGTTATAAAAAAATAAAGTAATTTTCTCATTACTGCAATTTGATTGGGTTAACGAAATAGATTTCTTGTCCTCCTATGTCAGGTCTTTGGTTATCGCAACTTTCTTTGAGTTCGCCGCTGAAGGTTACAATTCGTCCTAATGTTTTTAAGCTATCTGGAATGTCAACACAGATAATGCAGGTTCGTAGCCCATCAATCGTATTTGGTATAGGAACATTGACTGCCCATTTCCGTAAATCATTGTAATATCCGAGTGGCCCACTCCAATTCATGGCAGTCATAATCGTTTTACGACGTGCATCGCACATATCAAGCTCACAAGTGTTTATCTTTTTTTTACAACCAAAAAAGAGAGCTATCGAGAGGAAAATGAAAATACGGATGTTCATAGCGAATTCTTTGAGTTCACAATTAAAGGTTATAAAAACTATTTTAAGGTATTATATTCTTGTAAAACTGAAAAGAAAATGGGTGTATTCCAAGTTGTCGTCCATAATCCTGTAGCCTTTAATCCAAATTTCGACATTTCAATTATTTTACTCCATTGCTGATTTTTATTTATTACTCCTATGTTAAGCATATTTTGAGTTCCCTTTATAGTCCATCTCTGTCCCGATAGTTTCACCCTTTTTTGTATTACAGTTGGGTGAGCAGATTCTATAGCTCCTGAACCTATGAAGCCAGCATCGTAATATACTAATGTACAAGCACTTCCTTCTAATGGTAAGAACATCTGTCATACTGCACTATATAGCATTAACATTCTCAAGCACCTGCAAAACATCATAATCACCGTACACACAACATGCTTACAATAGATGACAACGAATAAATAATCTTGGAGATCGGACGCAAGCCCCTAGGATTAGAGACTGACTATCGGTTTATTTAATATAGGTAAAGATTAAGTTTAAAATGAGACTAATGACTATTGCTTAAGCAAGTTATTAATAATCATTGAGATAAAAAAAATTTATTATAGTTAAGGATTGGTTACACCAATGAAGTATTAATTAGTTTTACGCTTTAATATTTCAGCCTTTTTGTAAAAATGTTAACCTTAATCCTACACACCGGTATATGATTTACCAGCTTTCAGCGTTCGACAACTGGATACGAACAGAAATTTATCCTGAAAAAATTCTACTTACGTCGTCAGATCACCTGGTAAAAGAATACTTACAATTTGCCGAATATGAAAAAGAAAGAATTTGTGGCTATTTTAGAAAGAAAGCTATTAATAATGAGCCTCCTCTTCTAACTACTAAATTCATACAGGTACACCAAGTCGGTATTAATACTATCATAGATATAATTGTTAGTTATACAAAAAAGCCACTATTCATTTTATTACCGGAACAAGAGGCGTTTTATATCAGATTGTGCCAGATCATAGAGGAAATTACGCATTTCATCAAACAGCACCTTCCGGAATACTTCGATGCAGATTTACCTATTACCTATACCAATGCGGAATGGTCAAGAGCACATCTACACAAGCAATTACAGTCATTGCAGCCACTTTATCAAAGTATAGCACTAGACAAAGCATTACTGAGTATAGCCATACGCCCTTTTAAGCTATTGATTGAAGAAAACAAAAGAATCAGCCACCGGGAACTTGCCTATCTCCAGGAATTGGCAAGGGGTCTTCAAGGATTATTAGATTTCACTGAAAGTACAGACATCACGTACGAATTGCACCTAATCTTGTTTCAATTGAACTTTAACTTCCCCCGATACGTTTTGCACTATTGTTACTGGTTAGATGCTAAAATTTTGGATATCCCTGACCGAACACAAAGATTCGATAAGCTTGCCTGGTATATTCATGCCATAGAGCAAATAAGATTTAAACCAAATTTCGTTTTAGTTCCTGAACTACCTTCTCTAAAGGAACAATTATTAACTTCCATTAAAACTACCCATCAGTATCTTCTAATGGAAGATAAACCGGTTCATCAAATGGTGGCAGAACAGACCAGTGACAGCAACAAGCCTGAACGTATTAAAATAAGACTTTCCGTTTCTGTTCCTGTGCTGGCACTTTTTCTGAAATTATTAATCAAATCAGGAATTATAATTAATGAAAACAAGGCAGAAGTATTCCGGGAGATGGCAGAAAATTTCACCAGCCTGAAATCAGGAAGTATTTCGTACCATAGTTTAAAAGCGAAGTATAACAAAACACCATCCTTAGCCTATTTACAGTTAAAAGATATACTGATTAAAATATTGGATTCGTTAAAGCAAGCATAAAGTTTACTATGTTTCACCGAAAAAAAATATTTAGTTCATTGACTATCAATGGGATAGGGGGTTCCGGAACCCTTTAGGGACTGTTCTCATAGATATTTTCTTTGTTACTTTATATAAATAAAATCCCACTACCTTATGAATCATTTTCCTCAAGAAATCAAGCCTTATACGAACAAAGAATTATCTCGTATTTACAGCGTTTGTAAACCCACATTTGCAAAATGGCTTATACCATTTCAAACAGAGATAGGAGAACGTCAAGGACATTTTTATACCGTAACTCAGGTGAAAGTTATTTTTGATAAGTTAGGAGTTCCCGGCAAAATAAGTTGTATATCGTGCGGGCTATTTTCTGGTGCTGTGCATTTTTTGATTGCCTAGAGTGCTATTACCTAATTACTCTTAATCGAATATAATCGTATCCAATCGCATTCAATTGTACGCGATGGAGAACCTGCTTCCCTCTTTAATAGCATATTGTACGAAAAATTCATGATGAACCATAGAGTAATTCCTTTAGCCATTGAAGAAAACGTTTCGCAGATGCATTCCATTAAGGGGCCTCTTACGCCGGAAAAGTTAAGAGCCCTGACAGGACTTGATATAAATGATGAAGAAGCAACTGAAATTATTCACTCTATTAGGTTGTTTTGCAAGGTGTTATATCAATTTGCTGTAAGCAAAAATATTGCTTATATTCAAAGTGAAGCAACAGAAAATATAACCGATAACATTCAAAATAAAGCCGCATGAAAACGAACATGGATATGTTCCAACAATTTGGAAACAGGCAAAAACACACGAAGACCCTACTTGATACCAATTATGTCGTTACCCTTTCCCGAGTTTCAACCAAGCGGCAGGTAGTAGATGGATTGAGCCTTGAAAATCAAACCCGGTATTTCACCGAACATGCCGAAAGAACCGGTAAAATAATCCTGGAAAGATTTGGTGGTACACACGAAAGTGGAAGCACAGATGAACGAAAGGAATTTAAGCGAATGCTGGACTTTGTTAAACGCAATAACACCCGCAACGATTGCAAGCGAATCAGTGAAATATGGGTGTATATGACAGATCGATTCAGCCGAACAGGGGTTGGAGGTATGGGCATAGCGGAAGAATTGCGAGAAAAATATGGTGATGCCATATATTCATTGGCTCAACCCACCAGCGTTAAAGATGAAAGCGGAGTTTTTAGTCAGAATATGCAATTTCTAATGAGCAATTATGAGAACAAACTGAGGCGAAAAAGAATGATTGATGGGATGACTGCAAAATTTGAAAAAGGAGATTGGGTTACAAGAGTACCGCAAGGATATTCCGTCATAAAAGAGAAAAAGGAAAGAAAAATTGTAGTAAATGAAGAGGGGAAAAAATTGAGACAGGCATTTATATGGAAATCCGAGGGAATGAAAAATGAGGAAATCATTTTAAGGCTTAGAGCTATGGGATTAAAAATGTACAAGCAACAACTTACTAAAATTTTCAAAAAACCTTTTTATTGCGGTCTTATCAACCACGGTTTGCTGGATGGTAGAATTGTGGAAGGCAACCAGGAAAAGTTGATTAGTTCAGAAATCTTCTTAAAAGTAAATGACATTCATCAATATTCTCCGGGTTTTGGTGTTCCGCATGAAAAGGAAAACAAATATTTACCGTTAAAGGTGTATATGAAGTGTGATGTTTGTAATCAACCCTTTACCGGATATGCCAGAAGAAAGAAAACAAAAAAAAGTCTGATTACCATCTACTACTATAAATGCAGGACAACCGGGTGTAAATGCAATAAAAACGCCAATCGATTACATGAACTTTATAAACAAGAATTAATAAAATACGCAGTTAAGGAAGAGTTCACTGCTGCTATACTTATTGAATTAACTGAATATTATACGGCAGCATCTCAAGGAAGTATCGAACAACGGGCAAATCTCCAATTACAATTAAACGAGGTAAATAAGAAGATAGATGCCATTGAGGAGAAATACTTTGCTTTGGGCGAAATGAATAAAGAAATCTTTGAAAAATTCGCCAAAAAGTATCAGGAAGAAAAGTATAATACTACTCGCTTATTGCAGGCATGCGCAAATAGTATTTCGACCCTATCGGAAAGCGTGCAGGAAGCGATTAAATTCAGCGGGAAACTCAATGTAATATGGGATTCCAGCGATATCGGAACGAAGGAAACTTTGCAAAAATTAATCTTTCCGGACGGAATTGTGCTTGATCGCAAAAATGAGTCATTTCGACCCATTTCGACCAACACGATTTTTCAACTAATTGCCCGCCAGTTAAGCAATACAGATGAAAAGGGAAAGGGGACAAAACATCTTTGTGATGATCAGTCCCCTTCAGCGGAGAGAGTGGGATTCGAACCCACGGTACAGTTTAACCCGTACGACGATTTAGCAAACCGTTCCTTTCGGCCACTCAGGCATCTCTCCATATCCCGTTACCAACCTATTTCGGGGTGGCAAAAATAGGGATAATCATCAGTAATTGAAAAGTTTTATGCTATTATTTTCAGGAATCAAGCCTACATGGCTGCCAACTGTACTTTTTGTTGCAGCTCCATTACGTTTTCATTGAACATAGTGTCTGTATCCATCAGGTCTTTTACCGTCTGACAACTATGTATAACAGTAGTATGATCGCGGCCGCCAAAGTGTTCGCCGATTGTTTTAAGCGAATTTTTAGTGAAGGCCTTGGCCAGGTACATAGTGATCTGCCGGGCCTGAACAATTTCCCTTTTGCGTGTTTTCTGTAATAGTTTATCGTAAGAAACATCGAAGTAATCGCAGACCATTTTCTGGATGGTCTCTATCGTAATTTCTTTTGAGGAAGTCTTAACGAAGTTGCGCAATACTTTCTTGGCCAAATCAAGATCGATTTCTCTCCTGTTTAGCGAAGATTGTGCCAAAAGGGATATCAAAGCACCCTCCAGTTCACGTACATTGCTGTTGATATTATAGGCAAGATACTTCACTACTTCTTTCGGCATTTCAAGGCCGTCATTCTTCATTTTACGTTCCAGTATCTCGATCCGTGTATCGTAATCAGGTATTTGAATATCCGCACTCAACCCCCAGCGAAAACGGCTCAGAAGGCGTTCCTGCACCCCTTCCAGGTCCTTGGGCGGTTTGTCCGATGTTAGTACAAGCTGCTTGCCGCTTTGGTGCAGGTGATTAAAAATGGCGAAAAAAGCATCCTGCGATTTTTCGGCCCTGTTAAAAAACTGTACATCGTCGATGATCAGCACATCGATCAACTGGTAAAAATGTATAAAATCGTTAATGGCATTATTACGGCCATGATCCATGAACTGGTTGATGAATTTCTCGGAACTTACATATAGTACCACCTTATGAGGTTGCGTACGTTTTACTTCATTACCGATCGCCTGGGCCAGATGTGTTTTGCCCAAACCCACCCCACCGTAAATCACGAGCGGGTTAAATGAATTGGCTCCTGGTTTTTCAGCGACCGTTTTACCGGCTCTGCGGGAAACGCGGTTGGAATCACCTTCTACAAAAGAATCGAACGTATATATAGGGTTCAGTTGCGGATCGATCTGCATCTTTTTAAGACCCGGTATTACAAACGGGTTCTTAACCGGATTATTTATGACGAGGGGGAAATCCATTTCGTTATTGGAAAAAGTTTTATAACCCTGTGCAGGTACATCCATGGTGAGTGGCTTGTTCTTGTGATTACCACTATCTACCATAATACGATATTCCAACTGGGCCTCTTTTCCGAGTACCCTGCGCAAAGTCTTTGCCAATAAATTTACGTAATGTTCTTCAAGGTATTCATAAAAAAATTGACTGGGTACCTGGATCACCAAAACATTCTCTTTCAGCTCTACTGCCCTGATAGGCTCGAACCATGTTTTAAAGTGTTGCCATTCCACAATATCTTTTATAATATCAAGACAATTACTCCAGACCTTATCCAAAGTTTTCGCCATTATTAAACTTCGATTTATAATTAGTTTATGAATTGGGTTTTCTACTGCAAAAACGGCTTCATAGCACCTTTCATACTGGTTGTTGGATTTTAGTGCAGGGGAACGAATATCAACACTTTTTCTTTAATAAAAAATTTTTTATTCGCTTGTTTTCCCGACTTCTAATACAGTGTGCTCTTTTAGCAAATATTTATTTTTTTCACAGGTAAAACATACGTTGCGTAGTCTGATCGTACAACTGAAAAAGATATCAGAAATATTAGGTAATTATTCCATTTTCAAAACAGATCATTTCATGCACTTGAGACGTTGCATAGTCGGCAGATTACTTAGGTATCAATTTATTGAAACGCTATTATTAAAATTGTTAATTGCTTTTATAAAAAGTAGTCTTGATTTTTTACTGCTGTTTTCTTCAGGATATTATTTTTTTACCGATAGGATGATTAAGGGCAATTATGCAGACGAATATAAGGATGGGCAGTTATTAACCGGTTTTTACTTCGTAGTAAGTGTTTAAACATTTACAAGATATACAGACTCATTAACATACCCGACAATAAATCCCCGCTATTACAAAAAATTTATCTGTGAAATTATTGGTATATATGGATCAGTTTACTAGCTTTGCATCTTTTACAAATCAACCTATTAAATTACAAACTCAAAATCCTTCAAATGAAGAAATTTATTTTATCAGTTGCCATTATCGCGGCAACGCTAAGTTCAAAAGCACAAGACGGTGGCACTGTAAAGTTCGGAGCAAAAGCCGGGCTTAATCTTTCATCACTGTCTATCAAATCCGGTGGTGAAAAAGATAATTCTGACACTAAGCCAGGCTTTTACGTAGGCGGCCTAGCTGAAATTAACCTGGCAGAGTCTTTCGCTATTCAACCGGAAGTACTGTTTAATTATCTTGGTGGCAAGGAAGGAGACAGTAAAGTTAATCTTAGTTATGTCAGCGTTCCGGTGTTATTAAAGTACAAAGTTTCCGGTGTAGGTATCTATCTTGGACCCCAAATTGGATTTCTCCTAAGTGCAAAGGCGAAAGAGGATGACGAGAGTATAGATATTAAAGACGAACTTAAGTCAACCGATTTTTCCGGCGTAGTGGGTGTCGATTACACACTGCCTAGTGGCTTTGGATTTGGAGCGCGCTATCAGTTGGGGCTTTCTAATATTGCTGAAGGCGGCAATAGTGATAATAGTATAAAAAACAAGTCCATCCAGATAGGTGTTCACTATTTATTTGGAGGAAAGTAATTACTAACTAGTTCTGATAGTTATAATAAAAGGGGTTCTACAGACCCCTTTTATTATTTTTGCAATTACTGTTTTTAGGATAAACGCCTAACACACCATGCAAAAGATCTTCACACTCAAATTGCTCCCATCCGAGGCAGCCGATAATACTGCGATAGGTAAATACATCGCGCACGCTTCCGGGTATAAACCAGGCGACATTACCGGTTTCCGGATAATTAAAACTTCCATAGACGCAAGAGGCAGACAGGCTTTCGTTAATATGAATCTGCTCGCTTTCATTAGCGAGCCTTTTATGCAAAGGCCATATCAACGGATCGTGTTCCCGGATGTGAGGCATGCCGCCAGATCAGTCATCATAATAGGGGCCGGGCCCGCAGGACTGTTCGCGGCCCTCCGGCTGATAGAGCTGGGTATAAAACCCATACTGCTGGAAAGAGGCAAAGACGTACGTGCCCGCAGAAGAGACCTTGCCCTGCTTAACAGAGACGGCAGCGTAAACCCGGAAAGCAATTACTGCTTCGGAGAAGGCGGGGCGGGCACTTACAGCGACGGCAAGCTGTATACCCGCAGCAATAAACGCGGAGATATCAACCGCATACTTAATCTGTTTGTACAGTTTGGGGCAGAAGAAAAAATCCTTTATGAAGCACACCCGCACATAGGAACCAACAAACTGCCGCAGATCATTACCGCTATGCGCGAACAGATCCTGGCGAGCGGAGGCCTTTATCTTTTCGGGAAAAAAGTAACAGGTTTTATTAAAAGCGATCAGGCAATTAAAGGCGTTATTACTGCAGACGGCGATTCATTTACTGCCGAAGCGGTTATACTGGCTACGGGCCACTCTGCCAGGGATATATTCCAGCTATTGCACGACCAGCATATCCTTATAGAAGCTAAGCCATTTGCCCTCGGGGTGCGAATAGAACATCCGCAATCACTGATCGACCGCATCCAGTATCATACCGCCAACCGCGGCTTTTACCTTCCTCCTGCTTCGTACAGCCTCGTGCACCAGGTGGAAGATCATGGAGTGTTCTCTTTTTGCATGTGCCCGGGTGGCATTATTGCTCCTGCCGCTACCAGCCAGGAAGAAATAGTGGTGAACGGCTGGAGCCCCTCCAAACGCGATAACCCTTATGCCAACAGCGGCATGGTGGTAACAGTAAATGATAAAGATCTTCAGGATATTAAAGGGCACCCCGATAAAAATATATTTTCCGGACCACTGGGAATGATGCACTTCCAGCAATGGATAGAACATAGGTCTTATAAAGCAGGCGGCGGCGTACAAAAAGCACCGGCTCAGCGAATGGACGATTTTCTGCAAAACAGATTATCAGAGTCTCTGCCCGCCTGTTCGTATTTGCCGGGCATTAACAGTGCACCGTTACAGGAAGTGCTGCCGCCCTTTATATCTGGCAGCCTTCAGGAGGCGATGCGTGCGTTCGGTAAAAAGATGAAGGGATATCATACCAACGAAGCGGTACTGGTGGCTACGGAGTCGAGAACTTCTTCGCCGGTGCGCGTTCCGCGGGATGGCGTTACATTGCAGCACCCACAGATAAAGAATCTATATCCCTGCGGAGAAGGTGCCGGTTATGCCGGCGGTATAATAAGTGCTGCTATGGATGGAGAAAGAATTGCCAACCTACTTGCTGTAAAGCATACGTAGCGGGTTCCAGGAATCTATGCCGCTGTCTTCATCTTCCGCCTCAAGAGATAGCTTTAATTGAATGCCTTCTTTGATCATCACATAATCTTTGCGATAGGTTTTGTATCCTTTTTTTTCCAATTGAATGGTAAATTCTCCGGGGGGTAGTTGCGGGAAAATGAAAGCGCCAGACGCATCGGTAGTCCTTATCTCTTTTTTATTCTGCTGCTTGCCGCAGCTCAGGGAAACGGTCACATCACTAACAGGTTTTTTTGAATAGGTATCTGTAATATTACCCTGCACCACACTGTCTGCGGGCGTTTTTTTACCTCCGTTTGCGGAAACAGTATACCTGCAGCCAATGGCTGCCAGTATCAGCAGCAAGATGCGAAAGCTTCTCATATAATAGTTTTAAGATGTATGAAATAGCGGGTCCCGCAATGCCTCGTTCCATTCGCTCATCATGCCAGTTATTACATGGGCTGCGGGTTCAATTGCCTTTATAAGAGCGCTCACCTGGCCTATCTCCAGTTCGCCTTCTTCCAGGTCTCCTTCAAACATTCCTTTTTTAGCTCTTCCCCTTCCAAGTATTTCAGTCAGTTCCGCTTCGGAAGCTCCACGAAGTTCTGCTTCGCGAATCTTATTAAAAAAATTATTTTTGAGGAGCCGCACCGGCAGTAATTTTTTCATACTGAGCAATGTATCTCCTTCCGTGCTACCGATGATCAATTTCTTAAAGTCGGGGTGACAACTGGCTTCTTCCGTAGCGGCAAACCGGGTACCCACCTGCACCCCTTTGGCACCCAGTATCATGGCCGCCAGCATCTGTTTACCGGTAGCTATGCCTCCTGCCGCTATCACTGGTATCTTCACTGCCGCCGCTACTGCCGGCACCAGCACCAGCGTGGTGGTTTCTTCCCGGCCATTATGGCCCCCTGCTTCAAACCCTTCAGCCACTACCGCATCACAACCTGCCGATTCCGCCTTCAGGGCAAATTTACTGCTACTTACCACATGCACCACCGTAATTCCATGTTCTTTCAGCAGAGAAGTCCAGTTTTGCGGGTTTCCTGCCGAGGTAAATACAATTTTAACGTTTTCTTTTATAATAATATCTATGTGCTGATCTACATCCGGGTACATCAGGGGCAAATTAACGGCAAAGGGATATATTGTAGCCGCCCTGCATTTGCGTATATGCTCGCGCAGCACATCAGGATACATGCTTCCGCTGCCGATAACGCCCAGGCCGCCGGCATTACTAACGGTGCTGGCCAGTTTCCACCCGCTGGTCCATACCATTCCCGCCTGTACAATCGGGTAGCGTATATTAAATAAACGGGTGATTTCGTTTGTCATGAAGCAGCTCTAGGTTTTACCAAGATCGATCTCCGTATTGTCGCCGATATTCAGGCTCCTGCTTTCTCCTTTTACTTCCGTATCGCTGCCTATCAGGGATTGGGTTAGTACGATGTCCAGCAGGTCGGAATAAGCCCCTATGATCGCATCTTTTATGATTGAATAGCTGATCTTCACTTTTTCACCGATCGCTACGTTGGGACCGATGATGGAATTGGAAATATCGCAGCCAGCGGCAATGCTAACCGGGGGTATAATGATGGTGTTCTCAAACTGGTGATCTTCGGAGATGTTATGGCCAAACTTTTTAAGCAGGGTAGCATTTGTTTTCAGAAGCGGTTCTTTTTTGCCGCAATCGAACCAGTTCTGTACTTTATAGGGTTTTATGCGCGCACCCTGTTTGATCATACACTCGATAGCGTCGGTAAGATTGTATTCACCGAAACTCATTAGCTTATTGGCTATATTATTTTCCAGGCATTGGAACAGGATCGCCGTTTCCTTGATACGGTATATACCCACCAGGGCCATATTGCTTTTGGGTATATTCGGCTTTTCCACCACACGGGAGATAAACCCGTCCTCGTTCAGTTCAGCCACGCCGAATTCACGGGGGTCGTCCACTTTTTTTACCCCCAATACGGAATACGGGTTGTCGAGTACATCCTTTACATCGTACTCGCAGATAGAGTCGCCCAGTACTATAAATATCTCATCGTCCTGAACGATATTACGGGTTAGCAGGATAGCATGGCCGATACCATGACGTTCATTCTGCTGTACGAAATGGGTATCGATATGGGGGTATTTCTCTTCCACATAGTCCTGTATTTTATCGCCCAGATAACCAACTATAAAAATAAATTCGTTGATACCCACTTCATGGAGCTGGTCAATAATAATTCCCAGGATCGTTTTACCGGCCAGGGGGATGAGCGCCTTGGGTTGCGTATATGTATGCGGACGCAGCTTGGTGCCTGCCCCCGCGACGGGTATGATTGCTTTCATAATTCTTGAACAAGAAGTCGTGAAAGTACGCAATTTATACCAATTGGAACGGGAAGGCAGTTGAACACGGCATCCCCGGAAAACCGGCTGCACTTGCGGGCTTTCTTTTTGGTGATGTAATGATTCAGAAATACCTTCGCAGCCGGAAATAACCCCCTTTTAATCATGCGGAGAGATACACAGATTTTTGACCTGATCGATAAGGAACTGGAAAGGCAACGCCATGGTATTGAATTGATTGCATCGGAAAACTTTACCTCCCTGCAAACAATGCAGTCAATGGGTACAGTACCCACCAACAAGTATGCGGAAGGTTACCCGGGAAAAAGATATTATGGCGGCTGCGAAGTAGTGGATGAAATAGAAACGATCGCCATCGACCGCCTCAAAAAAGTGTTTAATGCCAGTTGGGCCAACGTGCAGCCTCACAGCGGCGCGCAGGCAAATGTCGCCGTTTTCCTGGCTTGCCTGAAGCCGGGGGATAAAATACTGGGACTCGACCTCAGCATGGGCGGCCACCTTACACATGGGAGCAGTGCCAACTTCAGCGGTAAAACCTACCAGGCATTTTTTTACGGGGTAAAAAAAGACACCGGGCTGTTGGATTATGAACAACTGGAAGCTACTGCCAGGGCCGAAAAACCAAAGATGATCATATGCGGAGCTTCGGCGTATAGCCGCGACTGGGACTACCAGCGCATCCGGGCGGTGGCCGACGAAGTAGGCGCACTGGTACTGGCAGATATAGCGCACCCGGCAGGACTGATTGCCAAGGGATTGCTCAACGATCCATTCGATCATTGTCACATAGTAACTTCCACCACGCATAAAACCCTGCGCGGACCAAGAGGCGGGATCATTATGCTACGCCACGATTTTGAAAATACATTCGGCATTAAAGACCCTAAAGGAAATACCCGCACCATGAGCGCATTGCTCGACCTGGCAGTATTCCCGGGCATGCAGGGCGGACCGCTCGAGCATGTAATAGCCGCAAAAGCAGTCGCTTTCGGGGAAATACTGACCGATGAATTTACCGTTTATGCCAAACAGATTATCCAGAATGCACAGGCAATGGCAAAGAGCCTGGTGAATAAAGGCTATAACCTGATCAGCGATGGTACGGACAATCACCTGATGCTGATAGACCTGCGCAATAAAAACCTTACGGGTAAAAAAGCGCAGGAAGCCCTTGACCGGGCCCATATAACATTGAATAAAAATGCTGTTCCCTTTGATGATAAAAGCCCCTTCGTTACCAGTGGCATACGGATTGGAGTACCTGCCATAACCACCCGTGGCATGAACGAAGCCGATATGGAGACAGTAGTTGAATTTATTGACAATGTACTGATGCATGCAGACGATGAAAAAGTGGTGGCGGATACCAGGACCCAGGTGAATCAATTTATGAAACGTTTTCCCTTATATCCTGAGTTATGATACAAAGAATACAAACCGTATGGTTCGCACTGGCGGCCGCAGCAGGAATATCGCTTACGAGGGTGCCTCTTTTTAATGCCCTGCTGACAAACAATACGCAACAGGTACTTCTTGCTGCAGAAAGCCTGCTCTTGTTTACCGTGGTAATAGCACTCAGCCTTATGTCACTCGTATGTATTTTTTTATACAAAAACAGGAAACTGCAGTTTAAACTGGCAGTAACGGGTGTTATAGGTTCCATTGCTACCGTAGCGTTGGAAGTATTTTATGTAGAACAGTTTAAAACGGATCATCCTATAGTCAGCGGTACGTATCAGTGGGGTGGACTGCTTCCTATACTCATGATATTCTTTTTTTACCTGGCGGCCAAAGGTGTATATAAAGATGAAAAACTGGTTAAGAGCCTTGACAGGCTCCGCTAGCAAGGCAATGGACATATCTCTTAAAAGCATGGTTTTCATCCATGCTTTTTTTATGCGGTAAAGCCCACTTAAAAAAACTTTCATAAAAATTAGACGTTATGAAAAATTTATATACTTTTACACTCAATTCAATCCATCCTTCCAAAGATCCACACACTCATACGTTTTTATTGTCTCAGCTTACTTTTGAATTCACTCCTTTGAACGCCTCTCAAAATTCTCCGGTGTAATAGCACCCGGCCATCCTATCCATTTTTTTAACTTATTTATTTATTCAAAACAAAAATTTTCGTATGAAGAAAATTTACTTATTTGCCCTGGCCGGCATTATGATGCTGTCCGCGAAATTTGTTAGTGCTCAAAATGAGGGTTGTATCGGAACGCCGGTAGCTACAAATAACGCGATTTCTAGTATCTGCGTAGTATTTGTAAATAATTTTCCCGCTAATTCGCTGGTAGTACTGTTGGATGTTAATCTTGCCATTATAGGTAGCAAGAACACAGATTTTTCAGGTTTTGCCACTATTACCTTCCCTTGCGACAAAACGCCTTTCCGTGTTGCGGCGTTAACTGGCGGAGATTGCAGTGTCCCGGTTCCTCCTCAGGCTCCATTGCCTATCAAACTCTCTTCTTTCAATGCGGAACTAAAAAGCGACAATTCAGTAGGCTTGAAATGGGTATCATCTCTCGAACTGAGCAGCTTTAAATATGTGGTTCAGAAAAGTAACGATGGTCTTAATTTCAGTGACATCGGAAATGTTGCTGCTGCAGGAAATTCCAACAGGCCCCTCAGCTATTCATTCCTCGATCCGAACTTTGTAAGCGGTGCTTCTTATTTCCGCCTCAAACAAGTGGATATCGATGGTAAAGTGGAATACTCTAAAGTGGTGTATGTGAACAACAAAAGCACTACAGGGATCATCACCAAAGTGAGCCCTAATCCATTCGTATCAGATGTTCAATTGATCGGTATCAGTTCTTCTGAACTGAATTCACGCAATGTGCAGGTGTACAATTCATTCGGACAACGTATCAATTATCGCATTAACGGGTCTAATTCTATCGAGATAGATGCCTCCGCTGCAAGAGGTGTTTATATTCTTAAAGTAAAGGCTCAAACCTTCAAGTTAATTAAGAACTAAAACAATGTGCATATATATAAAAGGGCTTAAAGCTAATCATTGGCTTTAAGCCCTTTTATATGTGATATCAATTACGTGTGCAGTGTGGATCCGTTTTCCCAATCCGAGAAAATCTGGAAACAGTAATTTCCTGATAATTGCCGATCCTGGTTATGAAATTTTGGCACTCTTTTGGAGTATACGTATGAGATCAATATAATACTATTAAGACGTTCTATAAATAATTACTCGGTCGGTACAGAAATAGTCAAGCCCTCTTTCCAGAGGGCTTTTCTTATTATGGTGCTTAACATCTTTTTATCACATAAATTTACCGGTATGACTTTTAGCCACTTTCTTTAATCCGGCCGGTACACCTGCATATACCAGGCTTCCGCCACCATCGCCCGCCTCCGGACCAAGATCGATCACCCAATCCGCACTTTTGATTACGTCGGTATTATGTTCTATAACAATTATGGAATGCCCCTGCTCCACCAGCGCATTAAAAGAAGCCAGCAATTTTTTTATATCATGAAAATGAAGACCCGTGGTAGGTTCATCGAAAATGAACAGGATGTGACCCTGCGATTTGCCTTTGCCGAGGAAGGACGCCAGCTTAACCCGCTGCGCTTCACCTCCGGATAGGGTATCAGAAGACTGACCAAGCTTTACATAGCCTAACCCTACATCGCTCAGGGGACGTATTTTTTTGGAAACATCTTTTTCATCCGCGAAAAAAACGATCGCTTCATCCACGCTCATCTCCAGTATATTGTAGATGTTTTTTTCCTTATAAAATACTTCAAGCACTTCTTCCTTAAACCGCTTGCCGCCGCATACCTCGCAGGTGAGATGTACGTCTGCCAGGAACTGCATCTCCACTACCTGTTCTCCTTCTCCTTTGCAGGCATCGCAACGGCCTCCATCCACATTAAAGGAAAAATGTTTGGGCTGAAACCCTCTCAATTTGCTGAGTGGCTGCCTGGCAAAAAGATCCCTTATTTCATCATACGCCTTAATATACGTAACCGGATTGCTCCGCGAAGATTTCCCGATCGGGTTCTGATCTACCATTTCCACCTGCGATATCTCTTCCACATTGCCCGAGATACTTCGGTGCATACCCACTTTTTCCGTGAACTCTCCTTTTAGTTTTTTAAGGCCCGGGTATAGTATCTGTTTTATCAATGTGGTTTTACCACTTCCGCTCACCCCGCTTACCACGCACAATACATTTAGTGGAAACTCTACGTCGATGTTCTTTAAGTTATTCTGACGGGCTTTCTCTATTTTTATCGAACTCCGCCATTTTCTTATGTTTTTGGGGGGCAGGATGCTTAACGTACCATTCAGGTATTGGCCGGTAAGGCTTTTTTTATTTTTTATGATGCTGTCGTAATCGCCTTCGGCGATTACTTCGCCGCCGAGATGACTGGCCAATGGTCCCATATCTATAATATGATCCGCTTCTCGCATCATGAGTTCATCGTGCTCCACCACTACTACCGTATTACCCAGTTCGCGCAGTTCTTTCAGCACAACGATCAAACGCTCCGTATCGCGGGAATGGAGCCCGATAGAGGGCTCGTCCAGTATATAAAGGGAATTGGTAAGATTGCTCCCCAGGCTCCGGGTAAGTTGTATCCGCTGGCTTTCGCCGCCGCTCAGGGAATTGGCCAGCCGGTTAAGGGTAAGGTATCCCAATCCTACATCTATCAACGTACGCAGCCGTGTATGTATCTCTATCAGTATGCGTTTGGCGATCTCCCGTTCGTTCTCGCTCAGTACGAGTTCACCAAACCATTGCTGAAGGTCTTTTACCGGCAGTTCGCAAAGCTCGCCGATATGCCTGCCGCCCACCTTTACGTAGAGCGCTTCCCTGCGCAGTCGGTAACCCTTGCAATCCGGGCATAAGGTACGGCCACGATACCTGCTTAACATTACCCTGTATTGTACTTTATACAGGTTCTGCTCCACTTCCTTGAAAAAATCGTTGATGCCCTGTACCTGCGCGCTGCCTTCCCATAATAAGGTATACTGCGGTGCAGTAAGGTCTATCACCGGCGTATGTATAGGGAAGCTGGTTTTTTTAGCTGCCTTAATAAAGTTTTCTTTCCACTGTCCCATTTTTTCTCCCTTCCAGGGAGCCACAGCTCCCTCGTACACGCTTAAACGTTTATCTGGTATCACCAGGTCTTCATCGATGCCCAATACCTGCGAAAAGCCTTCACAGGCAGGACAGGCACCAAACGGATTATTGAACGAAAACAGGTTGGGTACCGGTTCTTCGAACGTAATGCCATCCATCTCGAAACGATTGCTGAACGCAATGGGCTTGCCCCCGTTTACCTCGATATACATTTCTCCTTCCCCTTCATAAAAGGCGGTACTGATAGAATCGGCCATCCTATGCTGGTCGTCTTCATCGAACGCTTTCGCTACCAGCCGGTCGATCAACAACCAGTTTCTTTTTTTGGAAGCAGTGCCGGAAGCTTTCAGCACTTTCTGCGCAGCAGCATCTTCGAGTAGTTCTTCTATCCGTAAAATATCGCCATTGTATAACCGGGAAAATCCTTTCTGTAACAAGATGTTCAGTTCTTCCGCGGTTTCCCTGTTGGCATGTTGCCGGAACGGCACCAGTATCAAAATTTTATCTCCTTCCGGTAAAGCCAGGATAGTTTTTATTACGTCTGTCACATCGTCTTTCTTCACTTCCCTGCCGGATACGGGGCTAATCGTTTTACCAGCCCTGGCGTACAGCAGGCGCAGGTAATCGTATATTTCCGTCATGCTGCCCACCGTGGATCGGGGCGTACGGGTAATCACTTTCTGTTCGATGGCAATGGCCGGACAAAGACCCTTTATATAATCCACATCCGGTTTATTCATCCGCATCATAAACTGGCGAACATACGCACTCAGACTTTCGGCATACCGGCGTTGCCCTTCCGCATACAATGTGTCTATGGTTAAAGAGGACTTCCCCGACCCGGAGACCCCCGTTACTACAATCAGTTTATTGCGCGGAATCTCGACCGTTACGTTCTTTAAATTATGTACCCTTGCCCCTTTTATTAAAATATTATTACCTGCCGTTGTTTCTTTGCCTACCGCTGCTTTCTTACTTGCTACTGCCATAATGCGCTAAAATTAATCAAATGATTAATATCATATTGTTTTGTGACCCTTATCCTATTCTAAAAACTATAATATTCCCAAATTCGTACTTTATAAAATGCGGCGACAACTGGTTTCTATTAAAAAAATTGCAGGCACAAAAAAAAAATTTAACAAATACTATTGTTTTTTCAAAAAAAGCACTATTTTACATTCAAATGAAAAACTAATTTAAAAATTAAAACATTCTCGCCTATCAGTGTAACTTCTACTTATTAAAATCCATCTTTTTTATTTATATATCCTAATAACCAATTAAAAACCGTAGAAGTTTATGAAGTCACTTCTCCAAAAAACAGATCACGAGCTTATCCACCTATTCATGGATGGCGACATGCAAGCGTTAGAAGCATTAGTACTGCGTCACAAAGACAAGCTGTACACCTCTATTTTGTTCCTTGTAAAGGACAAGTATTTAGCGGAGGACATTTTCCAGGATGTGCTGATCAAGATCATCGACACATTCCGCGGCGGGCGCTACACAGAAGAGGGTAAGTTTCTTCCCTGGGCCATGCGCATAGCGCATAACCTGTGTGTAGACCATTTCCGTAAGGTAAAACGTACTCCCGTTATTAAAACAGGTGACGACAGGGACATCTTTGAAGTAATTAACTTTACTGAAGAAGGCGCCGACGTTAAAATGATGAAACGTCAGAGTCACGACAGGGTGCGCAGAATGCTCGACCTATTGCCCGAAGACCAGCGTGAAGTGATCATTCTGCGTCATTATGCAGAACTGAGCTTCAAAGAAATTGCATCTCTTACTAATTGCAGTATCAACACCGCTTTAGGAAGAATGCGTTATGGCCTTATTAACCTCAGAAAAATGATGGTTGAAAAGAACATCGCATTGTAATCATCGCCACATTATCTGTTGTAAGTAAGGGTACAACGTTTAATGAGAACATTGGGAACGGAATCAACAAACACAACAAAAGAAAAACCGACAGGAAAATATTTATCAATTAATTCGCCGTTTTAAAGCGAACAGTTGATACCAGATTAAAAAACAGCTTCTATAAACGGAAGCTGTTTTTTTATGCCCTCTATTTCGTAGTATTCTATCAATAGCCTATTAACCTCTCAGTATTCTATCCATACACCATTAACCTCTCTGTAAAATACAAGCATAAAGCACGGGACCTATTGCCATCATTCATGAATATGTGGTGACGGAACTGAATGGATCGGTACCCTTATTACGAGGTCAACTGTAGAAGAAATGTCCAGCTATATGGGGCTGAAATTTCCCGCGACGCGGAAACCACGACTGCCGGAGATTTTAGGCACAATCTTTAGAATACTTTTAAAACAACCAGCCAAAGAGATTAATTAATATGGAGTATGGATACATTAAATGGCATAGATAAACAACCGAACGAAATCATCAAAAATGACCATTATATTGTGGCCATCGGTGCATCGGCGGGAGGATTAGAAGCTATCCATGACTTTTTCGACCACATGCCCGATAGTGGTAATCTTTCTTTTATTATTATACAGCATCTTTCGTCCGATCATAAAAGTCTGCTGGTGGAACTGGTATCCAAGCATACACACATGCGCGTGTTCGAGGCGGAGCATAATATGGAACTTAGAAGGCAGTGCGTTTATGTAATACCCAATAATAAGGTGATGACGGTGAAGGATGGAATGTTGCACCTGGCCAATAAGTCGGATATCCGCGCACCCAACGCGGCGATCGACATATTCCTGCATTCGCTGGCGAAAGATAAAAAAAATAAAGCCATCGCCGTTATATTATCCGGAACTGGATCAGATGGTACACGGGGTATTCAGTCCATTAAAGCAGAGGGGGGCATCGTGCTGGTTCAGGACCCGCTTACTGCGAAGTTTGATGGAATGCCGCACAGTGCTATCGCCACCGGCAAAGTGGATAGTATTCTTTCCCCCCAGCAGATGCCAGAAGAGATCTATGCCATACTCAAAGAAACACCGGTGCACATTCTGCGGAATGGAACCATCGATGCACACCTGCTGGACGAAATATATCGCCTGGTGAGCAAAAGCAGCGGATTCGATTTTAACCAGTATAAGACAGCCACTATCATCCGGAGGCTGGGAAAAAGAATGATGCAGAACGGACTTACCGAACTGGATGATTATGTGCATTTGCTTCATACCAACGAACAGGAAGCACGGGAGCTAAGTAAAGACTTCCTTATAAACGTTACCAGCTTCTTCAGGGATAAGCAGGCATATGAAATTATTGCCCGGAAAGTGATTCCTTCTATTGTACATCAAAAAGCGGAAAATGATACGTTAAAAGTGTGGGTAATTGCCTGCAGTACCGGGGAGGAAGCATATTCGCTGGCTATCCTGATCGACCAGCACCTGCACGCTGACCAACGTCTTCCGCGACGACGTGGTGGTGCCCGGCCTCTCCGCCGAGCAGGCGCTCTCGGGTGCTCCGGCCCACGAGCAGCAGCGCTTCGCCGTACCGCGGATCCTGGGGGACGAGCAGTGATCACCCCACAGAACTGCTCGCTGCGCTCACACTTCCGCGGGGACCCC
>JANNOM010000064.1:0-29117 GCA_031399065.1 Chitinophagaceae bacterium
ACGGATGGCCGGATCGGGCTTATCAAGGGGAGAGAACAATTGCCGCAGTTCGAGATTAACGCTGTCCAGTGCCAGGTTCTGCGCACCGGCCTTCGGCTGAATAAAAATTAGAAGAACGAAAATAATGGGCATTGTGATTGCCATGCCCTTAGGCATTGGGAAGTATAAACTTATTTTCATAAACAGGTTTATTGGTTTAATTTTAATGTTTAATTGTCAACTATATTATATTTATTTATTCTATTTGTTTAGAGTAGTTTAACAAGAAACACCAAATATGCCGGGAGGATATTCAAAAGGATATCGAAGGTTATATAGAAAAATTTCAGATAAAAGGTTATTCAGAACGAAACTAAATTTAAGAATTAATTTGAATACTTAAACATTAATTTTTTAATAATACACTAAGTGGTAATGATCAATTTAATAAGAATAACAGATAAAGATATTCTGGTGATCATCTCATAAAAAACAAATTTGACAATAGCATCATATACCGCTTTCATCAAACAAAAAGCGTCCCAACTGGGCTTCAATTATTGCGGTATAGCCAAAGCGCAGTATCTCGAAGACGATGCGCGACGCCTGGAGCAATGGCTGCACCAGGGTATGCATGGCACCATGCAGTATATGGAGAACCATTTCGACCTGCGGGTAGACCCTTCCCGCCTGGTACCCGGTGCCCGCTCTGTTATTACCCTTCTGATAAACTATTTCCCTGAAGCCTCTCAACATGCCGCCGCCCCCAAAGTCTCGAAGTATGCGTATGGTAACGATTATCATGAAGTGATCAAAGAAAAACTAAGATCGTTGCTTACCAATATAAGGGAAACGATCGGAGAAGTGAATGGCAGGGGGTTCGTGGATTCAGCCCCGGTGCTGGAAAGAGCCTGGGCACTGAAAAGCGGGCTGGGATGGATAGGCAAAAACGGCAACCTGATCACCAGGCAATCCGGTTCTTTCTTTTTTATTGCCACCCTTATTACGGACCTGGAGCTGGAATACGATGATCCTTACACGAAGGACTATTGTGGTAGCTGCCGTAAATGTATAGACGCCTGCCCAACGGAAGCCATTGGAGAAAATAAAGTGGTGGATGGCAGTAAATGTATTTCGCATTTTACCATAGAGCTGAAAGAAATGCTGATCCCGGAAAATATGAAGGGCCAGTTTAACGACTGGATGTTCGGGTGCGATACATGCCAGGATGTATGTCCCTGGAACCGTTTCAGTAAACCTTCAACGGAAAAAGCATTTACCCCGCTAAAAGAGATCCTCGAATTTTCCTTATCAGACTGGGAAGCACTCACCGAAGCGTCCTTTAAGGAAATATTCCGACATTCCCCGCTTAAAAGAAGCCGCTTTGAAGGCATTCAAAGAAACCTGAAATTTATACACACTTAAAAATGCAGCGGTACGGATGCTTTAACCCCTATGAACAATGAATGCTGGTCGTTCTGCGGAATGGTATTGTTTAACAGGTTAGTGAGGCCGTATTGTATTTCGGGACCTATCAGGAGAGAATACTTTTTCCGCGCAAACAACCGGGCAGATATACCTCCCTCCACATTTACAAAGTTCCTTCTAACCACATCATTTGCTTTATAATATATTTTGGCCTGGCCATCGTAATGCAGTGAATTGCTTTTTATCATTCTTGCATACGATAATCCGCCATGTACATATAACGGGAGTACACGCCCCCTGTTCAACTGGAAGTATAGCAACAAAGGCAGCTCGATAAAATGGTAATTATTGGTAAATTCCCTTTCGGAGCCCGTGGCGTAGAATTCATTGATTGAGCGCAAACTTCCATTCGCGGTTACATTGGTACTGTTCCCCGACCGCTGGCCTGTAGCGATTTTGGTAGTGAGCAGGCTGTAATTGATACCGGCCGTAACAGACAACCGCCGGTTGAATTTATACCGGGTATTGGCTCCTATGGAAAAACCGATACCAGGCTCTACTTCGGAAGGTTTGGGCGGCGCAGCATATAACCCGTTGGCAGAACCAAAAGAAAGCGGGCTGAAATTAAGTATCACCGGATCGGCGGAAGTAAAGAGTTTATTCACGGTGCCGGCATTATAGGTGGACTGTCCACCGCCAACACTCAGCTCGAACGACCACCGCTTCATCTTTTTCAAACGGGAAGAAATGGAGGAAGCCGGCGATTCCATTTCCTTAACAATCGCACTTACATGGAAATCATTTTTATAATTAATTTGTTGCACATAGGTGGGTATAAGAACCTTTTCCTCGTTAATAAGAGACAAATCGCCGGAAACACCCTGGCTATTCTTCATGCTTTGGTTAAACGTTGGTGGTACCTGCCATACCGGGGTGTTTTTAGTAATAACGGTACCGGCAACAGAGGCAATTTCAGTATCGGAACCGGTTAAGTTATTTCTTCCGGCAGTACTTGCAGATGCCTGTTTGTTTTTTCTATATGCCGGTCTGTTCCCTTTGCCTGTTGCCGTTGTTTTATCCACCGCCAATGCATCTTTTCCTCCTATGGCAGGCTGAGAAACGGTGGGGGTGCCGGAAGTATTACCAGGAACAGTCGCTTTATGGGTTGAAGTTTGCTGAAGACTTTCTTCCTGTTCCAGCCGGGGTCGGGGTATATTTGAAGAAGACGACTTGTTTATTTCACCTGCCGTATTTTGCTGCCTGGGAGATGCATTCCGTGTATTGGATGGTTTGTTATCATTATTGGATTTACCGGATATTATCACCGGAGTACTTACGGGAAGAGTAGAATTGTTTGCTTTATCGGAAACTGTTTTATTGGTTAAAAAGAAAAATCCACCTGCAGCCACCGCTGCCGCAATAAGGGAACTCCAGATGATGAAACCACCCCTCCGTTTCTTTTCAGGAGGAAGCTGTGCTTCTATCCTGTGCCACACCGATGCAGAGGGGCTGAAGTCCAGCTCCTGCAGTTTCTGCTGCACCTGTGATTCAAAATCTTTTTTATCGAACATATGATTCTATTTTAATATCCGTTGAAAATTTATTCAGCCATTTTACCAGCAAAGCCCTTGCCCTCGAATACTGAGAACGCGAAGTGCCTTCATTTATTCCCAGCAGTTCTCCTATTTCCACATGCGAATAACCTTCCACAGCGTGAAGGTTAAAAATCGTCTGGAAGCCGGGAGGTAATTGCCGGATAAGATCGGCCAGTTGTTTGGTATCAAGGGTTACGGCCGGATCGTGATACGATACCGGGTGAAGAGGCATATCGTCAAACGAAAGATCGGTCTGGTAATTACGGTTCTTTTTCAAGTAATTGATGGCAGTATTGACCATGATCCGCCTGATCCATCCACCCAGCTCCCCTTCGGATTTATACTGGTGCAGGTGTGTAAATACTTTCACAAATCCTTCCTGGAGCACGTCCTCCGCATCTGTCATGGATTTGGTATACCGGTAACATACGGCCAGCATCAGCGATGAAAATTGCTCATACAGCAGCTTCTGGGCAGTCCTGTCGCCGCGCAGACAATCTTTTATCAAGGATTTCTGATCGATCATCATGATTTACTCCCGGTTGACAATTTATCCTGAGGGAACGTTGCATTTCAGGTTGCCTAAAGGGAACTTTCCTTTTCAGTGTCCCTGAGTGATGTATAAAACTCTTTCCAGACAGATACTGAGTCCGGAAATGAATAGTATTTGTCGAAAATCGTTTTAGTACTATTCCAGTTTTTACCGTTGTTATAATGCCATACGGCAAAATTCATGGCAAATTCTTTTCTCCAGCCATTGTCCATCAATTCCCCTTCTATCTCCTGGTACCCATGCTTCTTAAGCACTTCCAGGTTGCGGAATAATTGCTTTTCGGTAGCGGAATCATACCGCTTCAACTGAAGCCTGCCACCGGCATATTGAAGTTCTATTTCACGGATGGTTTTAAAATCCGTCGTACTATCGGAAAAACCGCAGGCATAACAGGAAAAAAAGTATCCCAGCGTTTCGTTCAAAGAAAACGTAAACACATTGGTAGCGGGATCTATACACACGAAGCCACCGAATAAACGCGATTTGTAAACGTATCCTTCTTTCTCACGACCAAAAATGTATAGCTCGTCGCAGCAATGCGCCCCACCGGTATAGTTGTACATGATCAGCTCGGGAATGGTATCGCCATCGAGGCTTTTAATACCGTACCGGGCATACTTGCCGCCCATATCGTTGGCCGCAAAATGGGCAAACTTCACCTTTTTCCCGTTCCGGAGGGTTAGTACCACATGGGCGGAATCATTCAGCGTCTGAAGTCCCTGGAAAAACTTTTCATAGCAGTCCGCATAAACCAGGCTATCCGGTGCTTTGGCTATGCTGTCCATCTGCAGAGTAGTGGAGTCGATTACAGGCACTTGCTGTTTCCCGTTATCGTTACAGGCAACAACTGAGAGCAGGATCAAAAAGTACAATATATACGAACGAATAACCATCATACCGGAATTTTGTGCAAAATACACATAATTTTGGGGCCATATATGAGCGAATCACTTTCACAAAGAGATAAAAAATATATCTGGCATCCATTCACTTCCCTGTCGGCCCCGGAACCCCTTGCCATCGTAAAAGGAGAAGGAGCTTACCTGGTAGATGAGGAAGGCCGGCGTTACCTGGACGCGATCAGCAGTTGGTGGGTTAACCTTCACGGTCATGCACACCCTTATATAGCCGAGCGGCTGTACAGGCAGGCACTGGAACTGGAACAGGTTATCTTCGCGGGTTTTACCCACCGCCCTGCCGTTGAACTGGCAGAAAAACTGATCGGGCTGCTGCCGTCTTCATTTGCCAAAATATTTTATTCCGATAATGGTTCTACCGCTACGGAAGTGGCCGTTAAAATGGCTTTACAATTCTGGTGGAACAAAGAAGAATCACCCGGGAAAAGACGCTATAAAATACTTGCCTTTAATCATGGGTACCACGGGGATACATTTGGTGCCATGAGCATCAGTGGCCGTAGCCTTTTTACAAAAGTTTTTGCAGATAAACTGTTCGACGTCGTTTTTATCGATACGCCAGAAGCGCATAATATAACTGCTCTGAAAGACATCATCCGCGAGCAGGGTAAAGATATAGCGGCATTTATTTACGAGCCCCTGCTGCAGGGCTCCGGCGGAATGCGTATGTACCCGGCCGGCTTAATGAACGAACTGCTGGAAGCATGCAGGATGCAGGATATTCTGTGTATTGCCGACGAAGTAATGACGGGTTTCGGAAGAACGGGCAAGCTGTTCGCAAGCAGCTACCTTTCTCAACAACCGGATATCATCTGCCTTTCCAAAGGACTTACCGGCGGCACCATGGCTTTGGGTGTTACTGCATGCAACAGCAAAGTGGAAGCCGCTTTTTTAAGTGAAGACAGGCGGAAGACCTTTTTTCACGGCCACTCCTTTACCGCCAATCCCCTGGCATGTACGGCAGCCCTGGCAAGCATGGAGCTGCTGCTGAAGCAGGAATGCCAGGATAACATAGAGATGATATCCCGCTGCCATAGCGAATTCGTTACTGAACTGGATAAATATCCGCAGGTAAAAAACGCCCGGTCGCTCGGCACCGTGCTGGCTTTCGAGATTTCGGAAGGGGCAGACGGCTATCTTAATAATGCAGGTGCCCGGCTTACGGCCGCATTGCTGAAAAAAGGCATTTACCTGCGACCGCTGGGTAATACCGTATACATAATGCCTCCCTATTGCGTAGTAAAACAGGAATTGCTGATGATGCAGGAAGCATTGCTTGCTTACATAACGGAAACAGTGGCTACTTAGCTTCTACGGCTTCTTTCAGTTCGGCGAGTTCTTTTTCCATTACAGGGCCCAGTTGTTTATCGTAAACGATACTTTCCAGTTTTTCCCAGGGATACCATTTCAGGTAAAAATCATAATAGAGCTGTACAGTCGCCAGCGTGTCGAACGGATATATTTCCCATTGATACGGGAAGCTGTCAGTGGCTTTTAATTGCTGTAAACTCTTTTCTACCGCGGCCGGAGAAGCATATATATTGGCCGCTCTCGATATCCGCACATGCGAAGGCATGATAGCGGTAAAGCAAAGCAGCATGACAGAGAAAACGATAATGCTTATGATACCCAGTTTAATGATCTTCATGATTGATTGGTTACTCCCACTTAAAAAATTTAATAGCGAGCGCATATGCCACAACGCCCCATACCGCCAGGATACCGATCTGCTTCAGGCAATCCTGCAGGTGCGCGCCTTCAAACGCCACTTTGCGCATAGCATCATTCAGGTGCGTTAAGGGCAGCACTTTACATATGGGCTGCAGCCATTTGGGAAACACTTCGATAGAGAAAAAAGTGCCTGCCAGCAGGAACTGGGGCAACGTGATGATATTGGCCAGCGGAGGAATAGTGCTCTCGGTTTTGGCCAGCCCGCTTACGATGAACCCGAAGCCCATAAATACGGCGAGGCCTATAAAACTTAAGACGAGTAATTCGAGAAAGGTGGTAAGTCCGTGCACCAGCGTAAAACCAAAGAAAAAATAACCTAACGCCAGTATCGTTACGGACGTGATCATCTGGAAAAGTATCCTGCTTAGTCCTTCTCCCAGTACAATATACCCTCTGCTGATAGGCGTGGCAAAAAAACGTTTAAGCACCAGCGTTTGCCGGAGATTAAAGAAAAGAAAAGCCACCCCGAACACGCCGGCACTTAATAAAGAAAAGCCCAGTTGGCCGGGCAGTATAAAATCGATGGTTTTGTATTCTCTAACTTCCTGTATATCGCCCTTGCGGATATCTATGCGGGCATATTGGGGCCGGCCAGTAAATACGGCATTACTTACTTTGTTGATGATACCATCCATCAACATAAGGAACTGCGGGTACTTATCCGCACTGGCCGTGGTACTCCTGAACTTCATCAGATACCCCGGCTGCGATCCTTCAATGAGGTTCTTCTCTATCTTTACCACGCCGGTGATTCTTCCCTTTTTAAGATCGGTGTTCAGTTCTTCATCGCTGTTGTACGTTACGATACGGATATTTTTATTGGCTATCAGCGAATCGAACAGCGCATTGTTGGGATCGCTGTTTTTATCGAGGGCTATTTTAAACGCGGGCCCGCTTCCCCTATCGCCGATAAAACCGAATACCAATATAAAGATCAATGGAAAAGCAAAACTGAATACCACGGCCGACGGGCTTCGGAAGATAGAGCGGAAACTGGCACGGGTGATCGCCAGCATGGCAGTGGTTTGGTTATACGGAACAGGCATTTGTAATTACAGTTTTTTATAATCTCCCAAAATTAAAGATATTTGAACGATAGAACATGAATAAAGCATATCTACTCACCGGAAGCAATATGGGAAACCGTGTGGATCATCTCCAGGCAGCAGCGGCTTTAACGGAAATGTATACAGGCACAATTGTAAAAATGTCCGCCATTTACGAAACCGCCCCCTGGGGTAAAACCGACCAGGCTGCTTTCCTCAACCAGGCTTTCCTTTTGGATACGGTGCAGGACGCCAGGGAACTGATGCGCAACCTGCTGCTGGTAGAAGAGCAGGCAGGAAGAAAACGTTTTGAGAAATACGGACCCCGCATCATAGATATCGATATCCTGTTGTTCAATAATGAAGTATACGACTCCGAACTGGTAAAGATCCCCCACCCCGAACTACACAACCGCCGTTTTGCCCTTACTCCAATGGCCGAAATAGCCGGAGAACAGCTACACCCTGTTTTACAACGCACGATGGAACAGTTGTTGGCCCAATGTCCGGATACCTTACCCGTCAGCCGCTGGAATCCGCATCCGCCCGCTAAAAACGAAAACGAATGAATTATCACTTTATCACGATAGAAGGCAATATAGGTGCGGGTAAAACAACGCTTGCCCACCTGCTTTCCAGGCATTATAAAGCGCGGCTGATACTGGAGGAATTTGCGGACAATCCTTTTTTACCCAAATTTTACGAAAGCCCTCAGCAATATGCTTTTCCGCTGGAGCTTTTCTTTATGGCGGAGCGGTATAAGCAGTTAAAGGAAATGCTGCAGTCGCAGGATATGTTCAGCTCGCTCACTATTTCCGACTACCTGTTTACCAAAAGCCTGCTTTTCGCACGTAATACGCTGCCGGAGGAAGAGTTCCGGTTGTACCAGAAAATATTCGACATCATCAACCCGCAACTGATACAGCCCGACCTGCTGGTATTCCTGCACGCGTCCGTCAGTCACCTGCAATCCAATATCCGCAAACGCAACCGGTCTTATGAACAGAATATACCGGACGATTACCTGTATAAACTGCAGGAGACCTATATCCAGTACATCAAACAACACCATATGAAAACGCTGATCATAGACGTGAGTAATGCCGATTTCCTGGGAAACGAAAAGCACCTGCAAACAGTGATCGCGGCGCTTGAAAGAGAGTACGACACCGGCCAGCATTATCTTACCTTACCCTGATAAGCGCGGGTATATCATACAGCGTTTTCATACATTTATAACACAAATAATCCTTCAATTATGCCTGACGAACTCCCCGCGAAAAAAAGATCTGCACTGGCTACTCTTTCTATCCCGGAGTTCCGTTTCTTTATACTGGGCCGCTTCTGTTTTGTAATGGCTATCCGCATGACGGCTACCGTTATAGGCTGGCTGATTTACCAGGTAACCAAAAACCCACTGGCACTGGGCATCGTAGGCCTTGCCGAAGTGATACCGGCACTTTCCCTGGCATTGTATGCCGGTCATGTAATTGATAAGAGCGAACGCCGCGGGCTGGTGGTAAAAACATTGGGATTATACGTGCTGTGCGAGCTGGCGTTGCTGGTTATTTCCGCTCCGTTTATCATGGATCATACGGGTAACAGGATAGTGGAGTATTCCATTTATGCCGTTATTTTCTGCACCGGTATACTGAGGGCTTTTGCCGGGCCGGCCATGAGCTCTATGATCGGCCAGATAGTGCCGAGGGATATGCTGGGCGATGCGGTAACGGTAGGACAAAGCACCTTCCTGATAGCATCGGTGATCGGCCATGCCGGATCAGGATTCCTGATTGGGCATTTCAGTTATCCCGTCGTTTTTACCGTTATCACGGCCACGATGATACTGGGGGCTTTTGCCATGAGCCGGCTAAAAAAGAAACAGATACTTTATACTCCAAAAGAACATGAGCGTACCTGGGGCAGCGTGAAAGAAGGTTTGCGTTTTGTATTCCGTACCAAAGAAGTACTGGGTGCCATGAGCCTGGATATGTTTGCCGTTCTCTTCGGAGGTGCTGTGGCATTGATACCCATTTATGCCAGCGATATCCTTAAAGTGGGGCCGGTGGGCTTTGGCTGGCTGAATGCAGCAGCGGATATAGGTGCCATTACCATGATCTTTACCATGACCCTGTTCCCGATGCGGGGCAAACAGGGCCGCATCATGTTGTACTCCGTGTTTGGTTTCGGCATCTGCATCATCGTTTTCGGGCTTTCCAAAACATTTATGCTTTCTTTTTTTGCCCTGGTATTCAGCGGCATGATGGATGGCATCAGCGTAGTGATAAGAGGCACTATCATACAACTCAAAACGCCGGAAGAAATGAAGGGAAGGGTGCTTTCCGTAAGCTCCATGTTTATCAATTCCTCTAATGAACTGGGACAGTTCGAAAGCGGCGTAGCGGCTAAACTGATGGGTACCATGCGGGCCACGGTATTCGGAGGCATTATGACCCTGCTGGTAGTAACGGCTACCTGGTTCAAAGCGCCCAGCCTGCGGAAAATGGAATATTAAATAAGTCTTTCCAGTACAAAATGTACGATGGGACAAAAGCTGCTGTTCTTCAGTGTAAGCTGGGGCCGCTTCAATAGCACGTCTTCGTCCGTATAGGGAAAGCGGTGACAGTCGGACGGCCTGTCCTCATAAATAGTGCAGTAATTATCTTCTCCCAGGAAGGGGCATGGCCGGAATTTGGCTACATAATCGCCTTCTTCATCCAGGCGCAGGTAGGTATCTATAAAATCGCCTTCCTTCATGCGAAGCGACCGGGAGATACGCTTGATATCGGGTGTTTTAAACCGGGGGGAATAATTTTTACAGCAGTTGGCGCATTGGAGGCAGTCGATCTTCTCGAATGCTTCTTCGTTCAGATCGGGAAGTTGTTTTAGTGTTTTATTTTTATCTGCCCGCTTTAAAAAGTCTTTATACTTCTTCTCATGTTCGAGTGATCTTTTCTCCCAGCCCTCTTCCAGTTTACCATCCTGCGTATGCAACACTTTACCCATTCAGTTATCTCTTAATTAGTACAGGATGCAATATAGGGAAAGCGACGGGCATGCGCATACTTATTGCAAGCCATTCTGTTAGTAAGCTGTCGCAAATACACCCTTAACTTGTCATTTTTACGATAGTTATCGTAGAATAAATAGCTATATGTTTGTACTCATACTTTTAGTGAACGAAACAGAAATACCATGAATACACTATCACCGGTGCGTGCCGGGAAACGGGAATGGATCGGCCTCGGCGTTTTAGCACTCCCATGTATACTTTATTCTATGGACCTGACGGTGCTTAACCTGGCCGTTCCCCAGTTGAGTGCCGCTTTAAAGCCCAGCAGCTCCGAACTGCTTTGGATAGTGGATATTTATGGCTTCATGATAGCGGGTATGCTGATTACCATGGGTACGCTGGGCGACCGTATCGGCCGCCGAAAACTGCTAATGATAGGTGCCGCTGCATTCGGTATTGCTTCCGTGATAGCGGCTTATTCAAATACTGCGGAAATGCTTATTGCGGCACGTGCCTTACTGGGTATAGCGGGTGCTACGCTGGCTCCTTCCACGCTTTCGCTGATCCGCAATATGTTCTCTGATCCAAAGCAGCGCACTTTTGCCATCGGCATATGGATTACCAGTTATTCCGTTGGGGGAGCTATAGGCCCCCTGGTCGGTGGCGTTATGCTGGCGCATTTCTGGTGGGGCTCGGTGTTCCTGGTCAGCGTGCCGGTAATGGCCCTGCTGCTCATTCTGGCACCCCTGCTGCTTCCGGAATACAAAGATGCGGAGGCCGGCAAACTCGACCTTCTGAGTGCCTCCCAGTCGCTGCTAGCCATATTGTCCATCATATTCGGAGTAAAGAAAATCGCGGAAAACGGGGTTAGCTGGCCGGCGGTCGCGTTTATATGCCTGGGCATACTAATGGCTTTTCTGTTTATTCGCAGGCAAAAAAGTCTCCGGCATCCGCTGATCGACCTGCGCCTGTTCAGCATAGCGTCTTTCAATACTTCTCTTGTCACGTATATGCTGGCAGGGTTTGTCTCCTTCGGTTGCTATATTTTTATCGCGCAATACCTGCAACTGGTTCTCGGCCTTTCCCCGCTGGAAGCGGGGCTCTGGACCTTACCCTGGTCGGGGGGCTTCATTATCGGTGCCATGCTTACCCCTGTTTTGGTAAAAAGGATAAATCCTGCTTACGTGATGGGGGCCGGCTTTCTGCTTGCTTCTATTGGTTATGGACTGATCACGCAGGTAGAAACCCTGCCTCCAATTACTGCTATCGTTACCGGTTCCGTAATATTTTCTATGTGCATGGCTCCGGTATTCACCCTTACCACGGATTTCATCATCGGTTCCGCCCCTCCGGAAAAAGCGGGCGCGGCTTCCGCCATTTCTGAAACCAGCGCAGAGCTGGGCGGGGCCTTGGGCATTGCCATACTGGGCAGCATAGGCACTGCCATCTACCGCAAATTTATGGCAGAAGCCATATCTGAACGCATACCGGACAAAGCTGCCACCGTAGCCCGCGATACGCTGGGAGGTGCTATATCCGAGGCTGATAGTCTGCCCACAGCAATAGGTGCCGAACTATTATCCGCCGCAAGGGAAGCTTTTACGAATGCCTTACAGTTAACGGTATTGATTTGTGCGATCGTGTCTGCGACACTGGGAATTTTGATATTTCTGAGACATAGGCGTGACAAAATAAAAACGGCTCATTCGAACGATTAGCGTTTCCCTCGTCAGAGTGGGAATATTCCGAAAGAGTTTCGTTCATCGGCTTCACCTTTTCATTGCAGGAGTAGTATAGTCTTCTGTATTAAACTGGTAGTTATTTTCTTCTGCATTTTTCCCTTCGTCTCTCCTTCGCCTCTCGTTCGTCTCTCCTTCGAATGACGTTTTTTGAATGATTGGGGTGGTTTTCGTCCCAAAATACTGGATTTTGCCGCAGGTCTTTAATACGATTTGCCTGAGATTTCTCCGGGTCTTCTCCGGGTATTCTCCGGGTATTCTGCGACTTTCTCCGGGTGCGAGTCGCAGAAAGTCGCAGAAGACCCGAACAAGTGTCGCAAAAGACCCGGAGAAAACGAAACCTGTCTCACACTAAAATAGCTATACAAAACAATAAACGAATGAAAGACTATACAGCTAGCCTTAGTACAATAGTGATTGGTGAGCGATTTGCCCGGACATTCCTGGCAAAAAGCATCTGATATCAATCAAACCCTTTTTCAAAAAGAGCCAGTACTTCTTCCCAGTTATTAACGCGGATATGGCCCTGGTGGTTAATATTATGGCCGGCCGTGAACATGATCGGTTTTCCCTTGCAGTGATCCAGGTTCTTCAAATGGTCGTCTATCAGGTAATTGGTATCGATAATGGCTTTGCTGCCGCAGAAAACAATATTTCTCCAGGATATAAAAGGAAAATGCAGCGACAGCCACTCATGCTTTTCCGCAAGCGATAGCGGGTATTCCATGGCTGCGGACACTACAAATACTTCATATTTTTCCATCAATTTTTTTACGGCCTCCACGGCTCCCGGCATCAGCGGCACCGTACGGAAAAAACCGGCACTGGCCACGTAACGGTGCAACGCACCCTTGTCCGGGAAAGCTTCCGCCTCCGGTACTCCCAGGAAATTGCTACGGTCTACCAGTACCCCATACTCCTCGTGATACCAGCTGATAAATTGCGCTTCCACATCGGCCAGCACACCATCCATATCGATCGCTATTGATTCTTTCATAATAAAAACATTGGCCGCAAATATCGGATTATAATAACTCGCAAACATTTATGCCACATGATTTTATTTGCCAGGCGATTAGTATAAAACTACTGTTCGGGGATAGTAAATCCGGGTAAGAAAACCTATCTTTATCAAAACGATTGTATGCATCCATCCAGAAGAAAGTTTTTGAAGAACAGCGCAATGATCATGGCAGGTACCGCAATGGTGCCAGGTCAATTGTTTGCCGGCCCTAAGCCAGGCACCATCCTTGGCATCCAGCTATACTCTGTTCGCGATGATATGAATACAGACTCCGCCGGCACGCTGAAGCAACTGGCCTATATGGGCTATAAATACGTGGAACACGCCAGCTATACAGACCGGAAACTATACGGCTACACAGCCGTTGAATTTAAAAAACGGCTCGATGACCTGGCGCTAAAAATGCCCAGCGGACATACAAAGCTGACACAGGCACACTGGGACGCTTCAAAGAAAGATTTTACGGATGAATGGAAATACACGGTGGAAGATGCCGCCTTTCTGGGGCAGCAACTGGTGATTAGCCCATGGATGGAGACCGAAGTGCGCCAGACGTACGATCAGGCGGTAAAATATATGGAGATATTTAATAAAGCGGGCGAATTGTGTAAAAAGTCAGGGATGAAATTCGGTTATCATAATCACGATTTTGAATTTAATACCATGTTGAACGATGTGGCATTATACGATATCATTCTGACAAATACCGACCCTTCCCTGGTGGCACAGCAACTGGATATCGGCAATATGATCGGGGGCGGGGCAAAAGCGATGGACGTACTAAAGAAATATCCCGGCAGGTTCGAGTCGCTGCACGTAAAAGATGAAATCAAGTCTTCCCAGAGTCCGGACGGAATAGAAAGTACCATCCTGGGCAAAGGAATCGCGGGAACGCATGAAGCCATCGTGCTGGCAGCAAAGTCGCGCCCTTCCCTGCATCTAATCGTGGAGCAGGAATCTTACCAGGGAAAAACGCCACTCGCCTGCGCAAAGGAAAACCTGGAAATCATGAAAAAGTGGGGAGTATAACGATCTCTTTTTTCCCGTCCGCTTCAAAACGGCACATACCGTTAGTTTTTCTGCCCTGTACATCTTAACTTTGCGGCAATTTTCCTCCCCATACCATCCAGGAAGGATCCCTCAAATTAATGTACGTTATGAATCTTTTTGAACAGCAGTCAAATGAATTCGCAGGAAGGCATATAGGGCCCGATACAGCAGATACCGCCAGTATGCTAAAAACCATCGGCGCAGGTTCGCTGGAAGACCTTATCAGCCAAACCATACCCGCTTCTATACGGCTGGAGCAGCCGCTGGACACTGCGGGCCCGGTAAGTGAATACGAGTACCTGGCAGAGCTGAAACAGGTAGCTTCAAAAAACAAAATCTATAAATCATATATCGGTCAGGGGTATTATGATACCATCACTCCCAGTGTAATACTCCGCAACCTCTTCGAAAACCCGGGATGGTACACGCAGTACACTCCCTACCAGGCGGAAATTGCCCAGGGAAGGCTGGAAAGTCTTTTAAATTTCCAGACGATGGTAAGCGATCTTACCGGCCTCCCCATCGCCAACGCCAGCCTGCTGGATGAAGGCACCGCCGCCGCAGAAGGTATGGTGATGCTTTATAATCATAAGAATAAGGCAGAACACGTAACCGCACCCCGCTTCTTCGTAGATGAAAAGATTTTTGCACAAACGAAAGATGTGCTGCTTACCCGTGCCACTCCCTTCCGGATTGAAATAGTCAGCGGCTCTTTTGCATCGGCTGTACTTGATGAAACATATTTCGGCGCTATTGTGCAATACCCCGACAGTGAGGGCAGCGTAGAAGATCACCGCGGCTTTATAACGAAAGCACATACTGTAAATGTCCGGGTAATTATGGCAACCGACCTGCTGGCGCTTACCCTGCTTACTCCTCCGGGCGAACTGGGGGCAGATATAGCTATCGGATCCTCCCAGCGTTTCGGCGTGCCCCTGGGCTTCGGCGGGCCACACGCCGCTTTTTTTTCCACTCAGGAAGAATTTAAAAGAAGCATTCCCGGCCGTATTATCGGCGTTAGCGTAGATGCACAGGGCAACCGTGCCCTGCGGATGGCCCTGCAAACAAGAGAACAACATATACGCCGCGAAAAAGCGACTTCCAATATTTGTACCGCCCAGGCATTGTTAAGTAATATGGCTGCCATGTATGCCGTTTACCACGGGCCGGAAGGCCTTGTAAACATAGCCAAGCGTGTTAGCCTGCTCACCCAGACGCTAGCATATGAACTTGAAATGCTGGGTTACGAAGTGGTCAATAAAAGCTATTTCGACACCCTTCTCGTGCGTGTTAACGACGCGGAATCTCTGCGCACAGAAGCGGATCAAAAACAGATCAACTTTTATTATGCGGGTGAAAATCTGCTTACGATTTCCCTGGATGAAACAACTACCCAGCGGGACGTAATCAATATCCTGGAAGTATTTGCGGCCGGCAAAAATATCGATGTAATAACCGCCACGTTTGAAACACAGGGCAGCCTGCACAATATCCCTTCCGCCTTAACGCGAACTTCGGAGTTTCTCACACATCCCGTATTTAACAAACATCACAGCGAAAGCCAGATGATGCGGTATATGAAATCGCTGGAAAACAAAGACCTTTCGCTGAATACCTCCATGATATCACTCGGAAGCTGCACCATGAAACTGAACGCCGCTACGGAACTGATTCCCGTAAGCTGGCCCGAATTCAGCAAACTGCATCCTTTTGCCCCGGCTGATCAATGGCAGGGTTACCGGCATATCCTTACCGAGCTCGAACGCTGGCTGAGCAATATCACAGGCTTTGCAGCTACTTCGCTTCAGCCTAACAGCGGTGCACAGGGAGAATACGCGGGACTGCTGTCTATCCATGCCTATCATGCACACCGGAACGAATCGCACCGGAACATCATCCTGATCCCTATTTCAGCACACGGCACCAACCCTGCCAGCGCGGTGATGGCGGGATTTAAAGTGGTGGTCACCAAATGCGACGAGGCCGGGAATATAGATGCAGACGATCTGAAAGCCAATGCGGAAAAATATTCAGCCAACCTGGCGGGACTGATGGTTACATATCCTTCTACGCACGGAGTATTCGAAGAAAGTATTAAAGAAATCTGCCAGCTTATTCACGACAATGGCGGGTTGGTGTATATGGACGGAGCGAATATGAATGCGCAGGTAGGACTTACTTCCCCCGGCAATATAGGTGCAGACGTGTGTCATCTTAACCTGCACAAAACCTTCGCCATCCCGCATGGCGGCGGCGGACCCGGTATGGGGCCCATATGCGTCAATGAGAAGCTGAAACCTTATTTACCCGGCCACATATCGTTCGGTACGGCAAATGCTGTTAGTGCAGCTCCGTATGGATCGGCGAGTATCCTCCTGATAAGTTATGCTTATATCAAAATGCTGGGAGCGGAGGGACTAAAAAGATCCACTGAATATGCCATACTGAACGCCAATTACATGAAGGCAAGACTGGAAAAGCACTACAAAATATTATATTCCGGTAAGAACAATACCTGCGCCCATGAATTTATAGTGGATCTGCGTCCATTCAAACAAAGTGCAGGTGTGGAAGCAGAAGACATAGCCAAGCGCCTGATGGATTATGGCTTTCATGCACCTACTTTAAGTTTCCCCGTAGCCGGCACTATCATGATAGAACCTACCGAGAGTGAGGATAAAGCGGAACTGGATCGCTTCTGCGATGCCCTTATCAGCATTTACCAGGAAATACAGGATATTACCGAAGGAAAATATGATCGTGCAGACAACCCGCTAAAGCACGCTCCTCATACACAACACGTAATTACAGCCGACGAATGGAAGCATTCCTATTCCCGCCAGACGGCTGCATTCCCGCTTCCCTATGTTCGGGATAATAAATTCTGGCCATCTGTAAGCCGTGTAAATAATACCCATGGCGACAGGAACCTGATTTGCACCTGCGAGCCGATAGAGAGCTATGCAGAGGCGGGTGTCAATTAAAGTAATAAAACGTGTAAATAATAGCCAATGCCCCGTTCTATAACGGGGCATTTTAGTTGGTGCGATTTCTAAGGGAACAGCATTTGCATCTGCTTTATTATTTACCGTTAAAATCATTTTATGAGCGATCAGAACAGCAATAAACCGGCGGTAGTTACCCCGGAAGAAAATCAGTCGTCCGATCCCAAGAACCGCAATTTTCAGCGTCCGAACGATGCACCTCTGGGCAGGGAAGACAGCAACCATCGATCTCCTGAGGGCTTTATCAATCTAAATAAATCGGACGCGGAAGATGTAAAAGAAGCCGGTGTTACACCCAATAAAGGAGAACAGGACGGGGGTGCCGGCAGCTAAGGACTGTTATACTATTTTTTAAATAAAAACTTGCATTATGAATACAGGAACCAATCATACGATGCCCGGCCAGTCAAAAACTGCAAATGCTTCCTCTACGCAACAGGATAAACCATTAAGTGGTGCAGATTTGCAGGACAGTAAAAAAGACGAGATCTATCTTAAAGGCGACGAAGCCGAACTGGACCTGCCTGACGTGGAAGATATACCCGGGCAGGAAAATATTGTAGCCCCGCCACTGGGAGCACTCGCCGGAACCACTATTTCCTCCGGCGATGAAGAAGGAGAAGGTTTACTCGACCGGGATGAACAAGATCCTGAAGAGGAAAACGATATTGTTATGGGAACCGAGGCAGATGTTACAAAAGAAGATATCGACCTGCTGGAAGATGGTTACGATTACATGCCTACCACTGATGAAGACAACCTCAGACGATCCGCCCTTGACAATACGGATAATGACGGCGATCCGCTCAATGAGTCAGGCTTCGGTGAAGATGTATCCGGCAACGACCTGGACGTACCCGGCAGCGAAATGGATGATGAAGACGAAGAGATGGGCGAAGAAGATGAAGAAAATAATGCGTATAGCCTTGGAGGCGATCAGCATGATAAATAAATAAACTTACACTATAGATAAGGCCCGGTACGGAATAAATATTCTGCGCCGGGCCATTATCTGTTGTTGACTAACCCCTAATTCGTAGCCCTGAGAACTACTAATTTTAGTTTGCTGCTGTTCGCAAGATTTCCTGTATTATTGGAAACCCCTTGAAGAAGAATGGTAAATGCGTTTCCAGAGGTAAGCTGGGCCGATGTTTGTACAAGTACCGAATCTGTGCCTGCGAGTTTTGCACGTATAGTATAATTCCCCGGTAAATAGTTTTGAAATGAACGCAGGTAGGCATTATTGGCTATATCGGCATTCATTCTGTCTGCGGATACCAGTTCGTCATTGATGGAGAAACTAACAGAAGCAATATCCGGACTCATATTTAAGAAACGTAAAGAGGTCTGATCCGCTTTTACGCCGCTAAAGTCATCTTCTATGCGGATAGCACGGACTGCCCTGGTATTTTGCGGGTCGTTGAACAGGATAATGGAATAAAAACGAAGCGAGTCGTAATAAGTAACCGGCATGGCGGCTATCAGGCTGTCTGTAGATGCTTTTTTAAATTTTATCTCCAATTGACCGGGACTGGTGCCTGCATAATATTGAAATACGGAGCCTGGATTCAGTGAATTCGTTTCACGATTGTTATTGATATACACTTCTGCAGCAGGGGCCGAAGAAGCCAGGTGCATGATGGAAAGATAAGTCTTTACTTCATCGTAGGCCACGTCACTCTTTTTGAGGCAGCCTGTGAGTACGGCACTTAAAAAAAGGACCCCGATAATAGTTTTGTAGGTATGTTTAATCATCCGTTTCATTTCACGCTTTTTAACAGGGGCAAGTAATACTGGAATCATGACAGTTTCAACTTCTGTTTCGTTGCATTTTACCCTGTTTTCCCCAAAAAATCCTATAATAGCCGTACCGTACCTGCTTTAATTGAATATTCGATACATTTGAAGCGGCGATTGCTGCTATTTATCAAGAAAAGAAATCGCTCATGAATGAAGAACTGGAAAGATTACAGGAACCGGAATGGAAAAAATGGGGACCTTATGTAAGCAACCGCCAGTGGGCAACGGTAAGAGAAGACTACAGCGACCACGGAAGTACCTGGGATTATACCAATTATACATCGGCCAGAAGCAAAACCTATCGCTGGGGAGAAGACGGTATCGGGGGAATCAGCGACGATAAGCAGTTCCTCTGTTTCGCGCTTTCTTTCTGGAATAAAAAAGACCCTTTTATCAAAGAACGGCTGTTCGGACTAACCAACTGGGAAGGCAATCACGGCGAGGATGTAAAAGAGCAGTACTATTACCTGGATAATACGCCGACCCACTCCTATATGAAAATGCTGTATAAATATCCGCATGAAGAATTTCCCTATAAAAAACTGGTAAACGAAAATAAAAAAAGGAGCCGCTGGGAGCCGGAATACGAACTGATGGATACTGGTATTTTTAAAGACAAAAAGTATTTCGACATCAGTATTGAATATGCCAAAAACGGCCCTGAAGACATCTTCATACGCATTATCGTTTACAACCGCGGGGAAGAAACCGCACCGCTTCACCTGTTGCCCACTGTATGGTACCGTAATACCTGGAGCTGGGGAGACGACCCTTACAAACCCTCCATGGATGGCGAAGGCAGCCAGGTAATAAACATACAGCACGAGAAACTGGCCCCTATGGCACTGTATTGCGAAAGTAAGGCGCAGCCACTTTTCTGTGAAAACGAAACCAATATCGCATTACTGTATAATAAAAAACGAAGAGGGTTTTATAAAGACGGTATCAACGACTATATCACGCGTCACGATGAAAGAGCCGTTAATAAACTGAACAACGGCACCAAAGCAGCCTTTAATATACAGCTTGCCGTAGAAGGTGAATCTTCCACTATCATCAATCTCAGGCTGGGCCCCGCAGGAATACAAAAGCCTTTCGAAAACTGTAATGCCATTTTTACCAGTAGAATAGCCGAAGCCAACGCTTTTTTCGACACCATTCATAAAGACATAACGGTAAAAGACATTCGCAACATACAACGCCAGGCACTTGCGGGCATGCTGTGGAACAAACAGTTTTATTATTACGATGTGGATGTATGGATCAACGGCGACCCTTCCGTGGCGGCGGCTGCTTCGCGCAAAACCGGGCGCAATCACCGCTGGATGCACCTGCATAATGCAGACGTTATCTCTATGCCCGATAAATGGGAATACCCCTGGTATGCCGCATGGGACCTGGCTTTTCACTGCATACCGCTTGCGCTTACCGATATTCAGTTTGCCAAACAGCAGCTACTGTTGCTAACCAAAGAGCGGTATATGCATCCTAACGGGCAGCTCCCCGCATACGAATGGGATTTTGGTGATGTTAACCCTCCTGTACATGCCTGGGCAGCCTGGGAAGTGTATAATATGGGCAAAAAGCAGGATGGCAAAGGCGATCTCCCCTTCCTGGAATCGATCTTTCACAAGCTGCTGATGAACTTTACCTGGTGGGTAAACCGGAAAGACACATCCGGCAACAATATATTCCAGGGCGGATTCCTGGGCCTGGATAATATCGGCGTATTCGACCGCAATTCGCAACTGCCCGCGGGAGGTTATATAGAACAGGCCGACGGCACCAGCTGGATGGCCATGTTCTCGCTGAACATGCTGCGCATCTCGCTCGAACTGGCCAGTAATAACCCGGTGTACCAGGATATGGCCACCAAATTTTTCGAGCATTTTCTTTATATAGCCGGTGCCATGGCGCATATGGGCGAAGGCAGATCGGGCTTATGGGACGAGCACGACGGTTTCTTTTACGACCAGGTGCGGCTACCGGAAAACGGGACGATACAACTGAAAGTAAGAAGCATGGTAGGGTTGATACCGCTCTTCGCAGTGGAAGTGCTGGATAACAAAGTGCTTTACCAGAATGCCGAATTCCTGGACAGGATGAACTGGTTCCTGGATAACCGGCCCGACCTGGCAGGACTGGTAACCCGCTGGCAGCAGACCAACGAAGAGGGCAAACACCTCCTGAGCCTGCTGCGCACCAACGAGATTCAGCGCATCATGTACCGGATGCTCGATGAAACGGAGTTTCTTTCAGATTATGGTATCCGGTCTTTGTCCAAATACCATGAGCGGCATCCGTTTGAAGTACAGATGGAAGGAAATAATTTCCAGATCGCTTACGATCCGGGCGAATCGATCAACGATATGTTTGGCGGCAACAGTAACTGGAGAGGCCCCGTATGGATGCCGCTCAATTACATGATCATCGAAAGCCTGCGCAAATACCATTATTATTACGGCGACAACCTTAAAGTCGAATGCCCGGTAGGCTCCGGAAAATACCTGAACCTGGAAGAAGTGTCGAAGGAACTAACGCTGCGGCTTACCCGTTTATTTATCGTTAACCAGGAGGGTAAACGAGTTTCCGCGGGGGAAGATGCTACGTTGCAGACGGACCCTGATTTCCGGGACAACCTGCAATTTTATGAATACTTCCATGGAGATACGGGCAGGGGACTGGGGGCTTCGCAGCAAACCGGGTGGACGGGACTGATAGCGGAACTGATACGCAAATCGTCCTGACACGTTAAAGATTGGCAAACATATCGGCCGTCATTCTTTCCAGGTCGTATTCCGGCTTCCAGCCCCAGTCTTCGCGCGCCACGGTATCATCTATACTTTGCGGCCAGCTATCTGCAATGGCCTGGCGGTAATCTGGCTGGTAACTGATCGCAAATCCAGGGATATGTTTCCCGATCTCCGCAGCAATTTCCCGGGGAGAAAAACTGATGGCGGATATATTATAGGAGGTACGGATACCGATGCCCGCAGCAGGCGCTTCCATCAGCTCGATAGTGGCACGGATAGCATCGGGCATATACATCATAGGCAGATAGGTGTCGTCCCGAAGAAAACATTCGTACCGTTTATTTTCAAGTGCTTCATGAAAGATACTGATGGCATAGTCGGTTGTGCCGCCGCCGGGAGCCGACTTATAACTGATAAGACCCGGGTAACGTATGCTGCGTACATCTACCCCGTAACGCCGGAAATAATAATTACACCAGAACTCACCGGCATACTTACTGATACCATACACCGTAATAGGTTCGATGATCGTTTGCTGCGGACAATCCTTTTTGGGAGAAGTAGGACCAAACACCGCGATGCTGCTGGGCCAGTAAACCTTCGTCAGTTTCTCTTCCCGGGCTATATCCAGTACATTCAGCAGGCTTTGCATGTTAAGGCTCCAGGCAAGGTTAGGGTTCTTTTCTCCCGTAGCGGAAAGTATGGCGGCCAGCAGGTATATCTGTGTAATATTCTGTCTTATCACCTGTACGTGCAGCATCTCCTTGTTCATAACGTCCATGCTCACGTAGGGACCTGTTCCTTTGAGTAGTTCATTTTCCTCCCGCAGGTCGGACGCAACTACCTGGGCACCGCCGTATATCTTGCGAAGAGCAAGTGTCAGTTCAACGCCTATTTGTCCGCAGGCACCTATCACCAGTATTTTTTCTTTGACCATAAAAAGGTAAAATTGGCTTGCAAACGTAATGAAAAGTTAGAAGTTAAAAATATATAGTTATTGAGCCTTAATGAGTTATAAACAGATCAAAATAAATGCATGCAAATGATAAAAAATCCGGATAATTATACTCAATTTTAAAGTACAGAATCAGTAAATCGGGTGTGTAACCGGATAAGGACACAGCATAAAATGGCAGCAAGAGCGTTCCAGGTTTATCAATTGTTTAAACAAACATACGGCAGTGAAAATGCCCAAACCATTCTCACTTATATAAGAGATATAACACAACCAAATATGAACGAACTGAAAAATACGTTTATGACTAAAGATGATAAAGCTGAAATCATCAACAGGATAGGCGGCGTTGAAGTTAGTGTGAGTAAAATGGAAGTGCATACCGGCGGCATGGAAAAGCGCATGGACAGCATGGAAGTCCATATAGGAAGGATGGACAAACGCATGGACGGATTAGATATAAGAATGAATGGAATGGAGAACCAAATAGATGGCCTTGACGGGCGCCTGAAGAATGTTGAAAATGGACTTCATAAAGTGGAGAGCGGGCTCGATAAAGTGGTAGAACGTATTGATAATATGGGTGATGTTATGGAAACAAGGTTCAGAAAGATATTTCTGACAAAAGAAGATAAAATAGATCTGATTAACTGCATGAAGGATGATAAAATAGATCTGATTACCTGCATGAAGGATGATAAAGCAGAACTCGTCAATCGCATAGAAAGTACCAAGTCGGATATGATTACTCGTATGAAGGATGATAAAATAGATTTAATTACCCGTATGAAAGATGATAAGATAGAGATCTTCGTCCGGATGGATACCCATTTTCGCTGGCTGATAGGGATTATGATTACTGTCCTCGGATTGGCCCTCACCATTCAGAAGCTGCTTTAACCGGGTGATTTCGACCTAAACTACCATTATCTTTGCAGGCATGGAAAATTACCTGCAACAATTATTCAGTCACCAATCGTACGATAAAAACAATTTCTTTTTAATAGCGGGCCCATGTGTGGTGGAAAGCGAAGAACTGGTAATGGAAGTGGCCGATAAAGTTTCCGGTATATGCAGGAACCTGGGCATCCCGTATGTGTTTAAAGCATCTTACCGCAAAGCCAACAGAACCAGCGGATCTTCTTTTACGGGTATAGGCGACGAAGCAGCCCTAAGCCTCGTTAAAAAAGCAGGAGAAATATATAAACTCCCCACTACCTCCGATATTCATGCGCATGAAGAAGCTGCCATGGCAGCTAAATATATCGACATTCTGCAAATACCCGCTTTTCTTTGCCGGCAAAGCGATCTGCTGGCCGCAGCTGCGGAAACGGGTAAAGTGGTAAACGTAAAAAAGGGCCAGTTCCTTAGCGGTCCGTCTATGAAGTTTGCAGTAGATAAGATAAAGAAAGCCACGCCGGCAGGTAAGGAACCCGCCATTGTACTTACGGAAAGGGGAACCACTTTTGGTTACCAGGACCTGGTAGTGGATTACCGAAACATTCCCTGGATGCAGGAACAGGGCGTGCCCGTAGTAATGGACTGTACGCACAGCCTGCAGCAGCCTAACCAAACGAGCGGCATCACCGGCGGTAATCCGCAACTGATAGGCACCATTGCCAAAGCGGCTATTGCCACAGGAGCCAACGGGCTGTTTATTGAAACGCACCCTAACCCCGCCGTCGCTAAAAGCGATGGGGCCAATATGCTTAAACTGGACCTGCTCGAAAGCATGCTACAGCAGTTGGTAAAACTCAGGAAGGCGGTGGTAAGCTTATAAATATTTAAGCGGATTGCGTCGCGCGTCGAAAATGTAGGCTTTTACATTCATCCAGAACGCGATGAAAAAGTAAAATATGACCGGGGAGCCCATCGTCATGAGCGATATATAAATAAAATATTTACGGATAGTGCCTGTAGCAATTCCCATCTTTTCACCAATGTAGGTGCACACACCGAAAAGGTGCCATTCTATAAAATGCCGGAGGCTGTTCATGCTACTAATTTAAAAAAAATTATCGGATATACCATACATAGTATTTTATCTATTATCAATTAGGCCGTTCCGCTTCAAAATTCATCCTGCTTTTAGTGCAAATCCCGTGCTTCTTTCTTTGGTTTTCAGTACTTTTGCGCATTGGCAATACCCGATGTCCGATAAATTCAAAATACATAAGCAATGGCATTCGACTTTGAAATGATCAAGAAAGTGTACGCTGGTTTTCCTAACAGGATAGAAGCAGCCCGCAAAGTAGCAGGCAGACCTTTGACCCTTACCGAAAAGATCCTCTACGCCCACCTTTGGCAGGGAGAACCCACACGACAATACGACAAAGGTAAAAGTTATGTCGATTTTGCGCCCGACAGAGTAACAATGCAGGATGCAACCGCCCAGATGGCCCTGCTGCAGTTTATGCAGGCCGGAAGAGACAGGGTGGCCGTACCCTCTACCGTGCACTGCGACCACCTCATAATGGCTAAAGACAATAGTAAAGAAGATCTTAACCGGGCTGTACACGAGAGCAGCGAGGTATTTGATTTCCTGGCTTCTGTTTCCAATAAATACGGCATCGGCTTCTGGAAGCCGGGTGCAGGCATTATTCACCAGGTAATGCTTGAAAATTATGCTTTCCCCGGGGGTATGATGATCGGGACGGATAGTCATACCGTTAATGCCGGCGGACTCGGCATGATAGCCATCGGCGTCGGCGGCGCGGATGCCTGCGATGTAATGGCCGGTTTACCCTGGGAACTCAAGTTTCCCAAACTGATCGGCGTAAAATTAAAAGGAAAGTTATCGGGATGGACGGCTCCCAAAGACGTGATTCTTAAAGTAGCAGGCATACTCACCGTAAAAGGGGGTACCGGTGCGGTGGTGGAATATTTTGGAGAAGGCGCCGAAGCCATGAGCTGTACCGGCAAAGCCACTATTTGTAATATGGGGGCGGAAATAGGAGCAACTACCTCCATTTTTGGATATGATGAAAGCATGAGCCGCTACCTTAAAGCCACCGGTCGCGAAGACGTGGCTTTGCTGGCAGACGGTATTAAAAAATACCTGGTGGCAGATGAAGAAGTGTATGCAGACCCCAGCCTTTACTTTGACCAGGTGATCGAACTGGACCTTAGTGAATTGGAACCGCATCTGAACGGCCCTTTCACCCCCGACCTGGCAACTCCCATCTCCCGCATGCGGGAAACGGCCCTGGCCAACGGATGGCCGCTTAAGATAGAAATAGGCCTGCTGGGTAGCTGTACCAATTCTTCTTATGAGGATATAGCCCGCTCTGCCAGTCTTGCCAAACAGATAACGGAAAAGAAACTCAAAACAAAGGCGGAATTCGCGATTAATCCCGGCTCGGAACAAGTGAGATATACCGTAGAAAAAGACGGCTACCTGGATCTTTTCGATAAAATAGGTGCCAAAGTATTTGCCAACGCCTGTGGACCCTGCATAGGTATGTGGGACCGGATAGGTGCCGAAAAGCAGGAAAAGAACACGATCGTACACTCCTTTAACCGCAATTTTGCCAAAAGAAACGATGGCAATCCGAATACGTACGCATTCGTGGGAAGCCCGGAACTGGTTACCGCACTGGCCATAGCCGGCGACCTGGGTTTTAACCCCATTACCGATACGCTTACGAATGAGGACGGTGTAAATGTGAAACTGGACGAACCAACCGGCTTTGAACTGCCGCCCAACGGCTTTTCGGTAGAAGATGCGGGCTACCAGGCCCCGGCAGCGGATGGCAAAGGTGTGGAAGTGCTGGTATCACCCGAGTCGAAGCGGCTTCAACTGCTCGACCCCTTTCCTGCCTGGGAAGGAACGGACCTGAAAGGACTGAGGTTGTTGATTAAAGCAAAGGGTAAATGTACGACAGACCATATTTCCATGGCCGGCCCCTGGCTTAAATTCCGCGGTCACCTGGATAATATCAGTAACAACATGCTGATAGGTGCCGTCAACTATTTCAACGAAAAAACGGATAAAGTAAAAAACCTGCTTACCGGCGAATACGGAACGGTGCCCGGCACCCAGAGAAATTATAAAGCGGCCGGTATCGGCTCCGTCGTGGTGGGTGATGAAAATTACGGGGAAGGCTCCTCCCGCGAGCATGCGGCAATGGAACCCCGGCACCTGGGCGTAAGGGCCATCCTGGTTAAATCATTTGCCCGTATTCACGAGACCAACCTGAAGAAACAGGGTATGCTCGGACTTACTTTCGCAGATAAAAATGATTATGAAAAAGTGCTGGAAGACGATATGATCGATATTACGGGGCTCACTTCCTTTACACCCGGCGAGCCACTCACTGTAGTTCTGCATCATTTGGATGGTACTACAGACCATATTACCGTTAACCATACTTATAATGACCAACAGATAGAATGGTTTAAAGCAGGCGGAGCACTTAATATTATCAGGAGGCAGTTTGCAGCTTCTGTATAAAAAAATATCCTTAGCTGGAAAACAAAAGGGTGTATCCGAAAGATGCATCCTTTTATTATATACCATCATCCTGAGCTATATCTCCCTGATTTATCTCATTTTTCCACAATTGGGAATATTAATCGGAACGTATTCAATTTAACTACCTGCTTATCAACGAGTTATAAAAGTGGCACCGGGATTGAAATTATCCCTGCAAATAATAACTCATGAACCACATTTACTCAAATCTTTCAAAATCAATGTTGACCCTTGCATTCCTGCTGGCATCAGCGGCTGGATTTGCAGTAGTGATCCCGGCGGGGACTACCAGTAATTACACTTCGGACATGAATGGCACTTTATTGGAAGTATACGGAACGCTGAACTTTAACCCTTCCAATATGAACGGAAGCGGTAATAAGGTAATTGCTTATTCCGGTGGTACCGTTAACATCCTTTCCAACAAAACATCTTTACAGAATATAATACTGGACATTAAAAGTGGTGGAGTGCTGAACATAATTGCAGGTAGTTTTACTGCCGGCAGCAGTATGGGTATTTTAAACGCTGGTGCCTTACATGCAGGTAATACCGCTCTTACCATTGGCTCAGGTGCGGCACTTGAAAATGCCGGCAGTATCACCCTTAAATCACTGACGCTTGAATCAGGTTCTATGCCGGGTATACAGTCAAAGAATAACGGAACTATCATCATAACAGAATTTTTAAAGAGTAATGCCACTTATGAAAATGCACTTTCGGGCACCATTAAAGTAACCGGGCCATGTAACACGAATAATTGTGGTTTTACCACCAGTAACGGCATATTCAACAATAATGGTGGTATGGAGATCAACGGCACCGTTTCTATCGATGCAGATATGAAATTGAACGGAAACCTGAAGGTAATCGGCGATCTCACGATCAAAAGAACCTTGAGCGGTACAAACGGTAAACTATCTGTCGTAAACGGTTATAGCAGAATGATGGGCGACGGTCACTATAACGGTACTAATATGCTTTTTTATGACCAGAACACCATGGGACATAATTTTGACAGCAAAACCTCTAATAATCCTTCTACCGATAATTACACGGTGAGTTCAGCCGCCCTGCCTTCTGCGGCTGCTGCACTGCCTTTACGGTTTTTATCTTTTGAAGCAATAGAATACAACCAGTTCTCGGTATACTTTAAATTTTCTACTACGGTAGAAGCCTCTTTACTGGAACTGCAATTGCAGGGAAGTACAGACGGTAAAAATTATATTACCCTGGAAAGCTTTACTCCGCATAACGCGAACGGTGTATTCAGCTATACGTCATCTAAACTAGAATCATCCAGGTATACTTCTTACCGCATCGCTGTAATTAACCTGGATCGGGTAAAGGAATATTCTAAAACCATATTCTTCCGGCCTTCAGCCTTGCCTGGCAAAGAAGTAGAAACCAGTATTTTCCCTAACCCGGTTATTAATGGCACTTTTAAAGTAAAAGTTTCCTCCACTGAACCCGCTATCATAAACATTTATTCCAACGACGGAAAAATATTATCCAATACCATATTAAAAGGCTCACAACAGTATGAAGTTAAAATGACACCAGTAACGGTTAAATGCAGCCTGGTAACCATACAGGTTATCCAGAACGGGCAAATAAAATCGTTTACTGTAATAAATAAATAATATATGAACGATTTCTGATTTTGGTTTGATGAGTTGGCAGCGCTTCACAAGAGCGCTGCTTTTTTATGGGTATGGCACTCACTGCCGCTGAAAGATTCTTTTTATTATATTTGCGTTCATGCTAAAGAACCTGCTGGTTATTCCCTTTTTATGTATGCTTATTCCTGCTGCGGGTCAGGAGATCGCTGCACCAGTCCCTATGAATAGTTTACCCTCTTTACAGGAATCAGTAATAAATGTACCGGTCAAGCTCTATGCAAAGCCCTACCTGCAACAGGCGGAGACCATTACACCCAAAGAGTTCTTATCCGACGGATGGCCGGAGTTTATCGCTTCGGGATGCGAGTTCAGGTATAAGTACCGTTTCGTTCGCTCGGGACTGGAATTTTCCTGTATCAATAATAAGATGGTG
>JANNOM010000067.1:0-1867 GCA_031399065.1 Chitinophagaceae bacterium
TTAAAGGTTTTGAATTTGTCTGGGTCAGCGAAAGTTTTAGAGTAATTCACTTGAGGAAGAGAAGTATAATCAAAGTTTATATTCACTGGTATTTTTGTCAACCTATGTAGTGGAATTTGTATGCCGAATCCGTACGTTAAATCTTCAATGTTGCTTTTGTTATTATCGGGAAAACCGTAGTTGTAAACCTTTTCATTGTAATAGCCGGCTCGTACAGATAACATTTCCAAAATCATTATTTCACCGCCAATCTTAATAGCTGACCTGTATTTTGAGTTTAGCAACTTTTGATACTCACTTTGCAATAGTAGTCGTATTGCATGTAAAGAATCGAAAAACAAGTGCTTGCCAATGAACATTTGATAATTTGCACCATACCTTATAATTACTGGTAAATTGTATTTGGAAGTAATTCCGCTAAAAGTAGCATTGACATGTGAATAATTTAAATTGCTAATGCTACTTCCTAGACTCAGTGACTGGGGAATTTTGCCATGTGACAGATTAAATTTCTTTATTAGTCCAAAATCAAAATAAATTGTCGTAGAACTTTTGTCTATACCAGGTTGCCAAACGAAATAGTTTGCATTAATTCCAACTAATAAAGTTTTAATTGGTTCAGAAGAGATAGTCAAAGTATTTCTTTCAGTAAACGGAGTTTTATTTGCATTAATAACTTGAGTTTTTCCAAAATCAAAATGAAATTGTGAAAGAGCCAATTGGAAATATTTGCTTTGTCGGAAGCCAAGTCCGTAAAATGTATAGTAACCTTTTGTAGAATAGTAACCAGGTGGTGTGTATGATGTATTTAATTCAAGCTTGTTTATAGTTGCTATACCCGCTGGATTGAAGTGAATGGATGCTAAATCACCATCTATTGAAGCATACCCTTTGCCCATTGCTTCAGCCCGAGCACTTGGTTGTCGTCCAAAAAAGAATTCCGGCCAAGAACCTGCTTCGTATTGACCGAATGAGATTAAAGAATTGCTAAGAAAAAAGATGGTTAATGACTTTTTCATGAAGGGTTTAATTGCCGCTAACGGGCAGGGCTTGCTGCAGGGCTGGAATTCATTGCTCGTCCGCCCGGAACCGCTGCTGACCTGCCTGCCGGCAGGCAGGTTAAAGATATAAAAGTACAAGTTAACAAACAAAAGCCCAACGATGTAAGTCAAGCCCAGATGAAGAACAATTGCGATATGCCCAATTGCTCCAATGTCCAGCCAGCCTTGCAGCAAACCCAACTTTAGCAGTTGTGCCTATTCGAGATAACGCTTTACAAAAAGTTCAAGATTTGATTGAATTCCAGAATGGGTAACAAGAAAAGCTGAGTACTTATTTGTATTTAGCTTTTGAAATATGGTAATCAAACTTGTCAGATCTTCCTTTTTCAATGAAGAAAACCAATTGTAAACGGTATATTCTGTAAAATCACTAAAACTGACTGAAAGTTTTTTTCTTCTAATTAAATCTTCGTCCCAATTGTTTTGTTTGGCTGCATTATCAATTTGCCTGTCACAGTAGGATAGGAAATATTCTTTGTATCTGGTAATCTTCATTAAAGAATCTATAAGAATTTTGCTTTCGTTATTGGGCATAGCTGTTGCAGGTGCACTTTGGGATTTTGAATAAAAAGGTGCAAGAAAAAAGAAAAAGACAATTAAAATTGATTTCATAATAGTTGTTTAGGGTCTTATAGCATTGCAGCTAACGTTTTTAACTGGCCTGGTGTTGGGGGTCGTTGGGGTGCGGCGGGTTAAGCGGCGGAAGTAACCAGTGAAGAGCGGCCCGGATTCAAAACCGGGTCGCTCTTGTGACTATGGCTCTGATCGAATGGTATTTAGTTGGCTTTGGGGCGCTATTGATTTTT
>JANNOM010000068.1:0-11415 GCA_031399065.1 Chitinophagaceae bacterium
CCCGATTGGCAGCCAGGAGCCTATATCAGGCAGGTGACCATTGACGGTAATAATTATACGATTAACCTATGTACAGGACTCGGACTGGCGGCCGATGGAAACATTCTCCTGGCAGCTTCCAGCAGGCTTATAAAGCTGGACGCAGTAACCGGTGAGCCCTTACGCCAGGTGCAATTAGGCAGCTTAGGCTTGTCGAACCCCACAACCGACAGTACGGGAAGAGTTTTTGTAACAAGAGTGCTGAACAACCAGAGTTTTATTCTGAAGGAAAGTGAATCCCGGCCAACCGGGTACGATACGGTTGCCAGCGAATTTCCGCTGCAGGATTACCCCGGTGTAACACGTTCCTCCGCCATGGCTTATGAAGGTAAAAGCATTTATCTCCCGGCCGCTTCCGGAAACTTTGTTAACCGATATACTTCCGCAGATGGTATCAACTTCAGTTTAAGCCGGAAGATCGATTTGCAAGGCACCTGTAATTCCATTCATGTAAAGCCAGGCAATAAAGTATATATAGTAAGTAACAAATCAGGCAATACTCCGCCCATACTGGAATTCCGGGATTTTAACGATACCACGCAGATCAGGTCCTGGAGCTTCCCCTTAACTGATATATCCGCCGAGGCAAGCGACCTGAGAGGTATATCTATGAATGAAGCGGCAGATACGCTATATGTAACTTCATTAGGCAGCTTTAAAGTATACAAATACCATATACCCGCGCAGGGTGGTGGCGATATGGGTCCGGTAGCAGATGCACCTTATTATAAAATCATTCAGGTAAAAGGTGTTCAGCAAACGAGTGGTGTCGCGGATTCGCTGGGCGTGTATTGCGTTCTTACCGGAACTGTACAGAACGATAATAACTTCAGATCTGTAAATGGTTATGACTTCGTTATAAACGATTCTACTGCTGGCATCCAGGTGTTTAATGCAATACCTGAGCCTTATATAAACGTGGTAAAAGGAGATTCCATCGCGGTGCGCGGTTATATCAGGCAATCTGCCGGACAAATAAGAATCGTGACCGATAGTTTAGTGAAGATAGCCACACAAAGAACTCTGCAAACGCCGTCGAATGTGGACAGTCTTCAGGAGCAATGGGAATCCGGCACGATCGCGCTGTCTCCTTTATTGCTTTCAGGAACTGACATACTGCAAACAGGAGATTATAGCAGGATAGCAGTGAAATCTTATAACACTAAAGATTCTTTTAATATCACGTTCCCTAACCAGGGTGGTATTGCCGGTTACGATCTGCCTTCAGGCGAGTTTGCCGTGCGTGGAATAGAAACGCAGTATAAAGAACAGGCTCCTTTTACAGGGGGTTATTCCATCGCCTTAAGAGATACTTCCGATGTAGCTTATACCAATACGATAGTGATAAATGGAACAACATTCTGTTCCGCCGACACTATCAAGGTGAAAATAATAAGTTTGGGCAAATATGATGAAGGCAATCAGTTCAGGTTCCAGATGAGCGATCAGGATGGGTCGTTCACCAACCCTTACTACAATTACGTTATGCCCGAAGGCACGTATGAATTAGCCATACCTGCACCGTCAATATCCGGGTCGAAATACAGAGTAAGAGTGATAAGCACCCTGCCTGCATTAATCGGTGGAGATAATGGCAGCGACCTGGATATTGCAGTAAGTCCGGCTGTTTCCATCATTAAAAACGGCAATACACTCGTTGCTTCCGGTGCCGGTGAATACCAATGGTATATCAATCAGGTGGCCGTGGCTGCTCCGTTGGGATTGCAATCGACATTGGATATAACAAGGCCGGGCATTTATTATGCTGTAGGTAAAAATGGCAGATGTACAACCGTCTCTAATAAGGTAGAAGTAAAAATGGAAGAGGTCGTTTGTCCGAGGTTTAATAATTTATCGCTTACCCCTAACCCGGTCACCGATGTACTTCATATCAAATTCGACGATTGTTATATCGGTAAGGCTTCGTTGTCTATATACGATATCAACGGGGTACTATTGTATAGCTTACAAACCTATAAAGAAACGGTTGCCGTCGATTTATCTGTCAGGCTTCCATTTATTTACAGGGGCCTTATGTACGTACAGTTTCAGACAGATCAGTCCAAAGTAGTGCTGATACAAAAGAACTAAGATAGTTCGTAAGATGAAAACCAGTCGCCCCGGGATATCCGGGGCGGCTTTTTTATGCATCCAAAACAGGACAGATAAATCCTCAATTTATCCTAATCCTGATTATCTTTGCGCAATTTCTTACAAAATATGGCTAATTCCAGCACTCAGCATTCAGCAATATTAGTTTTGGCAGATGGCACGGTCCATCACGGTAAACCGTTCGGTTTAACGGGTACCACTACCGGCGAGATTTGTTTTAATACGGGTATGACCGGCTACCAGGAAGTATTTACCGACCCCAGCTATTATGGCCAGGTGCTTATCATGAACAATGTGCATATCGGCAACTACGGCGTTAAGGATACCGATATTGAATCTACAGGTGTCAAAATACGGGGCCTCATAGGAAGGAATCTCGAGGAGCAGTACAGCCGTAAAACTGCCAATGGTGCGCTGGATGCTTACCTAAAAACCAATAAGATTGTGGGTATCGAATGTATAGACACCCGCGCCCTGGTAGAGCATGTGCGTAAAAACGGCGCCATGAACTGTATTATCTCCTCCGAAACCTCCGATGTGGAGGAACTGAAAAGGCAGTTGGCCGCCGTACCGTCCATGGACGGACTGGAGCTGGGCAGCATGGTCAGTACCTCCGAAGCTTATGAGCTGGGCGATCCGGCGGCAGATATCCGTATCGCCGTAATGGATTACGGGGTTAAAAAACATATTCTTGAATGCATGGTAGAGCGGGGTGCTTACGTAAAAGTGCATCCGGCCAAAACGACCATGGCGGAACTAAAAGCATTTAACCCTGATGGCTATTTTATTTCCAACGGTCCCGGCGATCCTGCCGCCATGCCTTATGCGGTGGATACGTTAAAAGAGATTTTGCGGGAAGATAAACCCTTATTCGGCATTTGCCTGGGCCACCAGTTGCTGGCCCTGGCCAACGGTATTTCTACCTTTAAAATGCACCATGGTCACCGCGGCCTCAATCACCCGGTAAAGAATCTGTTAACCGGGCGTTGCGAGATTACCACGCAAAATCATGGCTTCGGAGTAGATCCTGAATCGGTTAAGAAAGCGGAGCATATTGAAATAACGCATGTTAATCTGAACGATCATTCAATTGAGGGCATCCGCGTGAAAGGCCGGCCGGCATTTTCCGTGCAGTACCACCCGGAGTCCACCCCCGGACCGCACGATTCCCGCTACCTGTTCGATGATTTTCTTTCCATGGTCAGGGAAACTAAGAAATGATACCCGGGAACGCTTTTAAAGGAGCATTGGCTTCCGGATATGGAAATCGTATTACATTCGTACGATGAAAATCGCTATTATTAACGGTCCCAATCTCAACCTTCTCGGCAAAAGAGAAACGGATATATACGGCAATATGCCGTTCGAAGCATACCTGCAAACGATGCAGAAGAATTTCCCGGAGATCAGTTTTCATTATTTCCAGAGCAATGTAGAAGGAGAAATCATCGATGAACTGCAGCGTGTCGGGTACGATTTTGACGGCATCGTGCTGAACCCGGCCGGTTATACCCATACCTCCGTTGCCATAGGCGACGCCATTGCCGCCATCAAAACCCCCGTGGTAGAAGTACATATTTCCAATGTGCATGCCCGCGAAGAATTCCGTAAACTCAGTCATGTATCAGGTAAATCGGCCGGTAGTATATTCGGCCTGGGACTTAAAGGATACGAACTGGCGGTGCAATATCTTGTCTCCGCAAAGGGGTACTAATATTTGGAATGGTTTTTTCGTTATTCTATCAAATTCCCGGTTATGCGTTACTTATTTTTATTACTGTTTTTCATTTCGGGCCGGTCTTTCGCGCAGTTAAAAGACTATACCATCGGGGTAAAAGGCGATACCCTCAACGCCACGGATGCAAAAGGACAGAAACAGGGCAAATGGATCGTCCGGTACGATGCCGTAAGAGGAGAGCCGGGTTATGAAGAAGAAGGCCAGTACATAGATAACCGCCGCGAAGGCACGTGGAGAAGGTACACGCTTATGAGCGACCTGATTGCCATAGAAAATTACCGCTGGGGTAATAAGGACGGTATCTGCCAGTATTTCAACGGCCTCGGTGAACTACTCCGCGAAGAAAGCTGGCGCGCCATCAACCCGGATAAAATTTATGATACCCTCGATGTGGAAGACGTCAATCACCCCGAAACATACCGGACCGTAATAGTGAAAAACGAAGGAGCCGGCGTAAAGCACGGAACCTGGAAGTTCTACGATCCTGTCAGGGGAACAGTAGTAAAAACGGAAACATACGTCGTCGGCAAGCTCGAAACCGGTAATAAAGACCTCACTACCACAACAGAAAGCACAGAGAAAAAGACAATTTCCAAGCCTAAAGAAGTGCTGGAGTTCGAAAAGAAAAATGCAGGTAAAAAGAAGGTAAGGGTAAGAGATGGCAGTACCCAATGATCAGAAGCAGTTGTTATGCCCTGATCCCTATATTTCCCCATGGTCAAATCCAGGCTATTTGAATGCAATTACTTTTTGTTCGGCCTTAATAATCTTTTCAAAAAACGCCTTAAATTCAACATATTTACTGGCCGGAATATCTTTTCGATCACTTACAAACTTCCTGGTAACCACCAGGGTACCTGGCAATAACTGCTTGTAGGCAATACTGAACTTCATATTGCTGAATAACAAAGTTTCATTGGCCGGTAGCTCCACAAACTTTTTACCCGCAGGTGCGTTCACCGTTACGATCGTTTCATACAGGTCCGCCGTTTCATAGTCGTTATACTCTATAGGATAAACCCGGGTATCCGCTGAAAAGTTGTCGAGGGTGGCTATAATATCGGGATACGTTATCCGGAAGGTTTGCAGGCTGCCTATTTCGGAAATTTCATTTTTCGCTTTAAAGCTGTATGTGTAGGTGACGGAATCGGACAGATCCTTCAGATCAGAAAAGTGTAATTTCTCCAGTTTGATATTGTTTTTGTAAGAGGAGGCAATCGTCTTTTCCATCTCTTTTAATTGTTTTTCATAATCCAGGTTATTATAGGTTGCTCTTACCCCGGATGAAAAGCTGCCGTATTTTATACAGCTCATATCCATCAGCAGATCGCTGTCGACAGGCTTAATAGTTATTACCCGGCGTATGATGTCTTTAATGCGGCGATCAGAATGAAGAGCCGTCAGATCAGCCTTACCTGCATTTTTCTTACCTGGTATTTCAAGTATAAGAGCTCCTATAAGATTGTTTGGTAAACCGGTGAATGGAAGATTGTTATCGGTAAGTTCTATAAAATAATCTTTCCCATCCAGTATTGCCCTGGCAATACAATGATTAAAATCGGTGGAAGGAAGAACCAGGTCTTTCGCCCCGTTATCCCTGGTATCGGTAAGTACCATATAACATTCTATATCCGCCATTCTGCATAGGGTTACAAAGAGATTTGATAAATCCTTACAATCTCCCAGCCGGGTATTCAGGGTTGCAGAGGCACGCTGCGGTACAAATGCACCCTGGCGGAATGATACCGAACTGTAACGGATATTCTTCTCTATATAATCGTATATTATTTTCGCTTTCCCGAATTGACTCTTGATTTTTGCCGGGCCCTCCGGAAACAGCTTATTGAATAAAGTGGTAATCTCATAATCTTCTTCAGACCGGTTATTTACAATGTCGGAATACCAGGATGCGATGTCCTGCCAGGATGGAATAGTGGATATATGAAGTACCGCCGCTACGTCACCATTCTCCGGCATCAGTGGTTCGTCTTCCAATGGCTCGGATTTTACCATTTCCCAGGTGTACCTGGTAAAGTCTTCCACTTCGGTAATCACCGGTTTAATATCGGAATTTAGAAATTGGTATTTTACTGGCTGTCCTTTCGGTAACAGCAGGCTATACCTCGTCGTATTGGTATAAACCTGGCCGGTAAAATAAGATTTATCCCAATACTCTTTCGCAAAACGCCCGTAAACATAATTCTGAATCCTGTATTTAAATACTATGATATCTCCCACTTCCAGGTTGGTGAATACAATCTCATTATCATTGCGTTCGCCCTGTGCTTTGGCACCTGACTTCTTTATAACTTCCGATTTTTCGATGAGCAGGGTCTGCGAGCTGCCATAACCGATAGTAGATTCTTTATACTTGTCGATTCCTTTTTCGTTGGTGATTTTGACGATCAGCAGATCGTATTCTTCGGTTGCGCCACCCGGGTGCATGATCACGCTCTTTTCATCATGAATAATGTAAAACCCATAGTCGGTGTTTTTAGCATCTTCCGGGCGATCTTTACGGATAAGGGCATCGATGTCTTCCCCGGTTACCAGGCGGTAAGATTCCTGTTTACCTCTCAGCTTTCTTATTTTATTGATTACGTTGTATTGGTTGGGATCATAAAGCAATGATTTTTCGTATGCACTGATCGCATCGGCAGTCTGCCTGGTTTCACTTTTTATGTCTCCCATCTGCTCCCAATAAGATTCGTTATAGGGAGAAAGCGCGAGGGCTTTTTCTATCAGTTCTGTTGCTTTGTCGTATTCTTTGGTTCCGTAATAGTGTCCGGACATATTATGGTAACCGGAAGGGTCGTACCGGAACTGGTTCAGCAACTGGCTTTTGATCTGGATGCTTTTCTCTATCTGCCCCTGTTCATTCAGCAGATCGCTGAACTTGGTCGCCACCTGGTAATTAAAATTATTTTTCAGGAAATTCTCATACACTTTTAGAGCTCCCTTATTGTCCTTGTATACTTCTTTGCGTATAGAATACATCAGTGGAAGAAACCCATCATTGTCCGGGTATTTTTTAAAAGCCATTTCGCCTACCTTTACCATGTCGTCATATTTCTTTTCCTGGGCCAGCAGGTTGAGCCGGTAAGAAAGAGTCGTTTCATCTTCACCGAACAGTTTTTCCCTGGCGTCCACCGCTTTAGCAGCGTCTTCATACTTTTCATTTTTAAAATCATCCTTTATCTTCAGTTCAATGGCAAACAGGCTCTGGGGGTCGTTGGCTTTAATAACTTCCATTTCTTCCACTAGTTGCGTACGGTTATTTTCTTTGATCAATATCTCTATCAGCTTAAACCGCAGGAGGTAATTACCAGGCGCCTGTTTGATGGCCGATTCAATAATATTCCTCGCTTCGAGCGTTTTTTTATTGCGCATATATACATCGGCCAGCAGCAGGTAATTCAACAGGTTGCCAGGTTCCAGGGCAACCTTTTCTTTAAAGAATAGTTCTGCCGGATGTGGTATCGTTTCCGCGGCGGTATTTACATCTTTGGGATAAGGAGTATATTGGTTACTGCCGGTTAATCCGGGTATTGCCTTATAGCGGCTGTCAGTAAGTCTTATGCTGAAATTAGGGTAATTATCGTTTGTATAACCCAGTGCCACCAATATACGATTGGTACCTTTCTTCAATGAACATTTTACGGTGTAAGCATCCAGCTCGGTAGCCCTTTCCTTATACTCCGTTAGCACCGGCTTATCATTTATCCAAACTTTTATGGCGCCGGTAAAGCCTGCATTGCAATACACTTCCTGGTCTTCGGGAGCATTTACGAATGTTTGTGCATATACCACTGCGGTACGCCTTTGAATGTTAAATCTTACCGGGGTCCATCCGTCCTTGTTCTCGAGCGATGGGGCAAACCACCGAACCGGTGCATTGGTGCTGGAGGTAAATACCGCTTCAGATTCAGGATGGGCCAGGGGGCCATGGTCTTTGTACAGGCCGCTTTCGGATAAATTCTCGAAGGGTCCGGTATATTGCCAGTTGGCGATATTAGAAATATACGCATATTCCTTTGAAGCATCTTCCGGTTTATTGGAAAACAACAGGTGAATGCCCTTCTGGTAATGAGCGGAAGCAACCAGGGTACCCGGTGCCTGGGGATCTGCAATAAGGCGTTCGATTAACTTTATCTGATGCGGGGCACTCTTTTTCCCGTATCCCCCTAATATCGCACTGTTAAACCATAACGCATACACATAAGGGTAGGGGTTCTTTACTTTGTTATAAAAGGAAGATTCGAAGTCCGTAACATTTTTTTCTCCCCCGTTATAGGATTGCAGGTATAAATGAGTGATGTAGTTGTCCGCACCATATTCAGGATCGCTGATGCCCCCGGCAATTAACCGGGCGGCGTTGGACCGGTCGTTTTTATTCAATGCTTCCCATGCTTCGTTGTATTTGTTCTGTGCAGTCAGGCAGACGGATACGCAAAAAAGAAGGCATAAGATGAAGATAACACGCTTCATGTTGTTTGTTGGGGTTTAGGGTTAAGCCGGCATAACGGGTTGGGTTTAATGCCGGCAATGTATTATACGTGTAAAATAGATAAAAATTGTGTTTTCTTTATTGTTGTTGCATGAATTAAAAAATGCTGTAAAGTACTTAACGCACAGGTGTTTCAAGGTTCTTTCCGCACGGATACTAAGAATATTCATATCTACTGGTGCTGTAACTTCTGCATCGGGTTCACCCCTATGGACTGCCCCCTGGATAACGCCGTTTTCCGCTGCTTGTACAAGGAAAACCGCGAAGGTACAATGTTCGCATCTCCCCAGACATTATTGGTTTCATCGATATCGGCCGTTTCTCTCTGTGGGTCCAGTTTTATAGAAACCACTTTTTTCTCTTTCAGGTATACTTTGCTAACGTTGTTTTCATTCTTCCTCCATATCTGAGCCGGTATGCGGTCTACGTCCTTAGCGCCATCAGCGTAGGTAAATTCAACGATCACGGGCATTACCAGGCCGCCCTTATTGCTTACATACACTTCGTAAAAATATTTGTTCTCCATTTTTGCCCTGGTAGCGGCGTCCACGGGATTGTTATATGCCGCAATAAGGGTGTCGGGAAAAGGAGTGCTGTCGTACGAAATCATGCCTCGGTTATATTTCCAGTAAAAATCCTGCAGACTGGTATCTATGTCCGTAGCGAACTGTATGCGCTTATCTTCCCGGTTGCGTATTTTGGATACATCGTCGTATTTATTACCACCCGGTCCATCGATTTTCCGCATGAATACAGAATCCTGCTTTGCAGGTACTTCAGGACTGCCGGTTTCCGCCTGGTAATATTTTACGCTGTCGAGGGACTGGTCGCAGGCATCGATGCTATAGAACCATCCTCTCCAGAACCAGTCGAGGTCTTCCGCGCTGGCGTCTTCCATGGTGCGGAAGAAGTCGGCCGGTGTCGGGTGTTTAAATGCCCAGCGGCGTGCATATTCTTTAAAGGCATAGTCGAACAGTTCGCGCCCCATAATAGTTTCCCGGAGGATGTTGAGACCGGTTGCCGGTTTGGAATAGGCATTGGGGCCGAAGCCGATGATATTCTCCGAATTGGTCATAATGGGTTCGAGCTGGTTTTTGGGCAGCTTCATGTAATCGGTAATGGTAAAAGCCGGTCCGCGGCGGCTGGGAAATTTATTGTCCCACAGTTCTTCAGTCAGGTATTCCACAAAGGTGTTCAACCCTTCGTCCATCCAGCTCCACTGGCGTTCGTCGCTGTTTACAATCATGGGGAAGAAGTTATGACCCACTTCGTGAATGATTACACCCAGCATGCCGTATTTGGTGGTTTCGCTATAGGTGCCGTCTTTATCGGTACGGCCGTAGTTAAAGCAGATCATCGGGTATTCCATACCGTTGGCGGCTTCTATACTTTGGGCTACCGGATAAGGGTAAGCGATGGAAAACCGGGAATAGGTTTTAAGCGTATGGGCAATAGCTTTAGTAGAAAATTTCCGGTATAATCCGTAAGCCTCTTTAGCGTAAAAGCTCATACACATCACTTTCTTGCCTTCCACATATGCAGGCATGGCATCCCAAATATATTTGCGGCTGCTGGTCCAGGCGAAATCGCGTACGTTATCCGCTTTAAACAGCCAGGTTTTCAGGGAGCCTGCTTTCTTTTTTTTCGCAGCTTTCGCTTCCGACAGGGTAGCTATCTCTACGGGTTCTTTGCTGCTGAGGGCTTTGGTATACCTCGCCAACTGCGTAGCGGAGAGCACCTGGGCGTAATTAAGGCATTCGCCCGTGGATGCTACGAGGTGATCGGAGGGTACGGTCATCTGCACTTTGAAATTACCGAAGCCTACGGCAAATTCCCCGCGGCCTGTAAACTGATGGTTCTGCCATCCCTGGAAATCGCTGTATACGCACAGCCGGGGATACCACTGGGCAATCGTAAACAGGTTGTTGCCGTCTTCCGGGAAATATTCAAATCCCCCGCGTCCGCCCTGTTTCATGCGGTCGGGAATTTTATAGTTCCAGTCTATTTTAAATGCGAACACGTTGCCGGGCTTCAGGGTCTGTGGCAGTTCGATGCGCATCATTGTTTTGTTTACCGTGTATTTCAGCGGCACGCCTGCCACGTCCGTTACTTTAACCAGATTGATCCCGAACGTGTCGGTAGCGGGTTGGCCGATCGCATCTACCATCACATCGCTGTAACGGGCAGCCATACGCGTACTTTCCTGGTAATTGGCGTTGTTTTTATCGCTGTGCTCGTTTTCGTCGAGTTGCAGCCAGATATAGGTAAGTATGTCGGGTGAGTTATTGGTGTACGTAACCAGCTCGCTCCCCTTCAGTCGTAGCCCGGTTTCGTCCAATTCGCACTTAATATCGTAATCGGCCCGCTGCTGCCAGTAACGCGGACCCGGTGCACCGCTGGCCGTGCGGTATTCATTGGGGGAGGAAAGAATGGTTCCCAGTTGTTCGAATTTATTACCATGGTTGGAACCCGGGTTGTTCCGGATGTCCTGGGCAATTCCCGGCAGAACCAGGATGCTGAATAATGCGGGCAGTAGTTTTTTCATGTTACAATTTTTGCGGTAATAGGGCAGGCAATCGTTCCAGCGACATCTTTACAGATACCAGCAATATGATGATAGACGCCATCCTTATCCATAACAGTACGGGGATACGGATAACATGCACTAAGATAAACGAAATTAATAAAACGGCAGCTACTACCACCAGCTGTGCCAGTTCTATACCCAGGTTAAAAGCAAAGATATGGCCGGCCAGTCCTTCCCGTCCCTCCAGGCTTACGATGGTGGTGGCATAGGCAAGGCCATGAATAAGCCCGAAGAACAGGGCCATAAAATAAATGACGGGTAAAGCCTTTTTCCGCTCTTCCGGCTTCCATACCAGGTTGGCAATGGCAGTAGCCGCAATGGTGAGGGGTATCAGAAACTCTATCAGTGGAACGGGTACCGCTATATAACTCAAGGCACTCAGCACCAGGGTAAGGGAATGACCAATGGTAAATGCCGTAACCATCAGGGCCA
>JANNOM010000071.1:0-30483 GCA_031399065.1 Chitinophagaceae bacterium
CGGAAGTCCGACAGTTTCAGGTTGCGGAATGGTTTTAAGGTAATAGAACCAGGACAGTATACCAGCCCGTGAAGCCGCCCCTCCATAGGCGGCAGGCTTTCGGTAGAAGTTGTATCGAAGGTAATGTGCTCCTGCGTACCGGGAACGTCACTTCTACGGGACACCGACACCACCTGGTCGCCCCTGGAAATAAGATCCGCTGCTAATGACTGACCTATGCCTGAGGTGGCACCTGCAATAAGAATTTTTCTCATAAGTCCATTAACGCCACATTAAGCTATTTGGTTGAGCGGGGCAGGGTAAAATAATTACCAGTTATCAGTATATTTATAGTCTTGAATTAACAAGACATTTAGATAAGCACATTATGGAATACAGACAACTGGGAGCATCCGGACTAAATGTTCCGGTATTAAGTTTTGGCACGGCGACATTTGGAGGCGGTAGTGATTTCTTTAAAGCCTGGGGCACCACCCAACTGGATGAAGCAAAACGCATGGTGCATTTATGCCTTGATGCAGGGGTTCATTTTTTTGATACCGCCAACGTTTATTCCCACGGCGTGTCTGAAGAAATATTGGGCAAAGCACTTGAAGGATTACGCGACCGGGTGCTTATATCCACCAAAGCCACTTTTAGAATGGGAGAGGATCCTAATGCTTACGGCTCCTCCCGCTTTCACCTGGTAAAACAATGCGAAGACAGCCTGAAGCGGCTGAATACTGATCATATCGATATTTACCACATGCATGGATTCGATGGCAATACACCCGTGGAAGAAACACTGAAGACACTCGATAACTTAATACAAAGTGGTAAAGTGCGTTATATAGCCTGTTCCAATTTCTCCGGCTGGCACCTGATGAAATCCTTATCTGTATCCGAACGTTTTGGCTGGTCGAAGTATATTGCCCACCAGGCTTATTACTCCCTGCTCGATCGCGAATTTGAATGGGAGTTAATGCCTCTCGGTATCGATCAGAAAATAGGAACGATTGTATGGAGCCCTTTATCATCCGGACGGTTATCGGGTAAATATCGCCGCGACCGGCCCGATCCCCAGGATAACAGGCTGCAGCAGGGTGGAAGTCATGGCCCCGCGCCAAACCAGGAACTACTCTATAAGATTGTAGACATATTGGATATAATTGCGGAGGAAACGGGTAAAACGGTAGCCCAGGTGGCGCTTAACTGGTTATTACAACGACCTACCATAGCAAACATAATTATAGGGGCCCGCAACGAAGAACAGTTAAAGCAGAACCTGGAAGCCGTGGGGTGGAACCTTAGCAGTGCACAGGTACAACACCTGGACGCAGCCAGTGAAAGAGACCCTATCTATCCCTACTGGCACCAGCGGCAGGATACCCGGCTTAACCCGGTTCCTTCTTTTTATTCATAATTATAATGTAGAAATAGTAAGAAGCGGCCACTTTCAAAAATAGAGATAGGTGCTTTTATTTTACATATTGCATGGCGTCCACGTATCTTTTCTTATCATTGTATTTATGTTTAACCCTGTATTGATCGCCCTCTCCGGTTTGTTTTTTATGTTATCGACACAAACAGTTGCGTCCACGTTATCTTTAAGCGATACCCTAATATCACCCCCGGTTGTAGCAAGAGAATTCAGGGCGGCCTGGGTGGCTACAGTAGCCAATATCAACTGGCCCAGCAAAGCCGGCCTAAGTACAGAGGTGCAACAGGAAGAAGCGATTCAACTACTTGATTTTTTAAAAGACCAGCACTTTAACGCGGTGATTTTCCAGGTGCGTCCACAAGCGGATGCGCTATATGAAAGTAAGCTGGAACCCTGGTCCTATTATCTTACCGGCACGCAGGGAAAAGCTCCGCAACCTTATTACGATCCGCTGGCATTCTGGATAACGGCAGCACATGAAAGGGGAATCGAGCTGCATGTATGGCTGAACCCTTACAGAGCGCACCATGTTAATGGCGGTAAAGTATCTGCGACTTCCGTGGTTAAAAAATTTCCCCGGCTGGTAAAAAAACTTAAAGAAGGATACTGGTGGTTCGATCCGTCGCTGCAGGGAACACAGGACCATGCTGCCAATGTGGTGATGGATATCGTGAACAGGTACGATATAGACGGAGTGCATTTTGATGATTATTTTTATCCTTATCCCTCTTATAACGGCGACCGTGATTTTCCGGATAACGATAGCTGGAACGAATACCTGAAGAGTGGGGGACTACTCACCCGAAGCGACTGGCGGCGGGAAAGCGTCAACCGGTTTATAGAACGCGTGTATAAAGAAATAAAAACTGCCAGGCCTTCTGTTAAGTTCGGCGTTAGTCCGTTTGGTATCTGGAGGCCCGGCTATCCTGCATCCATAGAGGGGTTCGATCAATACGATAAATTATATGCCGACGCGCGTTTATGGCTTAACAAAGGCTGGCTCGATTATATGGCCCCGCAACTTTATTGGCCTATCAATAAAATACCGCAAAGCTTCCCTGTACTCCTAAACTGGTGGCAGCAAGAAAACACATTACAAAGACATTTATGGCCAGGCATCAGTGTAGGACGTGACAGCAGCGCCAAAAACACCATGGAAATCACCTCGCAGATTATGATTGCGAGAGGTGTATTACCGGAAAGCAATGGAGTAATACACTGGAGCATCTCCTCGCTGACCAGGAATCCCAATATGGCCAAAGCATTGATAGAAGGGCCTTATAAACAGGAAGCGTTAGTGCCTGCCAGTCCCTGGCTGGATAGTATACCGCCGGCGGAGCCACTTATACAAGTTGTTCCGGGAGACAGCCTTATCCAGTTAAACTGGTCGCACCCGGATGAAAAAGAAGTATTCCGCTGGGTAGTGTATTATCAATATGGAGAAAAATGGTCGTATAAAATTTTACATAAGCAAGACCGTTCCCTTACTTTAGCAAATAATGATTCTGGTAGCCCATTGGTCAATATTGCCGTGACTTCTATAGACCGGACAGGCAACGAGAGCGAACTCACGCTTATACCTGCTGTTATCCCCTGATTCATCTCATTTAAGCTAATAAGTAATTTTCAGTGTGCCAACATTCATAAATTATTTAAGAAAATTTACATAACACGGTTCTATGTTATACAAAGTACCTATATTTGTACTGTACTGAACGTAAGCAGGTACTAAAATAAAACAAACCAGCAATGAAAAAGCTATTGATTATCACCACTTTAGCACTAATGGGTGCAACATTTACCGGATTTTCACAAGAGAAAGACAAAACGAAGGCAAACAAAAAACCGGTTACAGATTCCATAAAAACCCTGGACGCGGTGACCGTTTCCGCCAAAACCCCCGTTATTCAGCAGAAAGCCGGCATGATGATCATGAACGTATCGGCTTCATCCACCAGCATCGGTATGACGGCTCTGGAGCTTTTGGAAAAATCGCCCGGCGTAACGGTGGACAATGACGGAAAAATAAGTCTGAAAGGCAAGCAGGGTGTATTGGTACTAGTGGATGGCAAACCGACTTATATGAGCGGTGCCGACCTGGCGGCGTATTTGAAAAACATGCAAAGCAGTAATATCGACCAGATTGAAATAATGACCAATCCTCCCGCTAAATATGATGCGGCAGGAAATTCAGGCATTATTAATATCAAAACAAAAAAAGGATTGAAGAAGGGCATGAATGGTAATACCAATATCGGCTATGCCCAGGGAGTTTACGGCAAGCTAAACGGTGGACTTAATCTAAACTACAGGAATGAAAAACTCAATGTCTTCGGAGGATATAACGGCGGCGTGGCGGAAAGATTCACTAATATTAACATCAACCGCAGGTTCTACGACGCAGGTGGCGTTTTCACAGGCTCGGCTGACCAGCTTTCCAGTATGCCCTTAAAGAATACGTACCATACGGTAAAAGCAGGTGCGGACTATTCTATTTCCGGAAAAGATATAGTGGGATTTGTAATAAACGGCAACTTCAGTAACAACGACCAGGAGCCTTTTAGCTTCACAAACGTAAGAGATGGGGCAGGGGACGTACTCTACAAGTTACATTCGCAAGGGGAAAGCATCCGTAGATCAACGAATGTATCCACCAATGTTAACTATAAACACCGTTTCGACAGTGCCGGCCGCGAGTTGAGTGCGGATGCGGATTACGTTTATTATAAGAATAATAATACTTCCTCCCTTTCCACCCAGGGTTATACTTCCAAAGACCAGGTCAACGGAATACCTGTATTGTTAAATGGTGATATTCCATCCAACATCCATATTTACAGTGCAAAACTGGATTATATACATCCCTTCAGCAAAGGATTAAAACTGGAAACAGGCTTAAAGACCAGTATCGTGAACACCGATAACAAAGTAGACTATATCCGCAACAACGGCAGCGGCTGGTTACCAGACGACAGAAGTAACCATTTTGTATATGAAGAAAATATAAATGCCGGCTATGCCGTGTTATCAGGCAGTTTTAAAAAATGGGAACTGACCGCCGGCTTAAGACTGGAAAACACCTATTCGAAGGGGCACCAGCTGACCAACGACTCCTTATTCGAACGCAGCTACACCAACCTGTTTCCCAATGCAGGTATCAAGTACGAGGTGAATGGTAAAAATGAACTAAACCTTAGTTATAGCCGCCGCATCACGCGTCCAGATTACGAAGACCTTAATCCCTTTGTATTTTTCCTGGATTCGCTTACCTACAGTCAGGGTAACCCATATCTTCAACCGCAGTTCACGCAGAATATAGAGATCAGTCATACCTATAACAAGTTCCTTACTACCACGCTCAATTACACGCATACGAATAACATCATCACCCAGTTACTAAAGCAGGATACGGAGAAAAAGCTTACCTACCAGACAAGGGACAATTTCAATACCATGGACCAGTTCGGGATAGCCGTGAGTGCCAATTTTCCTGTTGCCACCTGGTGGGAAGCCAACACTTACCTAAATGCGTTTAACAACCGCTTTGACGGTTTATACCAGAACGACCCGGTAAAAATGCAATTTACCAGTATGACAATCAACCTGAGCAACAATTTTACATTAGGCAAAGGGTGGACAGTGGAACTAAGCGGCTGGTACCTTACCAAAGCCGCCGATGGATTATTGGTGATCAACGATATGGGTAGTGCCAGTGCCGGTTTTTCAAAGCAGGTTTTAAAAGGGAAAGGCTCCGTAAAGCTGGGTGTCCGTGACATTTTTTACTCCGAGAAGTTTAGCGCTTATGCCCGGTACAGCGATGTAGATGTTGATGTTAGCGGCAGAAAAGACAGCCGCCAGGTAAGCCTCAATTTCAATTACCGGTTTGGCAACAAGAGTATCGCATTTGCCCGTAAGAAATCCGGCGGAGCGACCGATGAGCAAAGCAGGATCAAAAACTAGCCCTCAAAAATTTATCCCTTCCCTTTTGGATAGAATAACCGGAATACGTAACATTGCATCCCGTTAGAACGCACCATTCGCCCGGGTGGCGGAATTGGTAGACGCAGCAGACTCAAAATCTGCCATTCGCAAGGATGTATCGGTTCGATTCCGATCCCGGGCACTTCGGCTCCTTTTTAAGGAGCTTTTTTTATGTCCCTTTCAGCCTTAAAATGCCCTGCTGTCTTGTGGTTCAGCCCCTTCATCTTTCTTTTGGTTATTTTTTGTTTATCTTATTTTTCCCCATAAAACGTTACGCATTCGTTACTCGAGTGACGTTTTTTAATATTTTTTCATACCTTAGCGGAAACAAAGAGCTAACCATGGGCATTATATTGCGGGAACGATTGAATAACGGCGGTAGTACCACGTTTTTTTTGGACATCCATTACAACGCAGACCGCAAGGTAGAAATATTGAGAGCCCTTACGATAAACAAGAAGAAATATCCCGCCCGATACAAAGAGAACAAGCGTCAGGCAGAAGCCATCCGGACGGCCAGGGAACATAGCTTCAATCAAACCGGCTTTGTTGCCAATAATACGGCCCGTAAAACTATGGTCCTTTCCTGGATGCAGGCATATGTTGATAAATACGACCTGAAAGACAAGCGAAATATGCAGGGTGTTCTAAATCGCTTTACTGACTTCTTACAGGAACACGACAAGGATAAGCTGGTTTTCGCCGATATCAACGAATCTTTGATACAGGAATTTCAGGCCGCACTCAAAAAGCGTAGCACGGGGGAGGGTGCCCGTTCCTATTTTAGTCGGTTTAAGAAAATGATGAAGAAAGCGTATAAAGCAAACCTGATGGATCGCAATTATGCAGCCGAGGTACCACCTATTGAAGGCAAGGCAGCCAAGAAACATACGCTCACCATCGAGGAAATAGGTTTGTTAGCGGCGACGCCTACCGAGGCCCAGGGAGTAAAACAGGCTTTTCTTTTTGCTTGTCGTACTGGCCTGCGGTGGGTGGACGTTAAAGCACTCAAATGGGGGAGTGTACGGGGAAGTGTGTTGCTGCTGCAGCAGGCTAAGACCAATGTTGAGTTATCGATTCCGTTAAATCCTGCTGCGGTGGCTTTGTTAGGTACGCCGGGAGCGAAAGATGTACCGGTGTTTGATCTTCCTACAGCCAATGGAGCCAATAAAAGTATTAAGGCATGGGTAGTCCGGGCAGGCGTAGAGAAAGATATCACCTTCCATTGTGCGCGACATACGGCCGGTACGCTGATGGCCTCCATGGAAGTCGATCTGCTAACGATAAGTGCCATGCTAGGCCATACCACCACCAAACATACATTTAGATATGTGGAGGCCAGCAAAGAGCTTAAATTAAAAGCCGCTGAAAAATTAAACTTCTAAATTAATATAGAGATGCCACGTAAAAAAAAGCAACCCGAAAACAACAACAAGATACCAGAACAGTCAGAAAAGTCAATGCGCGAATTGTTGGAACAAAATAGATTACTTGCAGAGGAAATCTCGAAATTAGCAGGCCTTCATTTAGCAGCGGTTAAAAAGTTGGCTAAGGAGTCCGCAAAATTGCATACTCCTCCTTCAAGTCAAGCCAGGTTCCAGCGTCCAGAGGCTATAGAAGTTTGGCAGCAAAGGTTACAATCTTTTATAAAAAGTCACCAACAATAATTAATCTTATAAAGGATGAAAATAGAATCACTCATAGAATACAAAGACTGTCTCGCAGGAATTGTGAATACATTTCGAAACGCGTTTGCATTGGAAGGATTTACAAGAAAACGGGTAGGCCCCAATCTATCTACCGTTGTTGTTCACAGAGATAACCCAGGAAGCTTCAAAGAAATAAAATCTCTGATTAGTGAAATTAAAGATGCAGAAGAAAAATTTAAAGCCGTAAAAGATGATATTCATTCTATACCCCCGACAGAGTATGCAGAGGCTTCCCGGTATTTGGAGCTTTATATAAGGCAGATTAAAGATGCCTACGAAGAGCTTACAAACTATGGGGTTCAAACCACCGGCCAACAAATCGTTGAATACCGTGCGGTAAAAGAAAATCCCGAAATAATAACTCGATACGGGATTATCCAGTATTCAAATTTATACGATGACAAGAACCTGAATATTAATCAAATCAATATGGCGGTGTGCTATGCCTTAAATCAACATATAAAAACCCTTACAGCTATACAGCCTGCGGAGGTCGAGGATAATTCAATGGTTGATCTGCCAGAGGGCAATATAAGTAACCGATTAGTGCTTTTAAACGAGCTCGGGATCCTTTCTTTTTTAAAAGAAAGATACCCCGAACTTACCAGTAGCACTAACCTGGCTTCGTTACTGGTACCGATCATGGGTATAACAGAAAATAAGCAAAGTTTTGTGGCGACAGTTAAGAAGCTAATGGGAGATGAAAACGCAAGAGCACATCCCAAAAACAACAAATCAATTAAGTACGTAAACTCAATAAAAACAAGCCTTAGAATGGAAGTAACCCCTAAAAGAACACAAGGGAAAAAATAGGAGGATTCCTCCTAAAATCCTCCTGCTTACTTGCTTCAAATATTAAAATATGAAGCAGGATTTAGCGGCGGACATAGCCGAAATAAAAAAGGGTCTGCTGACCGCCAAAAATGTACTCACCCCGCCGGAAGCAGCACAGTACATGGGTATCAGCCTCTCGACTCTTTACAAGTACACCCATAGGGGCGTTTTACCTTTTTCAAAGCCAAACGGCAAGCTGATCTTTTTTTCCCGCGAGAAGCTGGATGAATGGCTCCTAAGCAGGCCATCTGTCTCCCAGGAACAGCGCGAAAGAGAAGCCGCCACGTACGTAACGCTTAACTCTAAACGCTGAACCTATGACAGATAAAAAAACCGCTGTGGGGACAGCGGATGAAATGCGTATTGGGGGAAAAAGCGAAGTTAAGAAAAAAATACCTATTATTCCCCCCGTTGAAGCATTTGAAGGCAAGAATCCTTTACCTCCAATACCGGATGCGACACACACCGAGCCAACAGAGGAAAACAGGTTTGCCGAAATTCTAAGGAGTTCAAAAATTCACCTGGGTGATGTATATCCTTTGCCGCCGTTAGCATTGACTTTTTCAAGTGGAGATAAGTTTCTGCCCTTTGGCACGTTGGGGAACTTTAGTTTGGTTACTGGTAAAGCTAAAAGCAAAAAAACCTTTTTGATGTGCATCCTATTAGCTGCTTGTACCGGCAAACGGGTTTTTGAAAATACAATCAAATGCCATTTAGGAAGCGATAAGCTGCGAAAATTAGTATTTGACACCGAACAAAGCAAGTACCATGTTTGGCGAACCCTCACAAGAATTGCCAAAGTATCGGGCGTGGACAGTTTGCCGGATATTGAGGTTTACAGTTTAAGAGAATTTACACCACAGGAGCGCACCAAAGTAATCGAATACGCTCTAACCGAAGGAAACCCACTACAAGATATAGGTATAGTGGTGATCGATGGAATACGGGATTTAATTCTCGATATTAACGACCCCAAAGAAGCTACTGATATTTCAACAAAGCTGATGAGGTGGACAACATTAGCCCATACCCATATAGTAACCGTATTACACCAGAATAAAGGGGATAATAACGCCAGGGGGCATGTAGGTACGGAATTGGTGAACAAAGCCGAGTCTGTTATTTCAGTAACGCGCGATGAGAAAAACAAGGACATTTCATTAGTTGCTCCAGAGGATAGCAGAGATAAAGAATTTGATTCTTTTGCCTTTGGTATCAACGAAGAAGGACTGCCTGAGATTTTAGCGGATTATGAAACGACAGGAACAGGGGATAAAAAGAAAGCCTTTTTTGATCCGTATTTAATTCAGCCGACGATGCACCATGAAGTATTGTCCAAAGTATTCAAGGTCGCTCCGAGTTTTAATAGGCCAAACATTATATCTGAGTTAAAAACAGCATGGCGGGCTTATGGTCAAAACTTTGGGGACAACAAAGCCCGGGATCTGGTTGCCTACTATTCGCAAATGGGATGGATGAGCAATGAAGGTCCCGCAGGGAAGCCTGCGGTATATATTTATAAACCTGGTGGGGTGTGTTAGGTCGGTTAAACCCCTATATATAGGGGGTGTTAACCGACCACCTTTAACCCCTGTTAACGAGGTGTGTTAACCGACCTTAACCGAACTAAATAATATAAAAATGAAATGGCTACAAAAACAGGTAAGTCTTTATACATCCCACACTGACAACACAGGTAGACCAGCCACGTTCCGCGATATCTTGCTGTGCGACTTCGCGGAGGACTTGCCTGTAATCATCGAACTGCGAAAACTGGACAGGAACCATCCCCAGTACGTTCCATGGAAAAGAGACGTCAAAGCGTTGCTGCAGTGCTATACGCCTGCGGGGCTACTGGCAAGCAAAGCAAAAGGAAAGCTCACTGAGATAGAACGATCCGGCATGATGCAACTTGATTTCGATCCTGAAGACATACACGAGTATGACATCGAAGAACTAAAGCAGGCTGTATTTTCCTTGCCTTTCGTTGGCTTCTGCGGTCTTTCCTGCAGCGGAGATGGGTTCTACGCACTGGTGCAGATAGCCGAACCCGACAGGCTAAGTGAGTATGCTGAGCATTGCTTCAACGTCTTAAAAGCGTATGGGATCAAACCCGATACAAGCAAAGGTAAAAAAGTAGAAAACCTGCGCTATCTCTCTTACGACAGCAACATGCTGATAAGGGAGGATCCCGAACCTCTGCACATTACTCATTTCAGGGGCATTCCAGCCCCTAAAAAGAAACACCTGAACAATGTTACAAAAACAATAGTAAACGGGAAGGAAGGGCTTATAAGGAATCTATTGAATGAAATAAAAAACACACAGGTAGGACAACGGTGGATAAATGTGCAACGGGTGGCCTTTACCTTAGGGGGCCTGGGTGACCCATTGCTGATTTCTGCTTTAACCACGGAGATAGAAGCTAACCCAGCATTCAATGGCGAGGAAGAAAAATACTGTAAATGTGCGGATGTTTGTTTTGAAGCAGGTAGGCTAAACCCCCTTAAATGATAGTGCAATATGCAACAATGTTGCAAACAGTGTGCCTGGTATAGGAATCAAACCAATGTCTAAGAATGAGTTATATCAACATTATCCTACACTTATCAAATAAAAAGTACCGCTTTGCGTGACGTTTTCAATAATAAATCGTATTTTTAACCTACAATTAAAATTGATATAAATGGGAAATCCGCTTTGGATAACAGGCAATAAGTCGGCTAACCCGGCAGGAAGGCCAAAACATTCGGTTAGGACGGTAAAAGGGATGGTGGAACGGTTCGTGAAAAACAACATGACACCAAACAAACTGAAGAAACTATTCGGGCAGCTTACACCCTCCCAGCAAGCGGAGATGTTAATGCAGCTATTGCCCTATACGCTGGGTAAGGTACCTACTGAAAGCATCAGCCCTGAAGAGGTCGACAAACTGCACCGAATGGTGGAAGAAACGGTAAAAAAGAAAGCATGGCAAGGCGCTTAGCAGACAAGATTGCAGAACTGAAGGCTATCCTTAGCGGTGAAAAACCACTGGAATCCATTGTTGACACCGGTGTCAACATCGTGTGTAGGTTTGGGCAAGGCAGGAATCTTTTGAATTTGGGAGGTGTCTTTGTTGACATGACAGACGAGGAGTACACAGTCTGGGAGGCTAAGGGGTTGCCGATACATATTCTAAAGATCTTCCGGGAAAATCCTTTAAACGCCCCCCTGGTAGAGGACGAAGTTACCGGTGTAACAATGCCCGCTGATTACCTCCGCACAGAGATGCCTATAGAGCCATCTCTATCCCCTGTAGTCTTTAACCCAGCAAACACACAAGAAGAATTCGATAGTCCAGTAATGGAGCCCACAGAGCCAATGGAACCTATAGAGACGGATAAACCCCAGCCACGATCAGGCAAGTTATCATCCTGGGGTGAGACCTGGGACTGTGCAGACATTTCTATTTACCAACAATCTCAAAACTGATAAAGATGACAGAGGTTATTATACTCAAAGATTTTCAGCACCTAAAGGCTGGCCAGCGTATAAGTGCAGCGGATGAACGAGCACAGTACTTTATTCGGATTGGCATAGCTGCATTGCCGACTGAAAAGAATAAGATGGCCGGTATTACTGATAAAAGAAAAACAAAGAAAAATGAAACAGAGCTTCCAAACAAAACTAAATAGTTCGGCCCTGAACGTGAAAGATGTAGATACCACGGGCCGGGTAATAACGGTGTACTATTCTGCATTTAACAATGTAGACCGCGATAACGATGCCATCGTGAAAGGTGCATTCACTAAGACGGTGAAAGAGCAAGGCCCTGCGGGTCGCAATGAAATATGGCATTTAATAGGCCATGATCCCACAAAGCACGTAGCCAAACCCTTTGAGATTGGAGAGGATAGTTACGGGCTACTGGCACGGGTAAAGATACCCAATACCACCCTGGGTAATGATACCCTGGAACTGTATAGGGAGGGCCATTATAAGCATCACAGCATAGGCTTCCGCACGATCCGGCAGGTTAAGCGTGCCGATCATAATGAGATTCAAGAGGTTGCCCTCTTTGAAGGTAGTTCAGTAGTATGGGCTGCGAATCCGTCTGCGATAACAGTAGGCATAAAGAGCATGACAAAACAGGAGGTCTTGACTGATTTTGATTTAACGATCAAGTCATTACGCAACGGCACATTTTCTGATGCCACCTTCTCCTTATTAGAAATAAAATTAAGACAGCTGCACCAGGCTTTAATAGATACCACCCCTGCCGCATCTGCACCGGGGCCGGATAAAGAACTGACAGCTAAACAGGAACAGATACGGGCTATTAACGCCCTTTTTAAAAAAGTTTAAAACAAATTAAAATGGAAGAATTAGCGGAATTGGGTACCAATATCAAGTCGCTTTTAGAGTGGCAGGTTAAGAAAGATGCAGCTGATAAGGCTAACCAGGAAGTAATCGATAAACACCTGGCAAAAAGCAAGCAGCTAAGATTGGACAACGGGGAGCAAAGACAGGAATCTGTTTCAGACCTGATAGCGGATGCCTTTCAGAAAAACGAGAAAGATATCCAGGCATTTGCTACGAAGCAAAAAACGGGGGATTTCAGTTTTCAGACAAAAGCGGTAGGAGATATGGGTACTGGAAATATCACGGGAGGCACAGTAAGTCAGTCCACCGTTTTACCGGGGATCATTGAAAATGCCAACAGGCGTAACCATATCTCCCCATTACTGGCACGTACTCCCATTACTGGTAATTTGGTTTACCTGAAAGAGAACGGCCCAGGAGAGGGTTCTATTGCGGCCGTGGCAGAGAATGCTACCAAGAATCAGATCGATTTTGATATGGCCGAAGTGACGGCACAGAGTAATTACGTAGCCGGCTTTGCGAGGGTATCCAGAAAGTTTATAGCGCAGGTACCGGGAGCCGTTCGGTTTCTAACCAACAGGCTTACGGAGGCGTATATGAAGGCAGAAGATAACCTGATACTAAACGGTACGGGTGTTTCTCCGGAGTTCTTAGGATTAAATGTAGCCGGTAATTTTACTGCAGCCACCAGCCTGGCGGCAGATAACGACCTGGATCAGTTGGTCTTAGGGGTGGGTCAGTTGGCCGCACTTGACCGCAACCCAGATTTGATTATCCTTCATCCCAATGATTTGTATCGGATGCTCATTAACAAAAGTGCAGGATCGGGCGAATATGATACACCATCTGTTATTCAGATCAGCGGCACTAACATGAGTGTTGCAGGTGTGGCAGTCGCAACCAGCACCGCGCAAGCGGTAGGTACTTACACCATTGCCGATCGGATGGGTATGTTGATTGGTGTTGCAGAGAATATGAACGTACGTTTCTTTGAGGAAGATGGAACGAACGTACGCGAAAATAAAGTGACGGTACGGGTGGAATCCAGTATTGCTATGGCGGTTTTTGGGTCATCCTATATCGTAAAGGGTTCTTTTTCATAGGTTTTCATTCTTTATTTTTTAATGCTTAGTAGCCCCCCGGCCTTTCCAGGTGTACGGGGGCTTTTTATTTCCGGGAAAAATGTATCTTCAGGACAGGATAAGGTTTAAAGGTTATTAACCGCAGGCCCCGGATTTCTATCTGGGGTATTTTTTTCGCAAAAACGTGGTGTAAACGTAGTGCGGAGACTTAAAAAAATATAAAATCCTTTACTGTATTGGTTTTCATCACGTAGTATTGTTCCGATCCCGGGCACCAACTAAAAGTCCTAATCAATTGTTAATCAATGTTTAGGACTTTTTTATGTGTTAAGTTCCCCGCAAATCTTTAATGTATGAAAAATAATAGTAAACTTTATTTATTAGGAAGATTAGCATTCGGCATATCTTTTTTCTGCGTTATGTATTCTCATTACCCTAAGCTGCCAGTAAAAAGTTTTCAAAACTTTAAATATATCTGCTCTTTGACAGTGCTATTTGTTTTTGCAGTCCTTATCATTTTAACAACGAGAAAGCTGTTACTTTCTTTCAACAGGAATAAACAAATTTGATTTTATATATTAGTCATGATTAATTCGCGTTCGGGATTTAAACTATTAGGTTTACTTAATAGCAACATTCAATTTATTGAGGATCATTCACTTGCATTTTCGATCTTATAAACTCTTCTTCAATACAATTTTCACGGGGACATTTTAGTACATTTATTAAATATTTGTACCGATACGATCACGATGAAAACAACACAAAACTCTTCCACAACTTATATTACCGCGAAGGAATATCTTGTCGTTGAAAGAGCATCTCCTCAAAAGAACGAGTATTATGATGGGCATATATCGGAGATGCCGGGTGCTTCGCTGGGACACAATCTTATTGTAGCCAATTTGATTTTCGAAATCAGGAGCCTGATCAGGGAAGGGTCATTTCTTATTTGTCCATCCGGTCTCCGCGTAGCTTCACCCGGCCTGGATAGCTACATGTATCCGGATGTTTCCATCGTTTCCGGGAAAGCCATTTTGGAAGACGATACGTTTGATACGCTGCTTAATCCGTCGGTGGTGATTGAAGTGATGTCGAGCTATAGTAAAGAGAGGGATATGGGCTATAAGTTTTTCCGTTACCAGCGTATACCTTCTTTAAAAGAATACCTATTGATCGATTCCAGATCCTGGTTTGTGCAGGCTGCCCGTAAACAGGAGAACGATACCTGGAAATTTGAACGTATAGAGAACGATATGAAGGCTTTACTGGCGATAGAAACCATTCCATGCCAGGTGCCTTTGAAGAATATTTATTACCGGGTGGATTTATAACAGTCCTTATTGATATGCAAATCCCTTAATGCTTTTGTTCCCTGCATTTTTCCATTATTTCATGGAATGTATCGTGTGTCCTCGTGATGAGTTTTTTCAGCTCCTCGTCGGACTGATTTGCCTTTACTGCTTTGCCGACTTCTTCGCAATCGGTTACCAGCTTCTTAAGAATCGGACTGGCTACTTCCGCATCATAGCCCGCGGGTACTTTGGAAGACTGCCATTTTTTAGCGGCCGATAATAGCGCGGCAGAACTGTCTTTAACGGGCTGAAGGTTTCCCTCCTCTGCAGGATGAAAGGTCTTGCTGATCACCCCGTGAAAATCATGCATCTCTTTCCAGTCGGATTTCTGAGAAAAAGCGGTACTTGCAACTAACAGGAACAGCAGGGAAAATAACGTCTTCATAATAACCGTGATTTGCTAATGATAAATGCAAATATACATGCAACCATATTATTTCTACACATCTTTGACTTTAAGCCATCAAAAAGTTTTATGTATTTTGCGGTATGCTAAAGATCGGACTTATTAAAGAAGGCAAGGTGCCTGCCGATAACCGGGTAGCGCTTACTCCGGCCCAATGCAAATGGATTCAGCAGAAAAGCATGGAGGTTAAGATAGTAGTGGAATCCAGCGAAACCCGCTGTTTTTCTGATCGCGAATACCGTATGGCCGGTATAGAAGTGGTTCAGGATATGAGTAATTGCGATATCCTGATGGGTATTAAAGAAGTGCCGGCAGGCCAGCTTATTCCCTATAAAACCTATCTGTTTTTTTCCCACACCAAAAAGATGCAACCTTATAACAAGGTCCTTTTACAAACCATCCTGCAGAAAAATATTACCCTGGTCGATTATGAATGCCTGGAACATGAGGATGGACAACGCATTCTGGGGTTTGGTTTTTTTGCGGGCGTGGTAGGTGCACATAATGGTATGATGGCCTATGGTAAAAGATCGGGTATGTTCGAGCTGCAGCGTGTTTACCTGCAAAAGAATTTCAAGGAACTGATCCACACCTATTTTGGTTTGAAAATACCTCCCATCAAGGTAGCCCTTACAGGAAGTGGCAGAGTTGCAAGCGGAATCCTGGAAATAATGAACCTGATGGGCATTATAGAAGTGGAGCCGGATGAATTTCTCGCACGCAAATTTACCTATCCCGTGTATGTGCACCTGAAAGGAATGAACCTTTACCGTCATGCGGTTACCAACGATTATCACCGGGACGATTTTCACCTGCATCCCGAAAATTACATTTCCAGCTTCCATCCATATACATTGGAGGCGGATGTTCTTATCAACGGCATTTACTGGAGTAACGATGCACCCCGCCTGTTCGAGTGGGCCCATGCCCGAAACCCCGGCTTCAGCATTCGCACCATAGCGGATATCACGGACGATATAGACGGTTCGGTACCCTGCAACCTGGGCGATGCCACTATTGAAGATCCCATATATGGAGTGGATCCCGTTTCGCGCATAAGAACACTTCCTTATCAGCCGAATGGTATAGATATAATGGCCGTCGGGAATTTGCCCAACGAACTGCCCAGGGACGCCAGCCAGTACTTTGGTGAGCAACTGATAAAATACGTGCTGGAGGACCTGGTAAAAGGCGGTTCCGCCATTATACACCGCGCCACCATCGCATCCGGCGGGCAACTTACAGAACGGTACCAGTATCTTGCGGAATATGCCGGTCTATAAATACAGGTAATAGTCTTTCATTAGACTTATAAATTCTTCCGAATACTGCTGTGGTGTTTCCCTTATGGTGATGTCTTTCCTATCCGGATGATAAACCTGCATTTTCGTATAGATATGCATGGAGCGGAAATAATCATGAGCCGGTGACTGTTTCACCGATAAGCCGGATAGCAGGTTCAATCCGGCATCGTTCATGAGCCCGGTAAAATAACTGCTTCGATAATAGGGCAGTAATACTGCGACCCTACCGCCTTCAGTAAGATAACGATCAATATACCTTATAAGTTCCTCTAATGTAAGCGAGGCATCATGCATAGCTTTGTTACGACTTTCCTGGGATGATAGAAGAGCGTTTTCAAAAAAAGGAGGGTTGGTTATAATCAGATCGTATGCAACTGCTTTATCGTATTGCTGCATAGGGCAGTGATGAACCGTTAGACGGTCGCTCCAGGGCGAGGCCCGGAAATTAGCGGCAGCCTGCTCCGCGGCAGATGATTCTAATTCTATGGCATCTATACGCGCCGTACTGTTTTGCTGAATGTACAATAGCGATAACAAACCGGTGCCTGTTCCAATATCCAGCACCCTGGATGCATTTTTAACATTTGCGGCTACCCATGCGCCAAACAGGCAGGCATCGGTACACACTTTCATGGCCGTTTTATCCTGTTCTATCATAAATTTTTTAAAACGGAAATAGGTATTTGCCATTTTTGCCTGTTATACCTTCAGTCTTTCGGCAGCTTGACAAAAAAGCGGGAACCTTCGTTCTCCCTGCTTTCGAACCATAGCGTGCCACCTATTATTTCTACCAGTTGTTTGGCAATGTAAAGTCCGAGCCCGTTCGATTTCTCCCCGTTTAAGCCCTCCCTCGATGCCAGGGTACGCTGCAGAAAAATATAACGATGCATTTTTTCGGGGATGCCGATACCATCGTCACTGATGCTGATGGTAAAATCGGCTTCCCCTTCCTCCACTTTAATGTCTATATGACCATCCGCACGCGTAAACTTGATGGCATTGGAAAGAAGATTGTGGATTACCTGGAAAAACTTCACACTATCAGAATTAATATTGAGATTAGTAAGATCGCTAATCAGCCGGAAGTTCTTGTCCTTGTTTATTTCTACCAGTTTGTCCAGTGTAGCCTGGATCCGTTCGATAATATCGAACCTGGTTTTTCTCACATGCGTTCGGGCAGATACCTGGTGCTCTTCACGAAGGAATTCATTTACTACATCAATGGAATTCTGCGTATTCTCCATCAGCAATTCCAGTTGCGAGGTAACGTTGAACGTCCTGTTATCATCCACTACTTTTTTAGTCCATTCAATAATATTCCGGGACATATTAAGCGGCCCCGAAAGGTTATAGGAGATCATATCCAGCAAAGTGTCTTTGCGCGCACCATAATTGATCATAAAATCTTCATGCTCCTTTGTTTTTGTATAGTCTTTTACAAAGCCGGCTATGGTATCGCCATTATCCATTATATAGGCATCGCAACACACATGTTTAATTTTACCATCCGGAAGTTCCAGCCTGAACTCAGTGTTATTGATACAACCGTTTTGCAACAGCTCATTGTACCTGGCCGCGAGGTAATGCTTGTCTTCCGTTTTTATGAATTTTAAAACTAATCCGGAAACGGAAAGAATAGCATCCCCGGGTTCCATGAAAATATCAGCGAAACTGCTATTGACATAAAGAAAAGAATGGGTATTGGCGTTATAAATAAAAACGCCGTCCTTAGATAGCCTGCCGATACGTTTTAGGTCGGAGTAGTCGTGGTTCGAGTTCAAAGTGCCTGAATTTAGCGGTTCCATGCAAAGATATCTATTTAATACATTTAATATACAAGTACAAACTCATAGATGAGTTATAGAAAATTGTTTCGATGGCAACGCATTCGATTTATTCAGTCCACTGTGCTCTGGGTGAGGGACTCACGGAAAGATCCATATATTCCCCTTCGCGGTATTTATAATAAGCGGTAATAGCAATCATAGCCGCATTGTCCGTACAGTATTCAAAAGCGGGTATAAAAGTATTCCATGCATTTTTGTGGCCGGCTTCCAGGAAAGCAGTTCTTAAACCGCTATTGGCAGATACGCCACCTGCTATGCAAATATTGGTTACACCCGTCTGCCTTGCTGCAAGGGTAAGCTTGTTTAGTAAAATGCTGATGATGCGCTGTTGTATAGATGCGCAGATATCTGCCAGATTATTTTCTATAAAAGCCGGGTCAAGTGTTTTTTCCTTTTGTAAAAAATAAAGGATAGCCGTTTTCAATCCACTGAAGCTGAAATCGAGACCAGGTATCCGGGGCTCGGGAAAAGTAAAGCGGGCGGAGTTTCCCTTTTGAGCATACCGGTCGATAAGTGGTCCTCCCGGGTAGGGAAGTGCCAGTAGCTTCGCGGACTTATCGAAGGCTTCCCCCGCTGCATCATCCAGCGTTTGCCCTATCACTTTCATAGTACCCGCAGATTCGCAAAGCACGATCTGCGTATGCCCGCCGCTAACGGTGAGGCAAAGAAAAGGAAAAGAAGGCATGGGATCATCGATCAGGTTGGCCATTACATGCGCCTGCATGTGATGGACGGGTATTAACGGTTTATTAAGGGCCAGTGACAATGATTTGGCGAATTGAGCCCCCACCAGCAATGAGCCGATCAGTCCGGGTGCCTGGGTAAAAGCGATGGCGTCCAGTTGATCCAATGAAATGCCGGCGGCCTTAACTGCTGCATCCACTACGGGTACTATATTTTGCATGTGCGCCCTGCTGGCGAGCTCGGGTACCACACCGCCGAATTGCTGATGCACGTCCTGATTGGCTATTATGTTGCTTAGTATTTTACCATCTTTGCAAACCGAACAACTGGTTTCGTCGCAGGAAGATTCTATGGCCAGGATGGATACGCTCAAGGTGATGATTTAGTCGGCAAAGTTAGTTAAATGATTTTTATTACTTGGACCGGATGGCTTCTACCGGGTTCATTTTAGCGGCGATGGAAGCCGGTATAATTCCCGCCAGCACGCCTACTATTATACAGATGGAAATGGCAAGGCCCAGAATACCGGGTGAGATAGTAATGGGAAAACTGGCCACTGATGAAATGAGCAGGGTAAGCAGGAAAACGAGCAACACTCCTATGGCTCCTCCAATAATGCAAAGAAAGGCAGACTCTATCAGGAACTCGGTAAGTATCACTGATTTTTTGGCACCCAATGCTTTTTTGAGACCTATCTGGGTGGTTCTTTCCCGCACCGTTACGAACATGATATTGGCGACGCCGAACATGCCCACTACCAGCGAAAGAGCCGCTATGGCCCATCCTCCCTGGTTGATGCCGGTGAATATTTTGCTGGCAAAATCACTGAAAGAATTAATATCATTCAATGAAAAATCATCTTCTTCCGAGGGTTTTAGTTTGTGTATGGAGCGCATGGCTCCTTTCAGTTCGTCTTTTAATTGCTCTATGCTTACCGATTCTTTGGCCTGTACTATTATAAGCGGAGACGACCTATCGGGTATTACCATAGATTTTAAAAACCGGTAAGGCATTATAATACAATTGTCGAACTCCCATTCGTCGATCAGGCTGCTACCCTGCTTCTTGATAACGCCGATAATATTGGCCTTTTTACCTTTTATCTTCACCTGTTTACCCAGCGCCAGTTCCGCTCTTCCGAAAATGTTTTCCGCTACGTTATAGCCCATTACAATGGAATTGGTGCCATAGTCAAATTCGTCCTGCTGCAGATAGCGGCCCTGGTTGATAACGATCGACTGTATATTGGCGAACTGCTCGGAAACACCATACCAGTTTACATTGGTAACGGATTGGTTACCGTATTCCACCTGGTCGTCGGTATCGATCTTAAAGGCGATATTGGAAGCCGCCGATACCTTGTCTCTCAAAAAACGCACTTCCTCGTATTTGGGCACCGGCCTTTTCATGAGTCGCCACCATTCCATATTAGGTCCTGCGGCGTAATCCCATTTATCGATAAAAATAGAGTTGGAGCCCAGGGCTTTAATATCGTTTTGTACATTTCTTTCCAGGCTGTTGACGGTAGCCAGCACACCGATAATACAAAAAATACCGATGGTAATGCCGAACAGGGACAAAAACGTACGCAGCTTGTTGGAACGAAGTTCCGCCAGTGCCATCTTAAAGCCGGAAATGGTAATTTCAAAAAATCGGAGCATACTGCAAATCTAACCATCATTTACAGGATTTCCCGCTCGATAATCAGAAATTATAGTTAACAGAACGGTATAATTTTATACCCTTCAAATCACGAATCATGGTTACTTTTGCCGCTCCCGATTATGAAATACAATAACGAAATAAAGAAGAGACGCACTTTCGCCATTATCTCTCACCCCGATGCCGGTAAAACCACCCTTACGGAGAAATTCCTGCTGTTTGGAGGAGCTATACAAACAGCCGGTGCCGTTAAAAGCAACAAGATAAAAAAACACGCTACCAGCGATTTTATGGAGATCGAACGCCAGCGGGGCATCTCCGTGGCCACTTCGGTAATGAGTTTCGAATATAAGAATATCTTGATCAACCTGCTGGATACACCCGGTCACAAAGACTTTGCTGAAGACACCTATCGTACACTGACGGCGGTGGACAGTGTGATACTGGTAGTGGATAGCGTAAACGGCGTAGAAGCGCAAACCCGCCGCCTGATGGAAGTATGCCGGATGCGCGCCACACCGGTGATCGTTTTTATAAATAAAATGGACCGTGATGGTAAAAACCGCTTCGACCTGCTGGAGGAGATAGAGAAGGAGCTGAATATCAGTCTGCACCCCATGACCTGGCCCATCAACAGCGGTAAGGAATTTAAAGGGGTATATAACCTGGCCGGCAAAAGCCTGGTGCTGTTTACGGCCAGTACCAAAGCGGCGGAAGAAGACCAGGTGAAAATCGATCAACTGGAAGACGCCCTGCTGGATGATAAACTCGGCGAGCGGGATGCCGCTATTTTAAGAGAAGATGTGGAACTGGTAGACGGTGTAAACGGTGCTCTTAACATAGATGATTACCTGGCCGGTAAAGTATCGCCTGTTTTTTTTGGCAGTGCCGTCAATAATTTCGGTGTACGGGAAATGCTGGACGCGTTTATCGAGATTGCCCCCAAGCCTTTGTGCAGGGCTACTTCCGCCAGGGATATTTGTCCCGAAGATGATAAATTATCCGGCTTTATCTTTAAAATACACGCCAACCTCGATCCCAAGCACCGCGACCGGATCGCTTTTTTGCGGGTTTGCTCCGGCCGTTTCGAGCGCAATAAATATTATCATCATGTACGCCTCGATAAAGAGGTACGTTTCAGTAATCCCTACACGTTTCTCGCCCGTGATAAAGATGTAATTGAAGAAGCGTATCCCGGAGACGTAATAGGCCTTTTTGACACGGGCAACTTCAAGATAGGAGATACGCTTACTGAGGGGGAGGATTTTTTCTTTACCGGTATTCCTTCTTTTTCTCCCGAGATATTCAAGGAAGTGGTCAATAAAGACCCGATGAAAACAAAACAACTGGAAAAGGGCTTATTGCAATTGACAGATGAAGGGGTAGCGCAGCTTTTTACCCAGTATGGCGGAAACAAAAAGATCATCGGTTGCGTGGGTGAACTTCAGTTCGAAGTAATACAATACAGGCTGTTGCAGGAATACGGTGCCTCTGCCCAATTGAATTCCCTGCCGTTTTATAAAGCCTGCTGGATCACCAGCAACGACCCCAAAAAGCTGCTGGATTTTACCCGGTTTAAAGCGGCCAATATAGCCGAAGATAAAGACGGCCACCTGGTATACCTGGCACAAAGCGAATGGTTTCTGAATACCGAAAGAACCAACAACCCCGACATCGAATTTCATTTCACCAGCGAAATACACAAATAGCAAGGGAGTGCCGGTTATTAAGGTACTCCTGTATAATTATGCGGTGTAATCTTCTTTAATTCTTTCTTTACAATCGCCGGCACTTTAAGTCCGTCGATAAAAGTATGCATCACCAGTTTATTGATCTTGCTGTTACCCCGGGTAAGATCTTTCAGTGCTTCATAAGGCTGGGGATAGTTCTCGCGCCTTAGTATCGTTTGCACTGCTTCCGCTACCACAGCCCAGTTGTTCTCCAGGTCTTCGCCTATTTTAACTTCGTTCAGTACCAGTTTGCACAGGCCCTTTTCGATGGATTTAATGGCAAGAATAGTATGGGCAAACGGAACGCCTATATTCCGTAGAACCGTGGAATCGGTCAGGTCTCTTTGTAAGCGGGATATGGGTAATTTGGCAGAAAGGTGCTCGAACAGCGCGTTGGCAATACCCAGGTTGCCTTCCGCATTTTCAAAGTCGATCGGGTTCACCTTATGCGGCATAGCAGAAGAGCCCACTTCTCCCGGCTTTGTTTTTTGTTTGAAATAATCCATCGACACATAGGTCCATACATCCCTGCAAAAGTCGATAAGTATATTGTTGATCCGCTTTATGGCATCAAAATGTGCCGCCATATTATCGTAATGCTCTATCTGGGTAGTGTATTGCTGCCGCTGTAATCCAAGCGTGTTCTCTACAAATTCGTTACCCAGCTTTACCCAGTCCTTTTTAGGAAATGCTACGTGATGGGCATTAAAATTTCCCGTAGCACCGCCGAACTTGGCACTGAAGGGAATATGGATCAGGAGCTCTACCTGGTTATGCAAACGCTCCACGAAAACCATGATTTCTTTTCCCAACCGGGTGGGACTCGCCGGTTGTCCATGTGTGCGGGCCAGCATGGGCACAGCGTTCCACTCTTCTGCCAGCAATTCCAACTGGCGGGTCATATTGAGTACCAGGGGAAGGTATTCGTTTTCCACCCCATGCTTCCAGGAAAGCGGGATGGCGGTATTGTTAATATCCTGCGAGGTGAGGCCGAAATGCACCCATTCCTTTTCATCGCCCGCCCCGCATCCATCCAGTTTCTCTTTTATAAAATACTCTACCGCTTTTACGTCGTGGTTGGTTATCTTCTCCGTTTCTTTAATCTGCTGTGCATCTGCTATACTGAAATCCGATGCGATGGCTTTTAAAGATGTTTTGGAGCGGGCGGAAAGACTGAAAAACTTTTTATCCGACAGGAACAGAAAATATTCGATCTCCACCAGTACCCGGTACTTCATGAGGGCATATTCTGAGAAATAATCTTCCAGGTGATGAAGCTGCCTGCGGTAACGGCCGTCGATGGGAGAAATAGCGGTAAGCGTGTTCAGTTCCATGATAAGAATATTTCAGAATAAATTTAAATGGCAATGTACCTTTGCATTCCATCAGATGGCCGTTGCCCTTGTTATGCCTTACAACTAAACTGTATCCGGCCAGTGCGATGTAAAATTAAACCAATCCTTTCACAATAGCGGAATACTAAAATAAAAATGCACAGAAGCCGAAAGATTAAAGCCGCCGCGGTAAGTTACCTGAATACGAAACCCCTTATTTACGGGTTGGAGAAAGGCCTGATGAAAGAAGAAATGGAGCTGGTAAAAGAATACCCTTCCCGAATAGCGGAAATGCTCCTGAACCACGAAACGGACCTGGGCCTGGTGCCGGTTGCCATCATTCCCTCTTTGCCTGAATCGCATATAGTTACCGACTATTGCATAGGATGCGAAGGACCGGTGGCTTCGGTATGTATTTTCAGTGATGTTCTCATACATAAAGTTGAACGGGTTTTGATGGATTACCAGAGCCGTACCTCGGTACAACTGGCCATGATACTGCTTGAAAAATACTGGAAAATAAGACCGCAACTGATTGCGACGAAAGAAGATTACCGTGATGAAATTATGGGTACCACGGCCGGACTGGTAATAGGAGACCGCGCTTTTGAGCAAAGAAATATTTCACCTTATATATACGATCTGGGAGAAGCATGGGTTCATTTTACCAGGTTACCGTTCGTATTCGCTACCTGGGTAGCCAATAAGCGATTGCCGGAAGATTTTATTCACCGTTTTCAAATGGCAACGGGCGCTGGGCTTCAGCAACTGGATCAGGTAATTGCAGAGAACCCTTATGATCAATACGACCTGGTAAAATATTATACGGAAAATATCAGCTTTCTATTAACGAAGGAAAAAAGAGAAGGCATGGAGCTTTTTCTTAACCTTATTAAAGACCCTTTTTTATCCGCTTAAAAAGGTTTTCTGCAATAGCATTCAGATCGGGAGCCATTTTGCTTAAATAAATGGCAGGTGCAAACAGTGCGGTAAATAACAAGGTCCGCAAGGCAGTGTCAAGGAAAATATTGGAAGCCTGGGGAATAAGGTACACTACATAATAGAAAGCAAAAGATACAAGCACCAGTAACAGGCTCTTCCAGGTGTAAGGCTGCAGTCCGAATTTCCTGTATAAAAAAGTAAACCGAACAGAGTTGTATAGAATACTGGATATAAGATTAGCCAAGGCAAGCCCTGGCAAACCGAACGATTTTATCAGAAAAAAATTTAACGGCAGTGAAAAAAGGGTATAAAACACATTGGTATAAAAATTAAATTTCCAGTAATTGGATGTACCTATTATAATACCGTTCATGCCGGCACCAAGTTCTATCACTTTAGCAAACCCCATAATGAAAATGACGATGCCTATCTCGTCATACTCCTTACCCAGGAAGGATGCCAGGTTATTGGCGTTGAGATAGATAAGGCCAAAAAGTCCCAGTGCTATTACCAGCAGGTTGGTTACACTTTTCCGGTATACATGTTCTATGTTTTTAAGGTCGTTATTTTTCCATGATTCCGAGAGCACAGGCGTGCTGATGGAATTGAGGCTTCGTTGGGGTATTTCCATAATGGCCGTCATATAGGTGGCGATAGCAAACACGCCCGTTTGAGCAAGACCCTCGATACCGAATACCATAAATGTATCGTTGGTTTTGGCCAGCAGGTTAAGAAACTGGGCTCCAAAAATAAACAGGCCAAAACTCACCATCCTTCCTTTGAGCCTCCGGGTAACATTGCTGGGCCGGGATGGTATTATTTTCCATCTGCCCGTTTTAATAAGCACAAAAAAGAGGATAACCACCGGTATGAGGTATACCAGACTGAAAAGATTGATGAAAACAGAAAGGGAAATTACATTGAATCCATATAGCAATATAAGAACAGTGCTGATGATACGCACTGCCGTTTCCTTAAGAAAATTGGAAATAACCGTCATCTTTAAACCCCAGGAAAACGATTCGAGCCAGATATAAACCAGCATCAAAAAAGTGAAAGGATATACCGTATAAAAATAGGTGGCCAGCTCGGGTGACTTACCCAGTTTACGGATGATGAAGTCTTTAAACATCCACCCTCCAAGCATTACCATTACAAAGCCTGAGAGGCAAACCATACCCGTTACAAAAGGGAGGTCGTTCTTTTCCTTTGGCAGGTAGTGGTTATAAAAAGGATAAAACTTATAAACGACCGAAAGCGAGCCAAACGTACACAGGAGCGATAACGTAAGGGTGATATCGAGCATAGCCCTCGTTAACCCGAAATATTCCGGCGACAGGAACTTCGGAAACAGCACCACGATATTGAACGCTCCGATAGCGAACCCCAGCGTAATGAAAATGGAGGATCGGATACTTTGTTTTTGAATAATGCCCATTGCTGTGCGAAAGTAAGCGTTTAAGCAATATCTGCTTACTTTTTAGTACTATCTAATCAGTACCAGGCTGCCTTTGCGTACCATCTCACCGCAGAAAGAAAGAGCCCTGATAATATAAACAAAGTTGCCCGCAGGCTGCAGTTTACCCTTATACATTCCGTCCCAGCAGTCTCTCGGATTTTTGGTAGAAAATACTTTCTCTCCCCAGCGGTTAAAAATAGAGAAGTCACGGATCGTAACATTACCCCAGTGTTTAATTCCGAAGCAGTCGTTAATACCATCTTTATTGGGTGTAAATGCATTCGGCAGCAGGAAAACGGGTTTATCCGTTTTAGTAACTTTTACAATTACGCTATCATAAGCGGAACATTTGTACTGGTTGGTATTCTTTACAACAAAAGCGGTAGTGCTGTCGGCCGATGCCGATACAACGCTACCGGCGGGATTATCCACGCCGGTGGCAGGGCTCCACTCGTAGTTAAGGCCCGATCCTGCGGCCGTTAACCGGGTAGTGGGATTTATGCAATCTATATCCCGCTGTTTGGCAACGGTAACGGTGGGGTTCGGGTTTACCAGTACAGCCACTTCGAAAGTGGTATCGTACCCGCAAGGCATTTCTGTTATGGTGACACTGTAACGCGTACTGCCTGATGGTGCAGCCATTGGATTGGCGGCAGTCATATCATCCAGCGTGCCAGAGGGGCTCCAGAGATACCGGTGTGCATTACCGTTATTACCTTTTAATTGTATGGTGCTGTCTGCACACATGCTTCTGTCCGGGGGCTTCACAAAGCGCGGCCTGGCTTTAATGGCTACCAGCACGGAAGCGGTGTCTTCACATTCTATCCCGTTCTTTACTTTAAGATAGAAGCGGGTTGTTTGCTCTACCCGCACTTCCGGATCGGCAGTATTGGCCCCTGTCATAAAAGCGGTAGGCGACCATTCATATTTGGTACCGCCGGCAGCGCGAAGCCGGACAGGACTGTTTTTACATACTATCGTATCTGAACCTATCTCCGCCTTTATCGTATCGAGCTGAATAATTTTATCTACTGTATCTGTACATGCGTTTTTATCCGTTACCATTAATTTGACCGTGTATTTCCCCCCATATAAATAATTATGCGTTAACGTAGATGCAGAGGCGATCCGGTTATCCCCGAAATCCCATTTCCAATTAGTAATAGCGGCAGGCTCCGTAATTCCTATACCAGTTAGCTGCACGGATTTGCAGAGCGGAATATCGTACGAAAAATCCGCTTCCGGATTGGGGTTGATAGTGACCGTTACTGAATCGCGCACCATTTTTAATGCCCCGAAAAATATGTCATCCAGCGCAAAGTCATTGCCGTTGGTAACAGTATTCTGGTTAATGATGGCAATGTCGGCACTCGTTGTGTCCCCGGAATTCCAGAGCGTATAGAAACGCGTCCATTCGCAGGGATTGCTGCTTGCGCTAAAGATATCGCCGATCAGGTTTCCGTTGATATAAAACTGCAGTTTGGCCGGACTTGTTAGCGACAATGTCTGCAGCCAGGTCAGAAAAGAATAAGTAGTATTGGGTTGTACGGATACTTTTTGCGACCAAACCTTTACACCGGTAGTTCCGGCTCCGTTTACCATTAACATGTTGCCATTCGCGCCCGAATGATCTTTACAACTACTCAGCGACGGATGCCAGGCGCGAACATCACTACTTACAGAATAGACGCCTTCGCTAGTTCCTGAACCGGGAGAATACCTGTAAGCCGATACAAACCCGCTATTACCCTGCGCAAAGTCCCCATTGATGATCAGGTTTTTGCCGGTTATCAGTGCGTTCACGTAATAAGTTGTTTTAGGTACGATACCGGATATAACCGGAGAAGCGATATCTGTTGTCGACAGATCCGGAGATGCAGACCAGCAATAACTGAAAGCATCCCTTGTTTTTAAACTAAAAGGTTGGTTCAAACATAAAACCGTGTCTCTTGTACTTATAACGCTGTCTTTTTCCAGCATAACCGGGATGCGCTTCGCTATGCTATCGGCGCATCCGCCGTCAACCGTTGCTTTCAGCTTAATAATATACTCACCATATTCACTAAAAGTGATCAGCGGCTCTTCCTCAGAAGACATAGCCAAATTCCCAAAATCCCAGCTTATAGACTGGTAATCAGCGGATTCGTTTTTAAACTGCACATCCTGCGGCGAGCAAACATTTTGTAAAAAACTGAAATCTGCCGTGGCTTTGGGTAGTACGACTACCTGTTTGCAGAAAGAGGATTGAGTGGGCAGGCCTTCGTCGATGGTGAGACTTATATTATAAGTACCGGGAATATTATAAGTAACAGACGGCGGATTAGGCAAAGCAGATCCGGCAATATTTGAATTGGAACATTTGGGGAAATGCAATCTTGTGATGGTATTATTGCCGGCATTGGTGATAAAGGAATACAATTCATCGCCCACCCGGAATATTTTTGAAATGGAGTGGGGGAAGTTCATATTTCCCAGGTTGCCAAAGTTAATGACAGAGGGAATAGTGGAAAAATCGTTGTTGAAGTCCAGTTTCAGTAATTGGGCATTGGGTTGTCCGTTGATGATGAACGCAACGGTTTTATCGCAATATTTTAAAATATAAAGGTCCCTGGGATCGCGTAAGGCATTGTTTGGATTTCCCAGATTAACACCGGTAGGGATATTAGAAAGGGAGTTGCCAAAATCCAGTCGGGTAATGGTGTTACTGGTTGCATTGGTGGTAAATGCCCGCCAGACATTATTATCATTAATAACATTGATTCCGCCGGGATGGTCAAGATTGCCGATGTTTCCTAAGTTTATTCCGGTGGGTATGTTATCGAAGCTGATTCCAAAAGTAAAGCGGGTGATGGTGCTGTTTTCAGAGTTAACGGTAAAGCCGTACCAGTCAATTCCTTCCTGGAACAGGTGCAGTTCCATGGGATGGTCTAACCCACCGATATTACCCCAGTTGGTAGCCGTGGGTGATGGGTTGTTGATATTAGTACCGAATTCAATCTTTACAATGCGATAAGGTTGCCCGAGAACAGGGTCGCCGCCTACGATAAGCGCATACCATTTATTTTGGTTTTTTACTACCTGGATGCCTTCGCTTAAATTAGGGATTATATTACCGAAATTGCCCAGATTGACGGATGTAGGGGTATTAAGCAGGCTGTTCCCGAAATCGAGCCTGACTAATCCGGCAGGGGAATGGTTGACGACGAACACATAATAGTTACCATTATCAGAGACGATGTCCGTAAACACCGGAAGTGAAAGGTTATTACCGATATTACCTAAATTGGCCGCGATGGGTGCTGTGTTAACATCAGCCGCGCAAAAACTCCAATAATAAGTACTGGCATTGGTGGATTGGTTGGTTAAAGCAACAGGGCTGTTTACGCAAACCGTATCAGGTGCAGTAAATGATGCATTATATACTAACTGACTCTTTGCAGTTTGGTACAAGAAAACAAATAGGATTAGTAGAATTTTCTTCATGACGATTTACAGAGAACAGGGTATTGTTTAGGGTAGATAATCTATTTAGTCGCTTGATACCTTTAAAACTGGTCAACTCTAATTACATTATCTGCAAATCTATGTTCAAAACGGCATTATATAAACAATATTGCAAAGCTAAATCAACAATACGAACAAAAACTACGACAGCATTTAATATGCTATTATGGATAATTTTATATTTAATACCATATTTTTGCCCATAAATTACCTACCAATATGGCAGAGACACTGGGCATGTTATGTGACAAATTGACAATTGTAAAGTTAAAGCAATTTCATACAGAAGATGAAAGCAGACTATCCAGTCTTGCAACACAATCAAATCAACTTAAAGAGGAAATAGATGAATATATTTCAAATGCAATTAATGGGAAGATTGCCATCGAGCGAATGACATTTGCAGCTAATAAGGTATTCAAGAATCAAGGGAACGAAGTAGCAGAAGTAAACGGAAGTTTCGGAGAAGTTTTTTATCAATTGGCGGATGTGAATTGCAAATTATGGCATGAGCAGGAAAAAGTATATGAATTTGAAATAGTACCGGCTGGCGAGAAAGACAATGTTGTTAAGAAGCTGGCTGTATTGAACCTCGAAAGAAATAAATGTATTGACCGGATCAACAGCCTTTTTGCCGGGTTGTTACAAAAAAAATAAATTAATCATGCACATCAGAAAAAGAACGACCTGTCGGGTTTGTGGTTCTTCCTCTTTAAAAAAAGTAATCGATCTCGGGCCCCAGTATCTCCAGGGGTCTTTTGTAAAACCCGGAAAGGAAATGCCGAGCACCCGTAAGATCGATTGTACCCTGGTGCGTTGCAATCCTGAAAAGGATGAAAATGCCTGTGGCCTCCTGCAGATGGAA
>JANNOM010000078.1:0-3212 GCA_031399065.1 Chitinophagaceae bacterium
TCTTAATTCTTAATTCTTAATTCTTAATTCTTAATTCTTAATTCTTAATTCTTAATTCTTAATTCTTAATTCTTAATTCTTAATTCTTAATTCTTAATTCTTAATTCTTAATTCTTAATTCTTAATTCTTAATTCTCTCACGCGAAGTGCAGGCTGAATAAATCGAAGTACCGGTACTCAAACACGTCGTTGAGGCGGTAGCTGTACTGCACATTGCCGGGCCGGGGGCCAAACTGCACCGTGCGCACGTAGGTGCGCAGCAAGCTGAAAATGGCCGAATCCGGCGTCAGTTCGCCCCATACGGTCACCTCGTCCTGGTCGGGGTCGAGGCCCAGCTCCTGCATTACGAGGATGGTGTAGTACACCACGTCCTCGGCCGTGGTGCAGGCGAAAACGTTGCAGTACTCCAGGTGCTGGCCCAGCACCACCAGCGTCAGCTCCTGCTGGCCGGGGTTGAGGTACAGGCGGCGCGGCGCGGCCGCCTCGCGCTGGTGCACCAGGCCGGCCAGCAGCGCGCTGGTGTGGTGCAGCAGCCGGCCGGTGGCGCCGTGGGTGGCGGTGAGCCAGTCGGCCAGGGGCGCGTCGGCCGCAAACACGTTGACCAGCTCCAGGCCGGGGTGGGTGGTGTGGCGCACGGTTTCGGTGGGGGCGAGGGAGTGGTGCAGGCGCAGGGCTGCTTTTTCGTCGCCGGCCCGGAACAGCGGCGCCGGTAGCAGCGTGAAGGCCCGCCCCGTAACGGCGAGCCGCACCGCGTTCCAACCCCGCCGGCCCAGAAAATCATGCTGGTCGGCCAGGGCCGGTACTTCCCCCGCGGCCAGTTGGTATTCTTCGAGGGCCACGAACTTGTGCCGCTCCACGTCGGCCACGGCCAGGCACAGGCGGGTGGGGCCGGCGAGCAGGTACAGGTTGTAAGCGGCCGGGTTGGCGGGGTCAAACGTCTCGTCGCGCACGCGCAACAAAGCCGTCGGCGCGGGCGGCAGTGCAGAAGAAGCGGAAGCAGTGGGGGCGGGCACGAATCGAAGCTAGGGCGGCCAGTTGGCCGGGGCTAAAGATAGGGCTTGGGGCTTGGGGCTTCGCTGGACGAGGAAGAAAATAAGAAGAGCCAGGAACCGACGTAAAGCCCGGAATGCCCGGTACCGGCGGGTTAGGCAAAGCGCGTTTGCGGCACAAACACGTCGTCGGGGCTGAGCACCATGCGCAGCACCGGATGCACCTGCGCGGGGGGCAGGCGCAGGAGCTGCCGCGGGGTAAACCACGCCAGCCTGGTCAGCAGCTGCTGGTCCGGCGCGTGCTCGGGGTCGTGGCCCAGCGCGGGCTGCGAGCCTGCGTCGGCCAGCACCTCGAAAAAAAGCTCCAGCGCCTGCAGCGGCCCGCCGCTGAACTCGTGCAGGTGCAGAAACCGCCCCACCCGAACCGTCAGGTCGGTTTCTTCCTTGAACTCCCGCACCAGCGCCGTTCGGATGCTTTCGCCAAACTGCCAGCCCCCGCCCGGCGGCGACCAGAACGGCGCCCCGGCCGGCAGCAGCCCGCGGTGGGCGGCCAACAGCATGGCCCCCTCGCGCAGCAGCAGCCCGCCAACCCGCACCCGCACCTTGCCGGCATACGCCTGGAGCAGCACGTCGGCGGCAACATTCGTCGAATCGGGCATGGTGACGGGGCTTTGGGAACGGGTGCGCCGCAAATCCGGCGGGCCGTACCGCTAACGCCGAGCTTACCACATTGTTCTCCAGGCGGCAAAAAATTGTGCCGGTGTGGCCGCGCTAGGGCCGGGCCACGGCCCGGCGCCGGGCGCGCCAGCGCCGCAGCCGGCTCAGGATGAACAGCAGCAGCCCCACCGCCAACCCCGCGGCTAGTAGCGGCAGCAGCAGCGTGAGGGCCACGCCGCCCACGGCCAGCACGTTTTCGGCGGTGGCCAGCACGGGGTTGGCCAGGCCGCCGGTGGTGGCCGTGGAGGCGCCCCGCAGCAGCGCCGTGCCCGTTTGCACCAGTCCGGCCGCGCCGCCGCCCACCAGAACACCCAGCGTCCAGCGCAGAGTGGGGTCGAGGTGGGGCAGGGCCGAGGTCATCAGGATGGTGCCGGCCACGAAGGAAGCCGGCGTGGTGAGGGTGTCCAGGGCGTGGTCGACCACCGGAATGTAGTAGCCCGCAATTTCAAGGAGCGTGGCCGCGGCCAGCGTGAGCAGCGCCGCCCAGCTGCCCAGCCAGGCAAACCCGGCGGCTGGCGCCAGGTAGCCCGAGTGGTAGGCCGCGCTGGCCGCCAGCAGCGGCACAAACACCCGGAACCCGCTGCACGCCGCCAGGCCCAGGCCCAGCGCGCCCGCCACGAGGTATTGCATCAGCGGCAGCTGTTCCATGAGTTGGGGGGAATGCGAAAGCAGAAGAATGGGCGCCGGCCACCCGGCCTTTACCTTTGGGGTCGGAAGCGAAAAACCAGGTAGAACAAGGCTAAATGCGTTTTTGCGGCACTGCAAAGTCTTAAGCGCAAGCTCGCAGTACAAAGCAGCACAAAAGGCATTGCCCATCCGTTGGCTTCCACTCTCCTCCAAGCAAACTTAACCGATTCCAGTGCCATTCGCTAATCCAGCTAATCTATCTGCTAACCAAGCGGCTAGCCCCGCAACACCCAACGCCGACGACCTGGAGGCCCGCATCCGCCGCAAGCTCACCCGCCAGCGCTTTATGCACCTCATCGGAGCCGACTTAACGGTAATAACCCCCGGCCGGGTGGAGGCCGCGCTGACCCTGGGCGAGCAGCACCAGCAGCAGCGCGGCTTCGCCCACGGCGGCCTCATCGCCACCCTGGCCGATTTGGTGGCCGGCTTCGCGGGGGTCACCCTGCTGCCGGATGATGCCGGGCTGGTAACCTCGGATTTAAAAATCTCCTACCTGCACCCCGGCGTGGGCCAGAGATTAAAGGCCATTGGCTGGGTGTTGAAAGCCGGGCGGCGCCTGCAGTTCTGCGAAGCGGAAGTGTGGTGCGATGACCTGCTGATTGCCAAGGCCAGCGCGACGATGGTAGTAATTGAACCCAATGGACTTGTTCCTGAATAAAAAAGACCGTCATGCAGCGCGCAGCGCAGCATCTCGCGGGCCTCTTCAAACTTTTGTTTTACTGCTGCACGAAAGATGCTTCGGTGCGCGCTGCATGACGGTATTTTTTGCTGATTCTTATTCAAAAACAACTCTATCTAACAGCTAGCTCCGCCCTCGAG
>JANNOM010000098.1:0-21384 GCA_031399065.1 Chitinophagaceae bacterium
CGGGTATTCTCCGGGACTTCTGCGACTTTCTCCGAGTGCGAGTCGGAGAAAGTCGCAGAAGACCCGGAGAATACCCGGAGATGTCCCGGAAAACATTAAATTTTCGGCCAAATTGGCGTAAATGTAAAAAGCCAAAAACTACCTTTCAGGAAGCTTTTGGCTTAAGTCAATTTACCAGGAATTATTTTTTATAATCCCAAATAACTCCGCAACATATCTGAACGCTGCGGACTTCTGAGTTTATCGATCGCCTTGTCTTTTATCTGGCGTACGCGTTCGCGGGTAAGGTTAAATTTATCGCCTATGTCTTCCAGGCTCATGGGATGGTCTATGCCGATGCCGAAGAAGAAACAGATTACTTCTTTCTGGCGGTCGGTGAGGGCCGTGAGCGAGCGGTTGATTTCCATTATCAGGGATTCGTTGTGCTCTATATTACGGTCCGTTCGCTCCGCGTTCGGGTTGTCGAGTACGTCCATGAGCGTGTTTTCTTCACCGTCGCTAAGGGGAGAATCCATGCTTACATGCCTGCCGCCGATGCCCAGGGTAGCGGAGATTTCTTCCGTTTCCAGGTCCAGTACTTCGGCCAGTTCTTCGGGGGAGGGTTCTCTCTCGAATTCCTGTTCCAGCTGGGAATAGGCTTTATGAATACGGTTGGTAAGTCCTACTTTGTTGAGTGGCAGCCGTACGATCCTCGCCTGCTCGGCAAGTGCCTGCAGAATGCTTTGCCTGATCCACCATACAGCGTACGAAATAAATTTGAACCCACGGGTTTCGTCGAAACGGTGAGCGGCTTTTATAAGGCCTACGTTGCCTTCGTTAATGAGGTCGGGAAGCGATAGGCCCTGGTTCTGGTACTGTTTTGCAACGGATACCACGAAGCGAAGATTGGCTTTGGTGAGCCTGTCCAGTGCCCGCTGGTCGCCCTGCCGGATGCGCACAGCCAGTTTCACTTCTTCTTCGGCACTAATCAATTCTACTTTTCCTATCTCCTGCAAGTACTTCTCAAGGCTCTGCGACTCACGATTGGTAATTGACTTCGTGATTTTGAGTTGACGCATACTCATAGGTGTTGGATTTTAGCGTTTAAAAGGGTTCTTGTCATATAACGGGTTTAGAATCTGTTATTTCATAGGGAAGGTTCTGTTAAAACGCAGTTTTAGGGGTTTTCTTATATCGATCCCGGCAATTATTATCATGTGCAGTTTTGTAGTAATTTATCCATTTAAAGTCGTTTTTATAAAAAATAATCTAAAATACTTTGGCATTCCAGAAAAAATGACTACCTAGACTTGCTATTACAGGTAAAAGGTTTTAACAAAAAAACAGGGTGATAAAACTTTCCGGATAGATTATTTTTCTATTATTGCATGATCTGAAACAAATTGAACAAAGAACAGTAGATGAGCAAAAAAACGTTATTTACATTAGAGTACCCGGTAAGATGTTCCCCCTCTATACTTTTTGAATTTTTAAGTACCCCCGCCGGTTTGCAGGAATGGTTTGCAGACAAAGTGGATGAAAGAGATAATATATTCAGCTTTTCCTGGAATGGTTCTGTGGAGACGGCAGAAGTGGTGGAGAGCGACAACGAAAGCTTTATTCGCTTTCAATGGTCTACCGCGCCCAAGGAAGAATTTTTTGAATTCAGTATCGAGAAATCGGAAGTGACCAACCAGACCATCCTGGTAGTAAAAGATTTTGCAGAAAAGAAAGAAATAAAAGACCAGAGCCAGCTTTGGGAACACCAGGTAAAGGATCTCTTTCACCGGTTGGGAAGCTGATCACCCGCACTCCCGGGCTCCTGGCGATTTAAATGTTTAACATCCCCCTATTGTTTATGCATTGTATCTTGCATTGCATTTATTAATTTCAGACTGTGATCAAAAAACTGGACAGCTTAATATTAAAAGCGTTTATAGGGCCCTTTATATCTACCTTCTTTATTACCTTATTTGTTCTCGTACTTCAGTTTTACTGGCTTTATATAGACGACCTGGTGGGCAAAGGGCTCGACCTGCTGACCGTAGGCCAGCTTACGCTCTATGTCGCTGCTTTTAATGTTCCCCTGGCACTTCCGCTGGCCATACTGCTCTCTTCCCTTATGACCTTTGGCAACCTGGGAGAAACCTTTGAACTGGTAGCCATCAAATCGGCCGGCATACCGCTTACGCGTTTTATGCAGCCACTCTTTATCGTCACTATCTTTTTCTGCGGCGCAGCTTTTCTTTTCAACAATAACGTTATCCCCGTGGCCACCCTTAAGATGAACACGCTTAAGTATGATATCATTATGGCCAAACCAGCCTTTAATATACAGGAGGGAGTGTTCTATGACGAGATTCCCGGGTTCGTGATCAAGATAGGAAAGAAGGAGAAAGACAATATCACCATCAGCAATATTATTATTTATGAAAAGAACTATGGACTGCAGGATAACATTATAGTAGCCAATAGCGGGGAGATGAAAGTAACGCCCGATAAAGGCGCACTGGAATTTAACCTGAAAGACGGATGGCGGTACGAAGAAGACGGTAATAACGCATATACCACCCGTACCGACTATATCAGGATGGGTTTTAAAGAATATAAAAAACTGTTTGACCTCAGTTCGCTGAAACTGAACAGAACGGAAGACAGTACGTTCAAAGACAACTACAAGATGCTGAGCGTACGGCAGCTGGGTAAAAGGATCGATTCGCTGGACCGATCGGCGAGCTCGTTTCAAAAGCGGGTGAACCAGGATGTAAGCGGAATACTGGGGTTTCCCCGCGATCTGGACACCGGTTGGGCAGCGGTTAAAACCCCGGTAAAAAAGATACGTTCGGCCGAGCAACTGCTGAAAGACAGTACTACGCGTGCGAATGCCTATGACCGGATGACCGGCAATATCAATATGGTAAAAAACTCCCTCGACATCAGTGCCAACGAATACGAGTCACGCAAAAAGGATGTGCGCTTTCACCTGATCGAGTGGCATAAGAAATTCGCACTTTCTTTTGCCTGTATGGTGCTGTTCCTGATAGGCGCACCGCTCGGTTCTATTATCCGCAAGGGAGGATTGGGTATGCCACTGATAATTGCCGTTATATTCTTTGTGGTATTTTTTTTGCTGAACACCTTTGGGGAAAAACTGGTAAAAGAAAATATTCTGAAACCCATCGCCGGCATGTGGGCAGCTACTATTGTTTTATTGCCGGTCGGTATTTTTCTTATTTCCAAGGCGATGCGCGATTCCAGTCTGTTTAATACAGAACTTTACGGGAAATTATTCAGGAAATTTATAAAGAAAAAAAAGGTATATGAACAATCATAATTCACGCAGGCATTTTATTACCCATTCAGCTAAAGCAGGCATGGCCGTATCGATCGCCGGTTTATCCGGTATGTCTTTTCTGGAATCCTGCTCTTCCACTAAAAACCTGTCGGATAATCCACTGCTGCGCACCTCGTTCGAGCAGCAGGCACTTCCTTATTCTTACAGCGCGTTAGAACCGTATGTGGATGCCCGTACGATGGAGATTCATTTTACAAAACATGCTGCGGGATATACCACCAATCTTAAAGATGCCGCCGGGGCAGAAGGCGTTAATACTTCCCGTCCATTGGAAGAAGTGCTGGCAAAAATCTCTAAGTACACGTCTAAAATGCGGAACAACGCAGGAGGTCATTATAACCACGAACTCTTCTGGAAATGCATGAAAACAAGAGGCGAAGGGAAACCTGCGGGAACGTTGATAACCGATATAGAGACCAGTTTCCGGTCCTTCGCCGATTTCAAATCGGCTTTTGCGGAAGCCGCCAAAGCACGCTTCGGCAGCGGATGGGCATGGCTGATCGTTACACCCGATAAGAAATTATCCATTACCAGTACGGCCAACCAGGACAATCCGCTGATGGATGTAGCGGAAGTAAAAGGAGTACCTATACTGGGCCTCGATGTGTGGGAACATGCCTATTACCTGAAATACCAGAACAAACGGGCCGACTATATCGACGGATGGTGGAACCTGGTAGACTGGGACTTCGTGCAGAAACGCTACGATGCAGCCAAAGCATAATATATCTTACTTCTAATACAAACCCTAACCATTTACGATGCAAGCTTGGAAAGAATACCAGGAAAAACACCAGGACCGTTTCCTGGACGAAATGATCGATCTGCTCCGCATTCCCTCCGTAAGCGCGAAAAGCGAGCATAAGGCGGATATGCTTCTTTGTGCGGAAGCGGTTAAAAAAAGCCTGCTGGATGCCGGATGCGATAAAGCAGACGTGATGCCTACGGATGGCTACCCGGTAGTATATGGTGAAAAAATTATAGATGCCTCCAAGCCTACCGTACTGGTGTATGGACACTACGATGTACAGCCCCCTGAACCGTTGGACTTATGGCATAGCGGCCCGTTCGATCCCGTTATTAAAGATGGGAAAATATTTGCCCGTGGTTCCGCTGATGATAAGGGACAGTTTTATATGCATGTAAAAGCGCTGGTAGTGTTAGTGAATACCGGAACGCTTAGCTCCAATATAAAATTCCTGATAGAAGGCGAGGAAGAAATCGGATCTCCCAACCTGGGTAAATTCGTTGCCGCAAACAAAGCGCTGCTGAAAGCGGATGTAATCCTGATCAGCGACAGCTCCATGCTCAGTATGGAAAATCCTTCGCTCGATACGGGCGTACGCGGATTGTCCTATATACAACTGGAAGTAACAGGGGCCAGTCGTGATCTGCATAGCGGTACTTACGGAGGTGCAGTAGCCAATCCTATTACCATCCTGGCAAAAATGATCGCTTCCTGTCATGATGAAAACAATCATATCACCATTCCCGGTTTCTACGATGATGTGGCTATAGCCAGCACGGAAGAAAGGGAATTACTTAATAAAGCACCCTATAATGAACAGGAGTATAAAGATGAATTGGGTGTGCAGGAACTGTGGGGAGAAAAAGGATATACTACCTACGAGCGTACCGGTATACGGCCCACACTGGAAGTAAATGGTATTTGGGGTGGGTATACCGGTGAAGGAGCTAAAACCGTGCTCCCTTCCAAAGCGTATGCAAAAATATCTGCCCGGCTAGTGCCCAACCAGTCTTCCGATGTTATTACGGAAAAGCTGCTGCATTATTTCCGCAGCATAGCACCGGCTTCGGTGGAAGTAAAAGCGGAACTGCATCATGGCGGCGAACCGTATATGACGCCCATCGACAGTAATGGCTACCAGGCGGCTGCCAGGGCCGTTGAAGCAACGTTCGGCAAAGCCCCTATACCGGTAAGGGGCGGAGGCAGTATACCTATCTGCTCCATACTGGAAAAAGAACTGGGCACTAAGATAGTCTTCATGGGCTTCGGACTGGATAGTGATAACCTGCACTCACCGAATGAGAAATACGATATTTTCAACTATCGCAAAGGCATTGAAACCATTCCTTATTTTCATAAATATTTTGAAGAACTGAGCAATGACTGAAAAGGAAAAGCTGCGGATCGATAAATACCTCTGGTCGATAAGGCTTTTTAAAACCAGGGCCGTGGCCGCTGAAGCATGTGATAAAGGCAGGGTTAAATTAAACGGAGATGCCGTAAAAGCTTCCCGCCAGGTGCGGGAAGGAGAAGAATACGAAGTAAAAACGGAAGCCAGGAAATGGCTGATAAAAGTGACCGGACTGCTTTATACCCGCGCTGCCTATACAGAGGCCATTAAGTATTACACCGATATTACCCCGCCGGAAGAAGTACAGGCCATACAGTTCCAGGCATCGAGCTTTAATACCGGGAAAAGGCAAAGCAAAGTGGGCCGACCCACCAAAAAGGACCGCCGCGATCTGGAAGATTTTACCGAAACTGATTAAGATCATTGCCTTTACTGTAACAAGTCATGATTCAATACCGCTTCGCATTTTAGATTTGTATAATAAATGAATGTTGACCGTTACAAGTCCCGTTTTTAATATTCTATCCCTCCCTTGGAAAACATGATGAACCCAGACACACCGTTAGGTAATGCACCCGTCCGTGTAAGGTCACTTCGTCTTAAACATTTGCCTATACAGTAAGTATACTTTTGGTTTTGAATGATTAGGAATCCAAGGATTTTCCCGAACATCAAGAGCAGCGAAATGACACTACCCATGACACCAGATATTATAATTAAGGATCTTCAAAAAAAATTCCAGCAAGAATATCCCCACCTGGATCTGAAGTTTTTCCAAACCCTTTCCCGCGGAAAAAACATGTCCACCATTAAAAAGTTTTGCGACCCGTTGCACCTGCTGGGAGATGCACTGAATCTTACGCACACAGGCAGCATTGAAATAAGGGACGATATGACGGTAAACGAATTGGTGCTGCAGTTTTACGAGCAGTTCGGTGTGCATGCGCAGGTGTTCCGCCAGTCGGCTAATCTCTGGATGGAGATAACGCTTACCAATAACTGGACCCTTGTTCAGCAGAACAATCACGGCAGGGAAATATCAATACAATAGCTTCGTCAATCTCTCCATATTGGTGATCCGGATCTTTCCTTCCCGGATCTCGATCAGGTTCTCCGATTTAAAATCACTGAGCGTCCGGATAAGTGATTCGGTGGCCGTACCCACGTATTGAGCAATGTCTTCCCGTGAAATATCGAGCGGTCCGTTACCATCCCTGCCATTAAATTTTCCGTTAATATCGATCAGTGCCTGTGCAATCCTTTTGCGGAGCGAATCGTAGGCGAGCCCCAGCAGCCGCTGCTCCTGCTCGTTTACGTTTTGACTGATCAGTTTTATAAATTTGGTAGCCACTCCCAGGTCATTATATATTGCCGAGAGGAAATCGTCTTTTGGTATCATGGCCAGTTCCGCTTCTTCCAGCACTTCGGCATTATCATCGTAATTACGGTTTTCCAGCAGGGCCAGGTAGCCCAGGAAATCTCCTTCTCCAAAAATATGAGTGATATACTCTTTTCCATCCTCGTTCTGCTTGTACGTTTTAACTCTTCCACTTTTCACATAATACAGGTAACGGGGCCTTTTATTATCGGTATAAATAAGCTGCTTTTTCGAGAATATTTCCGATTCATATTTACTGAAATCCATTTCCATCAGTCCCGATCCCTTCATGTCTTTAATAAGGCTGTTGACGCCATTGGCGTCCTGCGTGTAGCCGCTTTGCAGCACGGCGTATTTTTTAATACGCATTTCGATAGCACTAAGCAGTTCGAGATCATCGAAGGGTTTGGTGATAAAATCATCGGCACCCATTTCCATTCCTTTCCTCATATCTCCCCGCTCCGTTTTGGCGGTCAGAAAAATAAAAGGGATATTGGCCGTTTCCGGGTTTTTGCGCAGCAGGTGCAATACCCCGAAGCCATCCAGCTCCGGCATCATTACATCGCATACGATGATGGAGGGCTTTTCTTTCAGGGCCAGCTCCACCCCTTTTTTACCGTTCTCCGCAGTGATGGCATTATACCCCCCCAGTAATAATATTTCCGCTGTATTTTCCCTGATTTCGGTGTTATCGTCAATGATTAAAACTGTTTTCATAAGGCCTGTTTATTAAGTGTAAGCCTGTGTCACCAAAACAGGCAGATTGAGATGAATAGAAGTTCCCTTCCCTATTTCACTGACAACGGAAATGGTACCCTGCACCAGGTCGGTGTACCGTTTCACTATGTTTAATCCCAGTCCCGTACCTTCAATATTGGTAGCGTTCTTACCACGGAAGAAGGTGGTGAACAGGTGTTGCTTATCTTCTTCCGGTATACCTATTCCGCGATCGCTTACCTCTATGAACATACGATCGTCCTGGTGATAAACGCTTATCCAGATAGCTTCGCCGGGAGGGGAAAATTTAATGGCATTATTGAGCAGGTTGATAAGGATATTTTTTAACAGGCGCTTATCGCTGCAAAAACAGGCTTCGCCCCGGTAAGCATGCTCGATCTGTTGTCCCCTCTTGAGCATAGGCTTCATTTCATCACATATTTCCTGGATAAAATCCCGGGCGTTAAACTCGCTCGGTATCACTGTTATTTTTCCTTCTTCCAGTTTACCCAGGCTTAGAAAATCGCCCAGCAATCCGTTCAGATGCTTCACCGAATCTTTTATCCTGAGCAGGTGCTTTTCCCGCTTGTCCTGGTCTTCCGTGAGGGTGTACCTACCCAGCAGCGAGGCAGAGGATAAGATGGTACTGAGCGGTGTGCGGAACTCATGAGAAGCCATCGATACGAATCTGGATTTGATATCATTGAGTTCCTTTTCTTTGTTCAATGCCTCATTCAGTTCTATCTGCGACTTTTCGAGTTCCTGCAATGCTTCTTTCAATATCAGCGTTCTTTCTTCCACCTTGTTTTCGAGACTGGCATTTAATCGCCGGATATCGGTGGTTATCCGCTCCAGTTCTTCTTTTTTCAGGATCAGGTTTTCTTCCGCCTCCTTTCGCTGGGAAATAAGAATATTCATTTGCCGCTTCTCCTGCTGGAAGGAAGCATAAATTCTTTTGATAAACAACACCCCCATTATAGTGGCGACCATTACTACCCCCATCAGCACCTGTGGCATAATGAGGTTTAAAGAAGATAAGGACGTAAAAATGGAAACGGCTACCATTGCCAATCCTATCAGTCCGAAGAAACGGGTGTAAAAATTACGGAGACCGGCTGTTAGCATAATGGCCAGCAGCATGACGCTATTGAAATAAGAAAAGGACTGATACAGGTATTTAAGTACGATCGCAAGAAGAGTGATCAGTATGCATGAAAGAAGGATCAATTTCGGATTCAATCTTAGCATGGATAAGAATTTAGATTGAAATTAGTTAATTAATTAATAAGAAATCCAGGGTGTAGGAGGGAGGATACTACCTTTGTCGCATGAAAATAGACATTATTTCCGTGGTTCCGGAACTTCTAGAAAGTCCTTTTTCGCACTCCATTCTTAAAAGAGCCAGGGAAAAAGGCTTGCTGGAAGTAAAGGTACATAACCTGCGGGGTTATACGAATTATAAACACGGACAGGTGGACGACTACCAGTTTGGCGGGGGGGCCGGCATGGTAATGATGCCGGAGCCGCTGGTAAATGCCATTGAGGCATTGCAGCAGGCAACTGTTTACGACGACATCATATACATGACACCCGACGGCGAACGGCTTAACCAGCAAACCGCCAACCTGCTATCTTTAAAAAACAACCTGCTGATCATTTGCGGGCATTATAAGGGAATAGACGACCGTATACGCGAACACTTCGTAACAAGGGAGATTTCCGTGGGCGATTATGTACTGAGCGGCGGAGAACTGGCCGCTGCCATAGTGGTGGATGCCATCGGCCGACTAATACCGGGCGTATTAAACGATGAAACCAGTGCCCTTACAGACTCCTTCCAGGACCACCTGCTGGCCCCCCCCGTATATACCCGCCCTGCCGACTTTCGCGGATGGAAGATACCCGAGATATTACTAAGCGGCGATCCTAAAAAGATCGATGAATGGCGGTATGAACAATCTGTAATACGTACCAGGGAAAGAAGGCCCGACCTGCTCTCCTCTTCCGAATAATGATGATAAGCTTATTTTCTGCGAAGCCCGTTTACACGAAGTCCCAGGTGAAAATCAGCCTGTTTGGAATTACTCACCAAAGCCGTAAGGGCACTGCCCGAGCCGATAAAGAAAAAGCCCATGCGAACAGAGATACCTGCATTCAGATGATTAAGCCCGTTATAATTTACCGGCACATAAACTCCGAACCTCCGCCCTTCATAACGCGGAGTGAGGGTTAAGGCATTATAGTAACTGCTGTTGTACGGTTTGTTTTTCGTTTTGGTGATGGAAACATGACCCGCCAGGTTTATAAAAAACTTCCTGGCCAGGTGATAGTCCGCATCCAGTTGCAGGGTAGTTGGCAAGGAGACCCTGATTTTATCCTTTCCATCATCCGGAATTGGCGTAAAATACTGCGGCAGTCCGGCAAAAAAACCATTGAATTCATCGAGGTCCACTCCATCCAGGGAGGAAAGGTCAAACTTTTCGGAGCCGGAGATATCGATACCATAGGCACCCTGCCGGCTATTGTCTTTTTTATAACTGATAGCCCCGATGTCGAGAATGGCTATTCCCAGTTTCAGTTTATACGGAGTCGACTCGCCACCGGGTCGGTATTCATAAACTAAACCAAGGTCTGCACCCAGGCCGGAGCTGTTGAATTTCATCAGGTCATTCATATCAAAATCTTTGGATATGCTGGCTCCGCTCATGCCTACCCCCACCACACCGGAGGCATCGGTGATGATGTAGTTCTTTTTGACAGCATCCTCATTCAGCGTGGCCTGCAGTCCATTTACATACATGTGCCCGCTGGCAGTACCTGCCAGGTACTTGAGGGATGCGCCTCCTTTAAAAAAGTGCACACCCTTGTCGCAAAGCACCCTTGCGGCACTTACTCCAAATTCCGTCCAGCCATTGGCAGATGCCGTCATGGTACTGGGAGACAGAATAGCGGAGGGCAGATCGAGGTCGTTGCTGATTTTGTCGATGATCTTGCTGGCCAGTTTGCCGTCGAGGTCTTTGGCGTTCATCATTACGCGGGTGCGGGTGGTAATGGCGAATGTCATTTTTTTACCTGCGTTAAACATCAGGGAAGGTCCTATGAACTGCGCGCTTAATACACCGCTGGCAGCATCAGCATTCTTGCCGAATAGCTGGGTTTTAATTTTATCGTCTTCGAATTCCCTTAATTCCTTAAAACTGAAAGACGCGTTATTGTTAACGGCGAGTGTGCTGAGGGAGAACAGGTTCAGATCCCATCGATAGCGGCTGTCCGCAATGGATGCGGGGTTAAAGAATACCCCGTTTACCCCGGAATAATTGCCGGCCCGGTACCCTGGCATATCCTGGGCAAAAGAGGGGATGCCGATGCATAAAAAGGCAGCCAGCCAACGGAGGTTTTTCATACGCTATTACGATTTTAGGGTTCAAACTGTTTTTGCAGCGGGCCATAAGCCAACCCTTAAACGAACAAATGAACAGTATATTTTCCCTATTGGCAGTTATAGGCTTCAGGCTTCGCCGCCCAGCCAGAGAGCTCCTCCAATGCTGCTGCGGGAAGCACCGGTAACGGATTGGACTACATTATATTCTTCGCGCCAGCGTAAAACACCCAGTAGTGCTATTATAGTGGCGTCTTTATGTTCCCCGAGTACAGAAAGCTGTTCCGGAAGCAGGGGTACCAATGCTTCCAAAGGCCCGCCGTGTCCGCCCAAAGCAATGTCCAGCGCAGGTATATCGCTCACCACCGGCAGCGCGGTGGCGGCAGCCAGCGCGGCTCCCTGTCCTAAAAAGCTGGCTATTCTTTTTTCCGGGTAATGGAGTACCGCATAGCCCTGGAAGGCGACCAGGTGCACCTGGTGATATAATTGGTGGGTTTGGATAAAGGCATTTACCCGACTGCCCATGTAATGACCGTACTCCGCATCCGTTGCCAGGTACTGCGGTACGGGGGCATTGGTTGCCTGCAGCAGCTTTTCTTCCCATTCCGACGGGTAGGGCTCCCGCGCGGAAGCTACTGGCTCGACGCTCCATTTGCCCGCAGTTTCATGAAAAAACGCATAAACGATATGCAGACCGCCGTCCAGCAAACTACCGCTAACAATACCAATTGCTTTATAAACCATATAATAGAAAAATGAGATGAGCGTTATTAGCTAATTAAACCGGGTTTTGGCAAAAGTACGTGAAAAGGCTGTTTTAGTTCTTTTCACCGTTTTTATGTAAATTGCTATTCCCTATTGAACTTTTATGAAGAGACCCTTTTTGATATCGGCCTGTATTGCACTGCTTAATGTGGCTGCCTTTGCGCAGGATCCTAATTTTTCCCAGTTCTATGCTTCCCCGTTAACGCTTAACCCGGCCCTTACCGGCAAGTTCGATGGCGTGTTCCGGGTAGCAGGCAATTATCGCGATCAGTGGCCGGAAATCAGTAAGGCGTTTATCACTTCCACTGCATCTTTCGACATGGGCATACTGCCAAACAGGATATCCGAAACGGATAAATGGGGTGTTGGAGTAATGGCCATGACGGATAGAACAGCTAACGGTATTCTTAATAGCAATTTTTTATCATTTTCCACCGCCTACCATAAGGGACTGGATGAAGACGGGCTTAACCAGTTAGGCGTCGGCTTCCAGGGAAGTTATACCTCTAAGCGACTCGATGGCAACAAGCTTAATCTGGAAGATGAACTGGATCAGTTAGGTGGCTGGTCGAATCCTTCGTCCGATATATTTATTAATAACCGTGCTATAAGCGTCAATTACTTCGACCTGGCTGCCGGTTTTCTATTTAATGGTTCCAGCGATGGCATAAACAATTATTATTTTGGTACATCGGTATATCATATCAACAAACCGACAGAAAGCTTTAACGGTGGGTTTTATACGTTGAGTCCGCGTACAACTATACATGGTGGCGGTTCATTTCCTGTTGCGCATAATGCTACGCTTCAACTAAGCGGACTGCATAGCCGGCAGGCCGGGGCTACCAATACAGTAATAGGCGGCAACGTAGGAATAAATGTCAATAACGATGAAAACGTACCCACCAATGTATTTCTGGGCAGCTGGTACCGCTTCAACGATGCTCTGATACCTTATGTAGGACTGGAGTTCGGAGAGTTTTTACTGGGTGCTACCTACGATGTAAATATATCGAGCCTTAAGACGGCTTCTCAAAGCAGGGGTGGTATAGAGATCTCGCTCATATATGTTAAACGTCCGCCGGATGGTGCCAAACGCGTACCCTGTCCGCGCTTCTGATCACTTACTTTATCTTCTACTCTTTTAGTGTTATCTACCCAAGCAGGTGAAAATAATTCCCGGTGGTTGCAGTCAATGTAATAAATTTATGCACTAAAATGAAAGCGTTTGCTTAAAGAGATCGTGATTGCAATAGAATCTTACTTTCGCGCACACCGGTTTATCATAAAACACCGGCTATGGAAATGGATCCTTATTCCCGGCCTCCTGTACATGCTGCTGTTTATAGTGGGTATGTATTTCTTTATTGTTTCTTCCAACAGTGCCGTTAATTACCTGAGTGATCTGATCGGCGTCAACCGGTGGTTGCAGCAACAACAAAGCGGGCTGCTCAGTTTCATCTTCCTGATGTCCAGCTTTATGCTCAGGCTGATCCTTCTTTTCTTTTTCTTCTCTTTGTTCAAGTATCTTTTCCTGATAGCAGGATCGCCGGTATTTGCTTACCTGAGTGAGAAGACGGAAGCCATACTGGAAGGGAAAGAGTTTCCCTTTCGTTTGATGCAATTGCTGAAAGATATCATCCGGGGCATCCGCTTGTCACTGCGCAATATGTTATGGCAAACGGTATATGTAATATCGGTGATCATACTATCCTTTATACCATTGATAGGTTGGATAACACCACTGATAGCATTATTTATTGAATGTTATTATTATGGATTTTCTATGCTGGACTACAGTTGCGAGCGTCATAAACTCTCGCCTGCTGCCAGCGTAACCTATATCAGCCGGCATAAGGGGCTGGCGGTAGGCAATGGCCTGGTATTTTATTTCATGCACCTGGTTCCGCTGATAGGATGGGTGCTGGCCCCGGCGTATGCCGTAATAGCGGCTACCTTAAGTTTATATCACCAGCAGAAAGAATTATAACCATTTATAAAATCAATTAACAGCATACAGTATGGCAAGTGAAGCAATAGGACAGGTATACCTGATACCCGCCTTCCTGAACGAAAACAACCTTAATACACTGCCGGCCTATATTACAGCGGCTATTAAGGAATGTCATGTATTTTTCGTAGAGAACGAACGCAGCGCACGGCGTTACCTGAAGCAGTTGTGGAAAGAAATGGTAATCGACGATTACGAATGGTATGTTATTCATAAAGCGGAGGAGGAAGTAAAAGAGACCTTTAAAAAGCTGCTGCAGCGGGGTGCTACCATCGCCATCATCAGCGAAGCCGGTTGCCCGGGTATAGCTGACCCGGGCCAGGTGCTGGTGGAAGCGGCGCATAAAATGGGGGCTGCGGTAAAGCCTTTCGTGGGGCCCAGTTCCATTTTACTGGCGCTGATGGCCAGCGGTATGAACGGGCAGCATTTCGAGTTCAACGGGTATTTACCAATAGATAACGGGGAAAAAATAAAAGCCATCAACGAACTGGAACTGGAATCGTTCCGCAAAAAAAGCACACAGATATTTATAGAAACGCCGTATCGTAACAACCAGTTGATAGAGACCGTGCTGAAGACCTGTAAGCCGAATACCCTGTTATGTATTGCGGCCGACCTTAGCGGGGAAGCGGAATTTATCCGGACGAGAACGATAGAAGACTGGCGAAAAAATGTGCCCGATATCCATAAAAGACCGGCCATCTTCCTGGTATATGCTACGGGCTTTATTGCCGGATAACGCGCATGGCAATAATGCTGTCAACGATAAAAACGCTGTGCCCTCTCCAGGGAATGGCGCCGAAGTATTCTTTATAATGAAGTTCAAACTCCTTTCCGCTGTTGGCCATTAGCTGCTGGGCTATGTTTTCTTTTACCACGGAAAACTCGAATTCGTACGACTGTACCGAACCTGGCTGCTGGCTGCGGATACCGGATTGTATCAGTTTACCCTCATAGGTTTTAAATACATATCCCTTTTTTACCAGGTAGTTAAGCTCACCCGCTTTTACTCCTTCACCGAACACGTACATAAAGCGGATATAGAAAAAGATAGCCAGGCCTGCGATGATTAAAACGGTAATGATACCAACAAATTTTTTCATGTCTTGATTATGGTTTTTTAAAGATAACTAAACATTTTCACCACAGATTAGTTAGTATGGGTTAAATGTATCAACTTCCCGCGAAATATGAATAAAAAATTGCCCCTATGCGCATAGGAATTGTTTGTTACCCAACATTCGGGGGAAGCGGAGTACTTGCTACGGAACTGGGAAAGGCCCTGGCAGATAAAGGACACCAGGTTCATTTCATCACTTATCAGCAACCGGTGCGGCTCAACGAGTTTAATGCCAATATTTTTTACCATGAAGTGCGGGTGCCCACCTATCCCCTGTTTGATTATCCACCTTATGAAACGGCTCTTGCCAGCACGATGGTGGATGTAATAGCCAATAACAACCTGGACCTGCTGCACGTGCATTACGCCATACCTCATGCTTCCGCTGCTTATATGGCTAAAAAAATACTGGAGAAGCAGGGTAAATATATACCGGTGATCACTACCCTTCATGGTACGGATATCACGCTGGTAGGGAAAGATAAAACATACGCACCGGTTGTCACTTTCTCCATCAACGAAAGCGATGCTATTACGGCTGTATCGCATAACCTGCGTACAGAAACTTTTAAGTCATTTAAAATTGAAAAGGAAATAGACGTAATACAGAACTTTGTAGATGTAACCCGCTTTCAGAAAAAGCCGATCGATGCCTTCCGGAGAGTGATAGCCCCGGAAGGAGAACGTATACTACTGCATGCTTCTAATTTCCGGAAAATAAAAAGGGTAGAAGATGTGGTGCGTATATTCTCCGAAGTGCATAAAGAAATACCCAGCAAACTACTGCTGGTTGGCGACGGGCCGGAACGACCTTATGCAGAAAGCCTGTGCCGCGAACTGAACATCATGGAGCATACCCGCTTTGTAGGCAAGCAGGAGCAGATGGAAGATATACTGGCCATCTCCGATCTCTTCCTGCTTACGTCGGAGTACGAGAGCTTCGGACTGGCGGCCCTGGAAGCAATGGCGGCCGGCATCCCGGTGATCAGTACCAATGCAGGCGGACTTCCCGAAGTAAACATACAAGGAGTAACAGGGTATATGAGTGATGTAGGAGATGTGGCCGACATGAGTAAAAATGCGCTGAGCATTTTGCGGGACGACAAGACATTGAAGAAATTCCGCGGAAGTGCCATGACACAGGCCAGGCAGTTCGATATTAATACCATAGTGCCTCAGTACGAGGCTTTGTATAATCGGTTTCTTTAATCAAAGACTATTAATTCCTTAACCAGGATTCAGGATTAAAGTTCTGGTGCTCGTTGGTTATCAGGAACTCGATCTCACCCACACCATCGTTATTTTCTGCAGCGCGGCCAATTACCTGGCCTGTTTTTACTTTTGCCAGTTTGGAAACATTTACGGAAGACAGGTTGCTATAAGAGGAGAAAAAACGCCCGTGCTTTATGATGACCACCTGTGCCGAACCCACATTGCTTACAGCAGTTACTTCTCCATCGAATACCGCTTTTACCGACTGGTTGGCTTCCGTTTCGATGGTGATGCCCGGGTTATCGTAATCTATATTCAATCCTTCCACTTTTTGCCTGCCAAACCCCATCTTTACACGGCCCGGTGATACCGGCCAGGGCAGCGTTCCCTTGTTACTGATAAAGTCTTCGGACAATTTCCTGGAAAGGGGGTTATCGTCCAGCGGACTTAAAGAAGTTGTTTTTCTAACTACTACTTCTTCCTTTTCCGTGCTGGTATTAGTATTCGTTTTTACAGGTGCTTTGGCGGTGGCGGCAGATTCCTGCTTTGCGAGAGCGGCTGCAGTGGCTTTCGCTTCCCTGATAGCCTGTTCGCGCGCACGGCGTATGGCTGCGGCTATGGCGTTGTTTAAATTTCTATCCTGTCTTTTTTTGGCAGCCAGTTCATTACTGAGTTCCTTTTCTCTGGATTTCAATTTGGAAATCACTACGTTCTTCTCCTGTTTTTCTTCTTCCAGTACGCTGCGTTGTTTGTTTTCCAATACCAGTACTTCTTTCTTTTTATTCCTGTTCTGGTTCAGCGATTGTATCTTTTGCTGTAGCCTTTCCTGCGTGCTACTGATATTCTCCGCCTGCTGCTCGCGATACTTGCGGTAAGACCTCAGATAAGCTACGCGTTTAAGTGCGTCATTAAAACTGGTAGAAGAAAAAAGGAAATTGATAAAGTCGTAGTTGCTCCTGTTCTTATAAGCATATACCACGCTCTTCTCGTACTGTATCTTAAGCGTATCCAGTTCTTTGCGCAGTTTTAAAATATCGCGGGTACTCTGGATGATGTCTCCCTGTATCAGGTTCATCTGCTGGTTGATATTGTTGATCTGCGCCTGGCGGAGACGCAGCTTTTTCTGTATGAGCGACAACTGTCCGAGCGTTTCCTTTTTATTACGGGTAGTGGCATTCAGCGATTTCTTAACGTCATCGATCTCTTTCTGGATGGACGCTCGTTGCTTTTCGAGGTCCGCCTTTGATTGTGTTGGCTGGGCGAAAGCGGCGATACTCATCACCATCATCGTTATAGCCAGTAAGATCGGTTTTTTCATAACAACAATTTAAGTTAATTATTTTTATAATTCTTCGGAATGCTGAAAGGAAATACTAAGCTTTCGTTAAAACTATACTGTTTGAACTCCATGTCTATATCAATCTTGGATTTTTCTGATATGGATACTTTCCTTTTAGTTGAAAAGGAGATACCATTTTTTGTTTCATAATCGCTGTATGAAAGATAACAGGTGCGGTTACGCAAATTGTTCACGTCGTCCAGTTTACTGTTTTGCAACAGGTAATCCGAAGTACCCAGCGTTACCAGGTTTTTAAAAAACGCGCCGATACTTAAGGCGGTAATGTTTTCATCGGTCTTTTTTACGGACACTATATTCTCGCTGAAATAAATGGGGTTGCCAAGCAGCAGGTCCTGCAAGGTTTTAAAGTCGAACGGAAGCCGTGCCACTTCCTGCAGATAAGTGACGGAGCGAAGGGTGATCAGCTTATCTTTTTTATTGAGCACTTTTACGCTATCGGGGGTTACCAATACCCTGAAGGCTTCGTAACTGAATACCGTGGCATTGATGGACAGCCAGATAGCACTGTCTTTGCGTATACGTGCTATTACCGTCAGGTCGGGCTTTTTCCCTTCCTTATCTACATACTCTACTTTCATTTTGCCGGAGAAGGTACTGAAGTCGATCCGGTTCTTTTCTACCTCGTTATAGATAGATTTAATATAAGCGGTAGAATCTGTTTTGGAAGTATCTACGAGTACAGCCTGGGTGGTATCGACGGCAGATATGGCCGATTTGATCTTCCTGGTGGATTGACAGCTAAAAATCAGGATGGAGAAAGCCAGCACTGCGATACATCTTACCATAAATTAATTATTTACCTGTATGACCAAAACCTCCTTGATTGCGTTCGGTAGCTTCTATTTCGGCAACGGGCTCCCATTGCACTTTTATTACCGGTTGTACAACCATCTGGGCTATACGATCTCCGGGTTGTATAATATGTTCCGTATCGGACAGATTTACCAGTATCACTTTTATCTCTCCACGATAGTCGGCGTCTATGGTGCCCGGTGAGTTGAGACAGGTAAGGCCGTATTTGACAGCCAGTCCGCTCCGCGGTCTTATCTGTGCTTCGTAGCCGTCGGGTAATGCTATAAATAGTCCGGTCGGCACCAGGCTGCGTTCCATAGGTCTTAGGGTTAATGGTCCGGTGATGTTCGCCATAATATCCATACCTGCCGCACCGGCGGTGGCATAATGTGGCAGTGGATGGGGAGACCTGTTAATAATCTTAACGTGTACATTTACCATGTTTGCAAATGTAGGGAAAAGACTTACATCCCCGCATCGCCAGTCGTTTTTTGTAAGAGCACAGTGGCATAAGCGGCAAGTCCTTCTTTTCTGCCCACGAAACCCATCGTTTCGTTGGTGGTGGCTTTAATGGAAACATCGTTCACCGTTATCTTCAGTATGGAAGCAATCACTTCCCGCATGGCGGTATTGTATTTTTTGATCTTCGGTTCTTCCAGCACAATCGTGCAATCTATATTTACAATTTGGTAGTGCTGTTCAGTAATAAGATCGTAGGTTCTCTGCAGGAGTATTTTGCTGTCGATGTTTTTAAACTCCGCATCTGTATCGGGAAAATGCATACCGATATCGCCTAATGCCAGCGCGCCCAGCAGGGCATCGCAGATAGCATGCAGCAGTACATCTGCATCGCTGTGACCGAGGGCACCCTTTTCATGAGGAATATTAACACCTCCCAGCCAAAGATCCCTCCCAGCCACGAGTTGGTGAAAATCGATCCCGGAGCCTATTCTGAAAGACATGATATGTTTTGTTGAAATGAGAGCGTCTTACTCGCTTTCTTCGCCGTTGAAATCGAACACAAGTCCGAAACGCAGGGTGTTCGACAATGGATTCTGATTGATTCCATTACCCGAAGGAACTATATACGAAAAGTTGAGTCCGAAAACATTGTATTTAAGCCCTGCACCGAGGGTAAAATATTTACGATTACCCTTTGTTTTATCTTCATAAAAATAACCGGCACGAAGGGCAAACTGGTCCATGTACCAGTATTCAGCACCGGTGGAAATCTGGAATTCCTTGAACTCTTCGCTGGCACCGCCGGGTGCGTCGCCGAAGGAACTGAACCAGCTACTGACGATGCCCTTATTCCTGTATTTTTCCAGTTCTTCCGCTGAAGGGAAATTGCCATTGGCATCCAAAGGAGGAGTAGGTACCATCAGTTTATTAACATCGAGCCCGAACGTGATTTTGCTGTTCTCGTCGAATACCTTGGTATAGGCGGTTCCGAGTCCCAGATTTGCAGGTATATAATCTTGTTGCGTAGCGTCATTCGTGTACCCGATCTTTGTGCCGAGATTAGTAAGGGTGGCGCCGAAGTTCCAGCCCTGCTTATTAGCATCTACTCCGGAATAATAAAAACTGATATCGCCAGCTATGGAAGTACCTGCTTTGTAGCTGGTTCCTGTACCGGTAGGATCTCCTTTGGCAAGACTTGAGTTGATATATCTTAATGCGATACCTAGTCCTATTTTTTCAGAAAGTTTTCTGGTGTAACCGGCGTCGAAAGCAAATTCGCGGGGGTTATTCGAACCCAGGTCCTGACCACTGCCATTGGTAAACTGGATGGTTCCCAGGCTGAAATAACGGAAACTGGCAGCAATGGCCTCGTCATCATCCAGTTTCTTATAACCGGCTACCGTAGCAAGGTATACATCGCTGATACCGATTCTCTTAAGCCAGGGAGTATAAGTAAGGGAAATACCACCGGGGCTGGTATTAAAAGCCGTTTTTGCAAGGTTCCAGAAAGGGGCATTGGCATCCGGAAGGGTAGCAATACCTACTTCCCCCATACCGCCTGCGCGGGCATCGGGGGAAATACGAAGAAAAGGAACTGCAGTGGTTACCACGTTAATCGTGTTGTCCTGAGCAACCAGTTTACAGAAGGGGCTAAATAAAAATAAAAGGGCAGCCAATCTTGACGTTAATTGTTTCATTATTTACAATTTGCTTTGAAGTTCTCGGGACGGGGGCGCGAAAATAGTGATTATGTACACATGAACGGCCCGGGTACTAAATTATTGTCCAAATTTTGGAAAACTGGCATATGGATTACTAATAATGACGGGCGGCACCCTGCTTTAATTATATTTGTACAATAATTGATTTATCACTGCGTTATTTTAGTCTTAAAACCGGCTCTCAATGGCATATAAAATGAACTGGAAAAATCTGACAATCCTAGCGTCCTTTACTGTAATGGCTGCCTCCTGTGGCAAAAAAACAGCGAAATCCGATGTAACCGGGTGGAACTACAATGATAAAAATCAGGGTGGGTACCAGGTGGCAAAGGAAACGGAACAACGTACAGGTCCCGGACTTGTATTTGTACAGGGTGGTACTTTTACCATGGGTGCTACAGAAGAAGATGTAATGGGCGAATGGAATAATATCCCCCGCCGTATCACAGTAAACTCCTTCTATATCGACCAGTCCGAAGTAGCCAACGTACACTACCGTGAGTACCTTTACTGGCTTAACACCGTTTTTGACGGTGACGAGTATGCACCCGTTCGCAACAGTGCCTTACCGGATACTCTGGTATGGAGAAGCGAGCTGGCTTATAACGAACCGATGGTGGAATATTATTTCCGTCACCCCGGCTATAACTACTATCCTGTAGTAGGCGTATCCTGGAGGCAGGCCAATGATTTCTGCTTATGGAGAACGGACAGGGTGAATGAACTGGCCCTTATCCAGAAAGGTATGGCAAACGACAAATCGCTGAAAAATATAACTGGTTTAGGTGCCGAGCACTTTGAAACCAAAAGTTACCTGATGGGTGAATTTCAGACTACTCCCGGTAAAGCAGCCCGTTCTAAAAAGAACCCGCTGAAGAACCCGAACGGTACTCCCAGAACGCAGGTTACTTTTGAAGATGGTATCCTGTTCCCTAATTACCGCCTCCCAACAGAAGCGGAATGGGAATATGCAGCGCTGGGTTATGTAAATCAGAACCCGCAGCCCAGTTTAAAAGAGAACAAGCGCGGAGAAG